>JASGGT010000033.1:0-22619 GCA_047602655.1 Desulfovibrio sp. | reverse complement strand
CTTGGCCGCCAAAAGGTCAGTTTTACGCAGGCCGATCTTGATGCCGCGCTGCTGGAAAAGCTGGCTGCGGAGTATGACGCAGTGCTGGTGGATGCCGATGCCGTGCAGCAGCTTGCCCCTGGTCTTGCACCAGATGAAGCGCTGGTGGATGCGGAAACCCTGCTCTGGCGCGACAATATCTGCTGCGCTGGCTGGCGCAGCCGTACCCCCACAGGTCACGCTTTCGCCTCATCTTCCCGGCAGGCGGGGCAGGGGCGGCATGCCGCCCAGACAATGGAGCGCGTGACCAGCGGCGTTTCACTCACAGCCGCACGGGACAAGGCTCAGGGGCCGCTGCATACCGATGTGACGGGCATAAGCCCCGTGCCGCGTGTGGAACCAGCCGCGCAAGCTGCTTGCGGCGAGCCGCTCTACTCGGCGGAGGAATCAGCGCGCGAGGCGGAGCGCTGCCTGCAATGCCAGTGTATGATCTGCGTGCGCGAATGCGTGTATTTGCAGAAATACAAGGGCTATCCGCGCCTCTACGCGCGTCAGGTCAATAACAACGCGTCCATAGTCAAGGGCCTGCACACGGCCAATGCTCTCATCAACGGCTGCGCCCTGTGCGGCCAGTGCGAGGAGCTGTGCCCGGAGAATTTTTCCATGGCCGAGCTGTGCCTCTCCGCAAGGGAAGACATGGTGGAACGCGGTTTTATGCCGCCCACGGCACACGAATTTGCCCTTGAAGATATGGAAAGCGCCTCCGGGCCGGAATGCGCCCTTGTGCTGCCGCCCTTGCTGTCAACAGCCGAATCCCAGGACGCTGGCGAGCAGTGGCTGTTCTTCCCCGGCTGTCAGTTGGCTGCGGCCCGCGTGGAACAAACGGCGGCGCTTTATGATCTGCTGCGCGAAAAGTTGGGCAACGGCCTGAAATCCGGCGTGGGCATCATGCTTTCCTGTTGCGGCATTCCGGCGCGCTGGGCCGGAAGAACGGCCCTGTTCAGGGAGCATACGGATAAACTGCGCACCGCCTGGGAAGGATTGGGCAAGCCGCGCATCATGGCGGCCTGTTCTTCCTGCCTTGCGGCCCTGCGGGAGGCTCTGCCGGAAGCGCAGACCGTTTCCGTCTGGGAAGTGCTGGACGGCTTGCCCTTTGAGGCTCCCGCTGCTGGCAATTCACTGCCCTCGGTTTTTTCCATTCAGGATCCCTGCACCGCCCGGCACGATGCGGCCTGGCTTGCCGCTGTGCGCAGTCTGGCTGGAAAATGCGGGGCAAAGATTGAAGAACCACGCCTTTCCGGCGCGTCCACTGCCTGTTGCGGCTACGGCGGCCTTGTGTGGTGCGCCCAGCCGGAAACCGCCCGCGCCATGAGCGATCAACGGGCCGCACAACTTGAGCATCCCGGCCTTGCCTCGTGCATCATGTGCCGTGACCGCATGGCGGCCAGCGGCAAGGAATGCTGGCATCTGCTTGATCTGCTGCTGCCCGCGTCAGGCAATGGGCAGTCCGGCGCGGCCCAAGGCCCCGGCCTTTCGGCGCGCCGCGCCAACAGGGCGGCCCTGCGCCGCAAATTGCTGGAAAAATATGGCAGCGCCGCCGGGCAACAGACCCTGCTTGCAGATACGCCGGAGCAGACGGGAAAGGGCAGGGTGCTGGTGGCGGCAGAGGTGCTGGCGCGGCTGGAAGAGCGGCATATCCTGCTCTCAGACGTGGAAGGGGCCGTTATGGGGGCCGAGGCCAGCGGCCACCGGTTTGAAAATCTGGATGACGGGCATCGTCTTGGTTCATGGCGGCCCAGAAAAGTGACTTTCTGGGTGGAATACGAGGCGCAGGGCGAGGCCTTTGTCCTGCATGATGCGTGGTGCCACCGTATGGTGGTGCCCGGTTCCGGCGGTCAGGAAGCTGCGGATGTCATCAACAGCCACCAGTGCTGCACCGATGGGCAGCGTCCCAACATGTTGGGTGCGCAAAATGGCGGGCAGAGAGGTGAACAGTCATGAGCATGGGACCAAACTACGGGCCGGACGGCGGTCAGTGGGTGTGCGGACGTTGCCGCGTCGCCCTTGAGCAGGTGAAGGTTCCGGTTTTTTATCTCAACAGCGCCTTTGACGTGTTTTTGCCGCGTTGCCCCAAGTGCGGGCTGACGCAGGTGCCCAAATCTCTGGCCGAGGGTAAAATGCTTGAGGTGGAAGCCCTGCTGGAAGATAAATGAACGCACTGTGGGAAAGGCCGGATTTTCGCCGCGCAGCAGGCGACGCGTGGCGTCCCGGCGGCGTGGAGCTGACGCGCCGTGCGCTTGCGTGGTGCACCTCTGCGGGCCTGCTTGCGCCCGGCGGGCTGGTGCTTGACCTTGGCAGCGGGGCAGGGGCGACATTGCGGTTGCTCACGCAGATGGGCTTCCGCGCCGTGGGGCTGGACAAACATGCCGCCCCCTCTGCCGCCGCGCCCCACTGTGATGGGTGCCGCCTTGTGCGGGCCGACCTTGAGTGCCCGCCGCTTGCTGCAGATGTTTGCGACTGTATAGTGTGCGAGTGTGTACTGTCCTTGCTGCAGGATCCTCTTGCGACCTTGCGCGCCGCCCGCCGCACCCTGCGCCCCGGCGGAGTGGTGGTGCTCAGCGACCTCATGCTGCGGCCAGGCTATGAACGCCCCGGCAGCAAGGGCTGCTCTGGTGCAGGCTCTTCCCGTTCTGCTTGTTCCTGTTCCGGTCATGCAAGCGCAGCACACTTGAACTCGCCCCAATCCAGCCAGACGACAACAGAAACGGCTCAGTCACTCCCGGCGGGATACGCCACGCCGGGTTCTTCGTGCCTCGCTGGCGCGCGGCCTGAATCTGTCTGGCGCGGGCTTGTGGAAGCGGCGGGCCTGCACTTGCTGCATTTTGAGGACAACAGTCGCGCTCTGGTGGAATTAGCCGCCCGCATGATCTGGTACGGCGACGATGCAACCCTGCCCTCGCCGAATCACGGCAGCCAGGGCTGCGCATGCGGGGGCGCTGCCCCTGGCAAAGCGTGGCGCGCTTACGGATACGGTCTTTGGATTGCCCGAAAGGAGACGCTATGAATCCCATGATGATGGAATTGCTGCCCCTGGTGCACCAGGGATATTGTTGCAGTCAGTTGCTGCTTCTGCTCATGTTGCAGGCTCAGGATAGAGAGAACCCCGGCGTTGTGCGCGCCGCGCAGGGGCTGTGCCACGGCATCGGTCAATCGGACGGACCCTGTGGCCTCTTGACAGGCGGGGCCTGCGCCCTGGCTCTGGTCGCGGGCAAGGGGGCGGAAGATGAAACCCCGCACCCCATGCTCACCCCCTTGCTCAATGATTACGCCACGTGGTTTTATGACCGCACGGAAGCTTACGGCGGCCAGCGTTGCGGGCAGATTGCGGCTGGGCTTGGCGCGACTTCCGGCGCTGCGGGCGAGCAGCCAAACCCTGTGGCTTGCGGTGATTTGCTGGCGGAATGCTGGGGAAAGATCATGGAACTGGTTCAGAGTTACGAGCTGGATCTGACGGAAAAGGCATGACCTTACGCCGCACCCAGAGTCTTTGCCCCGTGTGCCTGCGCCGGGTAGAGGCCACCTATGAACGCTCGGTCAAGGATGCCCTCACTGTCGTGCTGCGCAAAACCTGCCCGGATCACGGCACGTTCAGCGTCCCCGTATGGCGGGAAGCAAAGCCCGGCGCTGTTGCCACGCCGCCCTTTAGCGCATGGTCGCGGCCCAAAAGCCCCTCCTACCCGGCCAATCCTCACACGCCTATTCGTGATGGCTGCCCTTTTGACTGCGGCCTTTGTCCGGCCCATGCCCAGCATACCTGCACAGGTCTGTTTGAGGTCACCATGCGCTGCGACATGGCCTGCCCCGTGTGCTATGCTTCTGCTGGTTCCATGTCGAACCAATCATCCAAAGCGGCCGCAGACGTGCCGCTGAGCGTGATTGCCGCGCAGATGGACACGCTCAAGGGAGCGTCCGGCCCCTGCAACGTGCAGATATCCGGCGGGGAGCCGACCATGCGCCATGACCTGCCGCAGATCATCGCTATGGCGCGGCAACGCGGCTTTGGGTTGGTGCAGATCAATACCAACGGCCTGCGTCTGTCGCGCGAGCAGGGCTATGCCCGCGCGCTTCGTGAGGCCGGGCTTGATTCCGTCTATCTGCAATGGGACGGCGTGAGCGAGAGCAGCTTTACGAGCCTGCGGGGCAGGGAGTGCCTTGATTTCAAGCGCCGCGCCGTGCGCAACTGCGCAGAGGCCGGGCTTGGTGTGGTACTGGTGGCAACCCTTGTGCACGGCGTAAACGATGGCGAACTGGGCGATCTGCTGCGCATGGCGCTGGAGCTTGGCCCTGCGGTGCGGGGTCTGCACATGCAGCCAGCCGCCTTTTTTGGGCGCTACCCCTGGAGTCTGGAGGAAGCCCCGCGCCTGACCCTGCCCGAAGTCATGGGCGCGCTTGCCCGGCAGGCTCCGGAAATGGTCAGCCCCAGTCATCTGCACCCGCCGGGATGCGAAAATGAGCTGTGTTCGTTCAGTGCTGTGTACCGCAGGGTGCGGAAGAACGGCGCTCCTTCACTGGAATGGCTGGCCGATGCGGGGCAGTCGTGCTGCTCACCAGCACCGGGAACCGCTGGCGCGGAAGTGCCTCCGCCCGCTGAGGACGGTGCGCGCAAGGCCAAACAGTTTGTGGCCCTGCACTGGAAGGGCGACAAAGGCGGCGGAGAATCTGCGTGCGCCTGCGGCGGCGCATCCGGCTCTGATTCCGGCAACTCCGGCGGCAAGGCCAGTCCGGATGGCTTCAGCCGTTTTCTGGCTCAGGCCGGGGCAGAGCAACGTTTCACGCTTTCGGCCATGGCCTTTCAGGATGCCCTGAGCCTCGACCTTGACCGGGTGCGTGGCTGCTGCATCCATGTGGTGCGGCCTGACGGGCGCATGATTCCCTTTTGTCTGCACAACCTCACTGCCAGCGGCGGCACGCGCCTGTATGGTGACGCCTGGTGACAGATACTGCGAATCAACCTTCCATAACAGGTTTCGGCTCCTGCCCGCTTGATCGCTGGCTGGCCCGTCAGTGCAGGGCGTGTAGCGCCGGGGAACTCCCCGGCAAGCTGGCGGCGGCGCAAGCGGCCCTGCTGCGCAGCATATTGCGGCAGGCCCAGCGCGGGGCGTTTTATGCCAGGCATTTGCGGGAGTGCGATCTGGATATAACCAGTGTGGATGATCTGGAGCGTCTGCCCTTCACCACTGCGGAAGATCTGCGCAACTGGGGTGATTTTTTATGCGTTTCGCAAGGGGATGTGCAGCGTATGGTCACGCTGCACACGTCAGGCACCACGGGGCTACCCAAGCGGCTTGCCTTTACGGACGCGGATCTGGCCCGCACGCGCGATTTTTTTGCCGTGGGCATGCGCCAGCTTGTGGGCGCAGGGCAGCGGCTGGCAGTGCTGTTGCCCGGTGCGGAGCGGCCTGACGGCGTGGCCGACCTGCTGCGGCAGGCTTTGAGTGCGGCTGGAGTGGAGGTGCTGGCTCCACCGCCGGAGGTCCACGCGATCCCAGCGGCAAATACAGGCACTTGCGCAGAGGAGGGCGGCGAGCCGGGCAAAGCCCTTGCCCAGTGGCTGGAGCAGGCAAAACCCCACTGCCTCGTGGCCGCGCCCGCGCAGCTGGCCCTTTTGCTGAAGCTCTTTTCCCAACGGGGACCACAGGGGCTTGCGGGCATACTCACCAGCGCGGAGCCGCTGGATGATGCGCTTGGTCTGGCCTTGCGCCGGGCATGGCAATGCGAAATTCTGGATCACTACGGCCTCACTGAAACAGCCTACGGCTGCGCGGTGGAATGCCCAGCGCATCAGGGCTTTCATGTGCGGGAACTGGACGTTCTGATAGAAATAGTAGATATTTCAGGGCATAAAGTATTGGCTCAAGGCGAGGAAGGTGAGGTTGTCATTACCACGCTCCAGCGGCAAGCCATGCCCTTGGTGCGATATCGAACTGGTGATGTGGCCTGCCTGCTGCCTGCCCCTTGCGCCTGCGGCAGCCCCTTGCGCAGGCTTGGACCAGTGCGTGGCCGTATTGAGCGCAAAATAGGGCAGCCGCCGCGCATTGTGCGGCCCGCCAAGGGGCGGGGTTTTAGCGACTGATGCCATGCCTGACGATGTGGTCTATTGTATCTACTTCATAAAATAGCATTGTTTCCAGCGCAGTGACGCGAAGAAGGAAGCACATGAAACCAGCCGTTCTGATTCTTGCCGCAGGCATGGCTTCGCGCATGGGCGCAGCCAAGGCACTGCTTTCCCTGCCTTCGCTGCCCGAAGGCGGGCGTTGCTCCGCCATGAGGGGGCTGGTTCATCTGTACCGTTCGCTTGGCGTGGAAAATGTGGTGATCGTCAGCGGCTTCCATGCTGAAATCGTGGAGGCAGAGGCTCTGGCGCTGGGGCTGACCGCGGTGCGCAATCCCGACCCGCAGCGGGGAATGTTTTCATCTGTGCAGGTTGGGGTGGAGTCGCTGGTAAAAGGCGGTTTTGAAGGGCCGTTTTTTGTGCAGCCTGTGGATGTGCCGCTGGTGCGGCCCCTGACCATCAAGGCCCTCATGGACGCCGCCGCGCAGGACGAGGCGGGCCGCGCCGCGGAGCTGGCCGTGAGCGGCAAGGCCGCTCCCATGCCGGTGCTTGTGCCGACATTTGACGGGCAGGAGGGGCATCCTCCCCTGATCCCCTTGTCTTTGGCACCGCTTATTCTGGCGCACCAAGGGCAAAACGGACTGCGCGGGGCGCTGGAAGGCGCGCCCTTGCGGCATGTGCCTGTGGCTGACGCCCTGATTCTGGAAGATATGGATACCCCCGATGATTATGCGCGCCTGCGCGTGCTGGCCCGCGAGCGGCATACTCTGTCGCCTGTGGAGGCTGGGTGCCTGCTGCGCATGTGCAATGTGCCGGAAAAAGGCTTGCGCCATGCGCGGGCTGTGGGGGCTGTGGCCTGCTGCCTGGCCGAGGCTCTGGCCCATGCGCGCGAGGCCGCTGGCTATGATGCCGGGGTGGATCCCCGCCTGGCGCTGGCTGGCGGGTTGCTGCACGATATCTGCAAAGGCCAGCCCAGGCATGAGGCGGCGGCAGGGGAATTTTTGCGGCGGCTGGAACTGCCGGAGATGGCGCGTCTGGTGCAGGATCACCGCGACCTGTCCTTGCCCGAGGACGAGCCTGTCACTGAGCGCGAGCTGGTCTATCTGGCAGACAAATATTGTTACGGCGGCAACTTTGTGCCTGTGCAGCGGCGGTTTGGCCTCAAGCTGGAGGCCTATGCCCAGGATGCCCCGGCCTGTGAGGCTATCCGGGGGCGGCTTGGCCGCGTCAAGGCGCTGGAAGAGCGCATTGCCCATGAGATCGGCAAGGAATCTGCCCTTGTGGCGGAACGGGCCCTTGTGCGTAATTGCAATGCCGCGCGCAGCAATGCTGTTCGGCGTGAGGTCGCATGAGCGGCATCTGGCTGGTGCGGCACGGCATGTTGCCGCCAAATCCGGAGCGGCGCATGGTAGGAGCGCGGGATATTCCCTTAAGCGCTGAGGGTCGGGAACAGATACGCCTTTTGGCGCAGCAGTTCATGCCGAAAGTGCAGGGCGCGCTTGGGGCGGTCATCTGCTCGGATCTTGACCGCTGCCGGGAGACTGCCGCCATCCTGCTGGAAGCATTGCCGCACGGGCGGCCTCCCCAGCATGTGGAACCCGGCCTGCGCGAGATTGATCTTGGCCTCTGGCAGGGCATGACCAAGGCGGAAATTGAGCGTGCATGGCCCGGTGCGTATGCCGCACGCGGGCAGGACATGGCGCATTTTTGCCCCCCGCAGGGCGAAAGTTTCATGCAGGCCCAGCGCCGCGCCCTTGCGGCTGTGGCGCGCTGGCGCAGGCTTTATCCCGGCGCAACACTGCTTATGGTTTCGCATGCAGGTATTCTGGGCAGCCTGCTGGCCCACTACATGGCCCTGCCGCTCAGGGATGTGCTGCGCATACCTCAATATTATGGATGCAGCGCCTTTGTGCCGGAATGGTAGCGTGCTGTCAGTAGCAACCAGTACGCGGCGGCAGCTCTGCTTTTGCCTCAGATCCAGGCCGTGGGATTGTACACGCGGATGTGCAGCTTGATGTAACGGTCAGTAAGCACCTCTGCGGGCAGATTCAGGGCGATATGCTCCTGTTCGTGCTGGCTGAATTTTGCCAGCCAGTCTGCGGCTTCGCGCCCCAGTTCCGCCATGCGCGCCAGCGGCGTAAAGAGCGATGCCGGGCATATCTGGTAGAGATAGAGCTCGCCCGCATTCAGCACAAAGGGGAAGAGCCCGCAGGCCACCGGCCGTTCGGGCCGGGGCAGGCGGCAACCCTGGCTAGTGCACGAGCGGCAGCCCCTGCCGTCCATAAAGGCCGTATCCTTGTTGAGCAGATAAAAGTCATTGGCAAGACCGGGGCGCAACTGGTCGGGCAGCAGGCCCATGGGGAACAGCTCGTTGGAGTCCTGCGGTCCGCAGCAATAGCGGCAGTCGCGGCAATAGCCGTTCTGCAGCCAGCCTTCGCGCCAGTTGACAGCGCGGCGGCGGGGAAAGACCTTCTGCCAGTGCGACAGGTAGTCCCAAAAACCTTTGTTCATACGTTCTCCTGAAAACAGCTATCCGGCCCGAGATCAGCTTGAGTGCAGCAAGACCATGCCGCACACAAGCAGGGCAATGCCTGCAAATGCGCTGGGGTTGAGCTTTTGGCGCAGCAACAGCCAGCCGCCAAGGGATGTGCCAAGCACGCCAAAACCACCCCACATGGCGTAAGCCACGGCCAAATCCATATGATGAACTGCCAGTGAAAGGCAATAGAAAGCCAGCCCCACCAGCGCAAGGGCCAGCATGCCCACGGCGCGGCGGCGGAAGCTCTCGGAGCGCACAAGCAGCATGTTGGCGGCCACATCCAGCGCGGCAGCCAGCAAAACCAGCGGCAGGGCGGCATTATGGAACAGGTTTGAAATGTCCATTATCTGTTCCCCCCTGCAACAAGGCTGTTGTCGGTCATGGCGGGTCGCTCCGCGCGCTGCCCGTGGGCGTCAGCCTTGCCGCTGGCCGTGGCGTTTTTGCGGCTGGTTTCGCCAGTTTCGTGGCCAGATCTGTGGTCAGTTCCGTGCCCGGTTCCGTAATTGACCAGCAAAGCGCCAGACAGCACGCAGGCCAGGCCCAGCGCGCGGCGCAAGGTCAGGGCTTCGTTCAGAAAAAGCACGCTGCCCAGAGTGATGCAGGTCAGGCCCAGCCCTTCCCAGAAGGCAAAGGTCACGCCGACTGGAATGCCCGTAACGGCCTTGGACAAAAAAAAGTAGGACATGGCGATGGCCAGCCACATGACAATCAGCCCCAAAGCCTGTGCGTGGGGGAAATCCCAGCCCTGCGCCAGCTTCATGACAAGTGTTCCGCCTACCTCCAGAAATACGGAGGCAAGGAGGCAGCACCAATGATACGGTTTTGATCTAAGCATAGAAATCTCTCGCGGAAAATAAAAAGGCAATCCTTCATCGCTGAAGGACAACAAAGGCTATGACCAGAGGAAGCAGCGAGAGATGCTAGAGCAGGGAGCGCCAGTAGCGTTCTTCAGGAAAGCCCGAAACACATGGGCGCAAAAGAGGCATAAAAGCAAAGTTGAAGCATAACATATCAAAATCATAAGGCCGCGTGTGGGAGGAGTCAAGGTTATCGTATGCGCGGGCTGTTCCCGATGCCCATTGTTGCGGGATATTCCAGACATTCCCCTGATTGCGCCGTGCGGGCGGAACAGTCTGAAAATACATTATAAAAAAGGCGGGCCGTATGGCCCGCCTTGAATCAACAATTGCATGCTGACTATTGCGCGGCGATCCAGGCGTTGGCTTCCTCAAGGTTGAGGGTGCCCTCGTACAGCGCCCTGCCGCTCACAGCGCCCGCAAGGCTGGTGGTGCGGGTGAGGGGGTAGAGCTTCTGCACATCCGCCAGCGTAGCCACGCCTCCCGCCGCAATGACAGGCACCGTGGAAAGACGCGAAAGATGTTCCAGAGCCGCTACGTTAACGCCGCACTGCATGCCGTCGCGCTCAATATCCGTATAGATGATGAATGCAGCGCCGTCGGCCAGCAGGCGGGGGAGGACCCCGTCAACGGTCAGGCCTGTGTCGGCAACCCATCCACGGGTTTTGAGCTTGCCGCCTTCCGCATCCAGCGAAACGCCGATGCGGCCAGGAAAGGCGCGGCACATTTCGGCAAAAAGCTCGGGCTGTTCCAGAGCCAGGGTACCGATAATCAGGCGTGAAACGCCCGCGTCAAAGTAGGCCTGGGCTGTTGCCATGTCGCGGATACCGCCGCCAAGCTGCACGGGAATGGACAGCTCGGTGCAGATGCGGCGCACGATCTCGCGGCTTTTGGCCGCGCCGTCAAAGGCTCCGTCCAGATCAACCACGTGCAGCCATTGAGCGCCTCGCGCTTCCCAGGCTTTGGCGGCGTCTGTGGGGTCTTCGGCAAAGACGGTGCTTTCATGAGCGCGGCCCTGCTTGAGGCGCACGGCCTTGCCGTCCTGAATGTCCACGGCTGGAAACAGAATCATAAACCCATATCCTTTACTGCTTTGCGCATGCCGTCTTCGGTCAGTTCTTCAGCCGTGACCCACTGGCCGCGCCGCTTGAAGAATGTGCCGACGTTCATCAGATTGTCCACAAGGCCTTCCTGCTTTTCTTCAAAGACGGAGCGCGACATGATGGAGCCGTTGGCGATGTTGATGAGGAAAAATTCCACACGCACATGGGCGGGCTCGGTAACACCGGCCGTGGAGCCCTGGCGTTCGTGCCAGTCAAGAATCTGCGGCACCAGCAGCAATTGCGCGCCCTGTTTTTTGCCATAGGCAATCCAGAGCGGCAGCGCCTGCGGCTGCTCGGAACTGTGGAAGCGCGTAAGATCCCTGGGCAGATCAATGGCGTCAATATACTTGTACTGACGCTTGGAATCGGTGGTGAGCACATTACGGAAACGACGGTCAAGCGAGGGCAGCTGCTCGTCGGCAATGCGGCCCTGATCTTCAGGGATACGCCCGGTAATGAGCTGGCTTGCGTTGATCGGCTGGGTAAAGGGCGCAACCGATATGACATATGAAGGCGAAATAACGCGGGGAACGTCCGCCGTGCTTGTGGGACGGCGGCTGCAGGCGCAGGCGATCAGCATGAGGCAGAGCGCGGGCAGCAACAGCATACGAAGTCGGGATTGCATCAATCAAGACCTCCCTTTGTGCTTCTGATGGTTGTGCCGTTTCGGCGCACTGCCTGGGCCAGGGCAAGCCCCAGCCCCTTGGCCGCCGATTCCAGCAGATGATGGCCGTTCTGGCCATAGCGGAACTCCACATGCAGATTGCAACGTGCACTGCTTGCAAATGCCTTGTAAAATTCCCGCCAGAGGTCTTTTTCTTCCCCGGCCAGAACCGGGGGCAGCAGTTCGCCGCCGCGCCACTCAAGCCAGGGGCGGCCTGAGATATCAACAGTGGTTTCTGCCAGAGCTTCGTCCATGGGAACGCGCCCATAGCCCACGCGGGCAATGCCTGCCCTGTCGCCAAGGGCTTCAAGCAGCGCCTTGCCGAGCAGCAGCCCCACATCTTCTGTGGTGTGGTGGGCGTCCACTTCCATGTCGCCTTCGCACACCAAGCGCAGATCCATACCAGCCCAAAAAGCTGTCAGCGTCAACATATGGTCGAGCAGGCCAAAACCTGTCTTCACGTCCGTAATGCCCTGACCGTCAATGTTCAGTTCAAGCCGGATGTCGGTTTCTGCGCTTTTACGCTCTTGCGTGGAAGTTCTGGGGGCGGTGTCGCTCATGGCTTCTCCGAGGTGTTTTCATCCTTGCCCGGCTTTGTCTCTACATCGGCGGTTTCATCGCCTTCGCCTTCGGGCTTTTCTTCGGACTCATCATCTTTTGCAGCTTTTTTGCCAAAGCCAGCCGCCACAAAGATGCTCACTTCATACAGAACAAGCATGGGTGCGGCCATGAGCAACTGCGAAACCACGTCGGGCGGAGAAAGGATGGCCGCCACAATAAAGATGCCCAGGATGGCGTAGCGCCGCACGCGGCGCATGAGTTCTGCCGTGATAATGCCCATGCGTGCCAGAAAGAAGGCAAACAGCGGCATTTCAAACACCAGGCCAAAAGCGAGAATGAGCTTGAGTACAAAGCTCAGATAGTCGCTGATCTTGGGCATGGCCACAATGGAGTCTGTGGCGTAGCTCATGAAGAATGCAAAGGCGTTGGGAAAGACCACAAAGTAACAGAAGGCACCGCCGCTGACGAAGCACAGGGCCGACATTATGGCAACGGGTATAATGCTCCGTTTTTCTTCTTCATACAGACCGGGAGCGATGAAGGCCCACACCTGATAGAAAATTGCAGGGCTGCTCACAAACACGCCAGCCACACAGGCAATGTGCATGCGGGTGAAAAAGCCTTCGGGCAGTGTGGTGTAGATGGCGTGCGAGCCATCAGGCAGGACGCTCAGCAATGGGGCTACAAGAGCGTCAAAAATGGGATCAACCACGGCCCAGCAGGCGATAAAGCCCACCATGACGGCGAGGCAGCAGCGCACAAGGCGACCGCGCAGTTCCGAAAGGTGATCCATGAGTCCCATGGGCCTGTCGTCGGCCTCTTCCTCCTCCACGTTGTCTTCCGGCGTGGCTGGAGGCGTGCTTTCGCTCTGGACGGGCAGATTTTCAGGCTCTGCCGCAGGGCTTTGCACGACGTCTGTTGGCGGAACCGGGGGCAGAGGAGGCTGCCCGTCAGCCTGTGTTTCCGGCGTCGTTTCTGGCGCAGGTGCCGCAGTGGGTTCTTCCGAAGGTTCTGCCACATGTTCGGGCGCAGTTTCTACGCCCGATGCGGCTGGGGCTTCGGGTGCTGACGCGGCAGATGCTTCTGCCGCGTCTACAGGCGTATCCGCAGGGGCCGCCCCCTGAAGGGACGGCTCCGCTGCGGTTTCATTTGTCTTGTTGAGGTCGGAATGTTCCCCTGCGGTCTCAGGGGTAGACGGGGATGCGACCACCTCGGGGCTCAAGGGTTTATCCGCACTCATGCCTTGCCGCCATTGTCAGGGGTGGCGGCGGCTTGGGGCGCGCCTGTAGGGGCAGAGGCCAGCTTGGCTTCCGCGGCTTCTGCCTCGGCCTTTGTTTTGGCAAGGGCTTCAGCCAGCGGGCTGCCAGCAGGCGGAGCAACAGGGGCTGCCCCTTCGGCGGATGCTGCCGTGCCCGCAACAGGCTGCGTCTCGGCTTTGGCCTCAGCGGCGGGGACCCCTTCTGCAACCGGAGCTTCAACAACAGGAGCGTCCGCAACCGTGGCCTTGGGTGCCTCGGGCTGCGCCGTTTCGGCCGTTGCCGTTGCGGCGTTCTGTCCCGCATTTTCGGCAGACCGGGTAGCAGTGGCGTCAATAACCGCCTCTGATGCCGGAATATTGTCAGTCTGTGCCGTTGCGGCAGGCTGAGCCTCGGTTGCCGCAGCGGCAGCGGCGGCCATCTCGGCGGCGCGGGCTTCCTTGGCGGCGGCAGCAGCTTCTCTCGCCGCTCTGGCGGCTTCCTGCTTGCGCTTGCGTTGTTCCTCTTCCTCGGCCTCAGCATTCAGCGTGCGCTGAAAGTCTGTGGAAACGCGGCGGAACTCGCCCATGGCCTTGCCCAGCGTGCGCGACACGTTGGCGAGGCTTTTGGGGCCAAGTACGATGAGGGCCACCACGAGGATGACCAGAAGTTCAGTGCTTCCTATCCCGAACATGCTGCCCCCTTATTCCCACTCAATTGTGCTCGGCGGCTTGGAAGAAACGTCGTACACCACGCGGTTGACGCCCTTGACCTCGTTGATGATGCGGCTCGACATGCGCTCGATCAGTTCCGCAGGCAGGCGCGCCCAGTCAGCGGTCATGGCGTCCACACTGTCAACCACGCGCAGGGCAATAACATGCTCGTAGGTGCGGCCATCGCCCATGACGCCAACGGTCTTGAGCGGCAGCAGCACGGCAAAGCCCTGCCATACCTTGCGGTACCAGCCGGATTCGCGCAGTTCTTGCTGCACGATCTTGTCGGCCAGACGCAAGATCTGGAGGCGTTCGTCTGTGATTTCGCCAAGCACGCGGATGGCGAGGCCGGGGCCGGGGAAGGGATGCCGCCATACGATGGAGTCGGGCATGCCAAGCTCTGCGGCGACCTTGCGCACTTCGTCCTTGAAGAGTTCGCGCAGGGGCTCGATGAGCTTGAGCTTCATGGTATCGGGCAGGCCGCCCACATTGTGGTGGCTTTTGATAACGGCGCTCGGGCCCTTGTGCGAGATGGATTCGATAACGTCAGGGTACAGGGTGCCCTGCGCCAGAAAGTCCACCTGGGGCAGCTTTTTGGATTCTTCGTCGAAAATTTCAATAAAGGTGTGACCGATGATCTTGCGCTTCTTTTCGGGATCATCCACGCCAGCAAGCTTGGAGAGAAAACGCTCCTGCGCCTGCACAAAGTCGAGGTTGAGGTCAAAGTGTTCGCGCAGATAGCTGACTACTTCGTCGCCTTCACCAAGGCGCAGCAGGCCGTTATCCACAAAGATGCAGTGCAGGCGCTTGCCGATGGCCTTGTTGAGCAGCACTGCCACCACGGTGGAGTCAATGCCGCCGGAAAGGGCGCAGACCACATGGCGGTCGCCCACCTGCTCGGCCATTTCGGCAACCACGCGCTCCACAAACGAGGACATGGTCCAGTCGGGCTTGATACCCGCAACCTTGAACAGGAAGTTGCGCAGCATGCGCTCGCCGTCCACGCTGTGGTGCACTTCGGGGTGGAACTGCACGGCGTAGATTTTGCGGGCTTCGTCAGCCATGGCGGCCACATCCAGAGTCGGCGTGCGGCCCGTCACGGTAAAGCCTGGCGGCGGTGCAAGCACCTTGTCGCCATGGCTCATCCACACGCGGCTGGTGGATTCAATGCCTTCCCACAGGGCGCAGGGCGCGGTGAGGGTAAGGTCGGATGGACCGTATTCGCGCGTGAGCGACTGGGCGAGCTGGCCGCCAAGGTTCTGGGCCAGCAGCTGCATGCCGTAGCAGATGCCGAGCACTGGCACGCCAAGCTCAAGAAAACCGGGGTCAAGAACCGGAGCATCGGCTTCGCCAACGCTGGCGGGGCCACCGGAAAGAATGACGGCGGAAGGCTTCATTGCCGCCACCTGAGCGGCGGTGGTGATGCAGGAATGTATTTCGGAGTAAACCCCGGCTTCGCGCACGCGGCGCGCGATGAGCTGGGTAACCTGTGAGCCGTAGTCAATAATTATGACTTTGCTGGGCATATGTGTCCTCGCCTAGTGCTGGCCGTGGCCTGTTGCTGTGCGCCGCTTGTGTGCGCCCGGCTTCTCGCCTGTTCGGTCCGCCGGTCGTTTTCACGATCGCTGGGCCGACGGTTTCGTTGCCGGGGCTGGTGGGGAAGGGGGGCGTTGCCCGCCCTTGCGCTTCCCGCATGTGCCGCCACGAGATGTTTTTTCCTCCGCCAAAAAGACGCGCCCGCTTTTCCGGTTGGTGCTTTAGCGGCACGTTGCCGGAAAAGCAGGCGAAATCTGATACCGCCGGAGAGCAGAAGACCGCTGGCCGCGGCTTTTGCCTAATTCTCGATGCGGTAGTTCGGCGCTTCCTTCGTGATGACAACATCGTGGACATGGCTTTCGCGCAGGCCCGCCGGTGAAATCTCGCAGAAGGTGGTGTTTTCAAAAAGATCATTCAGGCTGTGGCGCCCACGTAGCCCATGCCGGAGCGCAGGCCGCCCATGAGCTGGTACACGGCTTCCATGACCGGGCCACGGTAGGGCACGCGGCCGACAATGCCTTCAGGCACGAGCTTCTTG
Organism: Desulfovibrio sp.; assembly: GCA_047602655.1. GTDB lineage: Bacteria > Desulfobacterota > Desulfovibrionia > Desulfovibrionales > Desulfovibrionaceae > Desulfovibrio. The sequence goes on along the minus strand of JASGGT010000033.1, from coordinate 6,782 downwards.
CTCTTTTCCTGAAGTAGCGGTCAGAGCTGCCATCCTTCATGGCATCGATGGAACCCATGCCGCGATAAATCTTGTAGGTACGGCCCTGATACAGAATGGTTTCGCCGGGGCTTTCCTCGGTGCCTGCAAAGAGGGAGCCGATCATCACCGAGTGCGCGCCCACCACAAGGGCCTTGACGATATCGCCGGAGAACTTGATGCCGCCGTCAGCTATGCAGCAGCGGTCCATCTCGCGCGCGGCGCGGCTGCCGTCCATAACGGCGGTAACCTGCGGCACGCCCACGCCAGCCACAATGCGGGTGGTGCAGATGGAGCCGGGTCCGATGCCGATTTTGACGGAATCAGCGCCTGCTTCAAGAATGGCCTTGGCGCCTTCGTACGTGGCGACGTTGCCTGCCACGAGCTGGCAGTTGGGGAACGCGCCCTTGACCATGCGGATGGCGTTGAGCACGTTGAGCGAATGGCCGTGGGCAGAGTCGAGCACGAGCACATCCGCGCCAGCCTCGATCAGCTGCTCGGAACGGGATTCGCAGTCGCGCCCGATGCCGATGGCGGCACCCACGCGCAAGCGACCGTTGGAGTCTTTGCAGGCGTTGGGGTACTTCTGGACTTTGTCGATGTCCTTCATGGTGATGAGGCCGCGCAGGAGGCCTTCCTCGTCCACCACCAGCAGCTTTTCGATGCGGTGTTCGTGCAGGTGACGCTTGGATTCTTCAAGCGAGGTACCCATGGGCACGGTCACGAGGTTGGTGCTGGTCATCACTTCAGAAACGCGCACTGCCGCGCCGTCCTGCACAAAGCGCACATCGCGGTTGGTAAGAATGCCCACCAGGCGGCCATTCTCAACCACGGGCAAGCCCGACACGCGGAAGTCGGACATGAGGTCCAGGGCTTCCTGCACTGTGTTGTTGGGCGAAATGGTCACAGGGTCAAGGATCATGCCGCTTTCGCTCTTCTTGACCTTCTCCACCTCAAGACGCTGCCGCGCAACAGGCATGTTCTTATGAATGATGCCGATGCCGCCCATGCGGGCCATGGAAATGGCCATGGCCGCTTCGGTCACGGTATCCATGGCGGCGGAGAGCAGGGGGATGCGCAGGGGAATTTCGGGGGTGAGCCAGGTGGAGATGTCAACGGCGTCGGGGGTGATGTCCGAAAAGCCGGGGACTAGCAAAATGTCGTCGAAGGTCAGCGCCTTACCGCGATTGGTGAACATGACGTCCTCGTAATTGGCTGTGATAATTATGCAAATTATAATCCAAAAGACTATCCCCTTGTGCCCCATATGTCAATGATGGCAGCGCTCGCCAGCCCTTGTGTTTCAAGGGGCAGCGGGTACGCGGGATATTCCTGCCGGTGGCGGTTTCAGCGCTAAAGCATGAAGGCGCGCTTTACGTCCGTGCGGTGCTTGTGCTGACTGGGCAAGGCCCGCATGGCGGGGCGCGTCAGCTGCAATGGTATTTGCGCCGCTGGGGTGAAGGTAAAGTCAGCGCGACCAGAAATCAGAGGCATGTCAGGGCGGTGCTGCGCCCTTGGGCTACTGGTTTTTGCGTCAATCCGCTTGAGTATGCCGCAGTATGCCACAGAGTGGAGCGGCTGGTAGCATTGAATTGGGCAGGGCGTGGCGCGCTGCCGTTGTTCAATGGAGTGCTGGCGGCGTACTGCTTTTAGCGAAAATTTGCAAGAGGCCCGCCGTGTGTTGTATGGTGCGGCTCAGCAGGCGGCCTTCTGAAAAGCCGGGCTTCGCGCGGGCATTCTGCGTCTAAGGCTTGACGTGGTGCATCAAACAGCCTATGAATCAGCACTTCGACCAATGCGCGGCTGCACTGTGTGAACAGCGGCTGCCGCAGGGCGGGCGCGAGAGCGCCGATTTTTTCGCCGCAGAGGCTGCGGCGCAATGGGGACTTCATGTTCGAGAGCCTTTCCGACAGACTTTCAGGCGTATTCCGCTCATTCAGCGGGCGCGGGCAGCTTACCGAAGAAAATGTGCAGGCTGGCCTGCGCGAGGTGCGCCTTGCCCTGCTTGAGGCGGACGTCAACTTCAAGGTCGTTAAAGACTTTGTGGAAAGCGTGCGCGAAAAGTGCCTGGGCCAAGAGGTGCTCAAGGGCGTGAGCCCTGCCCAGCAGGTCATCAAGATTGTTAACGATGAACTTGTGCAGCTGCTTGGCGGCGAAACCGCCGGGCTGAATCTGCAAGGGCGCGAACCTGCGGTCATCATGCTTGTGGGCTTGCAGGGTTCTGGTAAAACGACCTCTGCGGGCAAGATCGCCAATATTTTGCGCAAGCAGAAGCTGCGCCCCTATCTTGTGCCTGCCGACGTATACCGCCCGGCTGCTATTGACCAGCTGACCGTGCTGGCCAAGCAGCTCGACATGCCTTGCTTCCCCTCCACGGTGGACATGAACCCCGTGGATATTGCCAAGGCCGCGCTTGAAAAAGCCCGCGAAGAGCAAGCCACCGTACTGCTGATTGACACCGCGGGCCGCCTGCATGTGGACGAGCCGCTCATGCAGGAGCTGGCCGCCATCAAGCAGGCCGTGCAGCCGCAGGAAATCCTGTTTGTTGCCGACGCCATGACCGGTCAGGACGCCGTGACCGTGGCCGAAAGCTTTAACGAGCGCCTTGGCATTACCGGCGTGGTGCTCACCAAGATGGACGGCGATGCGCGCGGCGGCGCGGCTCTCTCCATCCGCTCGGTTACGGGCGCGCCTGTCAAGTTTGTGGGCATGGGCGAAAAACTGTCGGAGATGGAAGTCTTCCACCCCGACCGTATCGCTGGCCGCATCCTCGGCATGGGCGACGTGCTTACCCTGGTTGAAAAGGCGCAGAGCGCCATCAACGCAGAAGAAGCCGAAGAACTGGCCCTCAAGATGAAGAAGGCCAGCTTTGACCTTGAAGATTTCCGCACTCAGATGCGCCGTATCAAAAAGCTCGGCTCGCTCGACAGCATCCTTAAGATGATCCCCGGCATGGGCGGCTTGCGCGACAAGCTGGCCGAGGCCAGCGGGGCCATGCCTGAAAAGGAAATGGCACGCACTGAGGCTATCATCAGTTCCATGACCATGGCTGAACGCCGCAATCCCGACATCCTCAACGGCAGCCGCAGGGCGCGCATAGCAAAGGGCGCAGGCGTTACTGTCGCCCAGGTTAACCAGCTTGTGCGCCAGTTTGAGCAGATGCGCCAGATGATGAAGGGCATGATGGGCGGCAAGGGCGCCAAAATGCCCGCCATGCCGCGTATGCGCGGCATGCCTCCTGGCATGAACCTGCCCAAGGGGCTTGGCGGTATGCCCAATCTTGGCGGCATGGGCGGAATGCCCGGCATGCCGGGAATGGGTGGAATGCCTGGAATGCCCGGCATGGAAGGTATGCCCGGCGCACGCGCTGGAGCAACCAAGGCTGCGCCCAAAAAGCGCAAGAAAAAAGAGCGCCCCAAGCGCAAGAAAAAGTAACAATATTTACGGGGCAAGGAGCGCCGCCACGCGCGGCGATGAATCTCTTTGCGCCAGGGCTTCCCGCCCTTGCCCTTTCCCGGGCGCAACGCTAACATAACATCAATCAAAGGGAGTTGGACTCATGGCAGTAAAGTTGAAATTGACCCGCCTCGGCAGCAAAAAGCACCCCTTCTACCGTGTGGTGGCCGCGAATGACGAAACCCGTCGTGATGGCCGTCCGCTGGAATTCCTGGGCTACTACAATCCCATGGTCAATCCGGCTGAAGTGAAGCTTGACGCCGCCAAGATCAAGGAATGGCTGGGTCGTGGCGCTGAGCCCACCAACACCGTGCGCGCTCTTATCAAAGAGCACCTGGGCTAGTTTATTGGGCTTATCTTTGCGGCAGCGCAGAGCCTACGGCAAATCTCTTTCAGGCATGCCCTGAAGGAGAACTTTGCTGTTGGCTGTTTTTTGGGAAAGCTCAGGCAATATCTGTCCCGGTTCAGCAGAACCGGCGGTGGTCTGCAAGCAGGCCCCGTTTGAGCCGGGGGCGCGCATGGCGCGCCCGAGGCCCACTGGCTGACCCCCACTGGAGGTACACATGAAGGCCCTGATAGAATACATTGCCAAATCCCTGGTGGATCACCCCGAAGAAGTGCACGTCAGCGAAGTGGAAGGCGAGCAGACCACGGTGCTTGAGCTCAAGGTCGCCAAAGAAGACCTGGGCAAGGTTATCGGCAAGCAGGGGCGCACGGCCAGGGCCATGCGCACCATCCTGAGCGCCGCCTCCATCAAGTGCAAAAAACGCACAGTGCTGGAAATTCTGGAGTAGCGCCGCGTTCTTTCCATGGTTCTGCTTCCTGAGGAAGCAGAGAATGGGAATAACCCGGTTCCGCCTTTTGCAATGCCTGGCATTGCAGTTACGCCTCAGCCCGCCGGAAACCCGGCAGAACTGGAAGTATGACGGAAACCTGGATTCATATGGGTACGCTGGCGCGGCCCCACGGCATCAAAGGGGAGATCTGCATCGACTGGCATGCGGACTCCCCCTTGCTTTTGGATACCCCCCTCTGGCTACAGAAGGGCAAGGACGCGCCGCGCCGTGTCAAGATTGCGGCTGTGCGCAGCCACAAGGAGCGGCCCCTGCTCCTGCTTGAGGGCGTGGCTGACCGCACGGCGGCAGAGGCCCTGCGCGGCTGCAAGCTTTTTGTGCGGCGCGAGGATCTGCCGGAGCCTGACGACGATGAGGTCTATCTGGAAGACCTGCTCGGCTGCGATGTGGTGCTGCCGGACGGTGCCCGCATCGGCAGGCTCGACCATTTTGAGTACCCTGCGGGCCTTGAAATGTGGGTCATCATGACCGACGACGGCAAGGAAGTGCTCTTTCCCGCGCGGCCGGAGTTCATTGCGGGTTTTGATCTGCAAGCTCCCGCAGTGGTCATTGATCCGCCCGAAGGGCTGCTGGACATCTATCTTGGCGAAAACAAGGCCGAAAACAGTTAGGCACGGCGCAGCCTGTGCGCCGCAAGATTTTTGTGGTCGCTCTGACGGGCATGATTTGATGCGCGGCATGAGCCGAACAGGTACGGGGAAGAGCTTTCGGCAGAAGGTTCTTCCCCTGAAATCGTTTACCGCACCATCAGCCACACACAGGAATGACCATGCCGGAATTGCCGGAAGTTGAAACAGTGGCGCGCACCCTGCGCCCCCATGTGGAAGGCTGCGTCATCACGGGCGCAACCCTGCTGCGCGATTCCAGTCTGCATCCTTTGAGCTTGCGGCCCGAGGATTTGCAGGGCTGCGTCATCACTGGCGTGAGCAGGCGCGGCAAACTGCTGCTGCTTGAGCTGGACGCCGCAAAAGCTGCCAGGGCAGACCTGCGCGCCGCAATCGGTCTGCGCCTTGCGCTGCACCTGCGCATGACCGGCCGCCTCATGACTTACCCCGCCCACACCGCGCCTGGCCCGCATACACGCTGCGTGTTTGACCTGAAAGATGCTCAGGGGCAAACGCGCCGTCTTTTTTTTGATGATGTGCGGGCCTTTGGCCTGCTGCTGGCAGGAACGCCGCAAACCATGCAGCAGTGGAGCTTCTGGCGGGAGCTTGGCCCCGAACCGCTGGAACTGACAGACGCCGCATTTTCTGCCCGGCTTGATGGCAAAAATTCGGCCATCAAGGCCGTGTTGCTGGATCAAAAGGTCATCGCGGGCGTGGGCAATATTTATGCGGACGAAAGCCTGTTTGCCGCGGGCATTGACCCGCGCCGCAAGGCCGCCTCGCTTTCCGCGGCTCGACGCAGCCGTTTGTTGCGCTGCCTCAAGGATGTGCTGAAGCTTTCCATATCGCAGTGCGGCAGTTCCATACGCGATTACCGCGATGCCAACGGCAATGTGGGCGCTTTCCAGAACAGCTTTGCCGTCTATGGCCGCAACGGTCAGGCCTGCAAGGCCTGTGGACGCGCTCTTGAAAAAATCAGGGTGGCTGGCCGCGCCACCGTCTACTGCCCCCACTGCCAGAAGTAGCGATGGGGCGCGGTTGCTTCTTTCCCCCGCGCCACTGCCGACCGTCAAACTACCCGCCCCTAGGGAGCAGGCCTCACGCGGATGTTGCGCCGTGCCGCCCGGCCCGCATCGTCCACCACCCTCACGCTCACATCGCCTGTAGTGGCTTGCCAGAGCAGCGGCTCGCCCGGTGCAGTGCTGCCAACATAGCTATCATTGGCAAACCAGAAAAGCTCGTTTACGCCAGCTTCAGCGTGGGCCATAAAAACCATGCTGCCGTTTTGCGCGTCCGCTGTGCGGCGGTAGATAAGTCCGCTCTTGGGCTGAATGATGGTGGGCGGCTGACCGGATATTTTCTGCTCGCGGCGGCACTGCTCCTCAAATGGCGGTGGCGGCGGCTTGGGCATGCCCGCGCGGGCAAACATGCGGGCCAGATCGCTGGGCCAGAACTCCCACACGCGCTGCTCCGTGCGGCCATCCTGCGGGGCGCAGGCCCGCAGGCCGCTGGCCTTGTCTATCAGGATGGTGCGGAACACGCCCGATGGCGCTACGGGCGACACACCGGGGATGAACCATGCGAGCGTGGTTTCGGGGCAGAGGGAAGTATCAAGGTCGCCCGTTGCCACGCAGACGCGCAGTTTTTCCACATTGAGTCCGGGCGCGGGATCGCGGAAGGGGTCTGTCATGGGTTCTGCCGCCGCCAGCTCGCGGGCCATATCCATAAACAGCGGCGCTGCCACCATGCCGCCCACCAGCAGCGGGTTGGCGGTATTGTTGAAATTGCCCACCCCCACGGCCAGCACGTAGGGGCCGAACTGGCCCACGGCCCAGGCATCGCGAAAGCC
>JASGGT010000032.1:0-22933 GCA_047602655.1 Desulfovibrio sp. | reverse complement strand
GTCCCGTTAATGCCGTCAGCTTCCGGCGATGCGTGAAAAGCCGGGGCGCGGCCCTGGCCGCGCCCCGGTAGAAGTTTAGTCCAGGGTAATGCTGTGATTAAGCTCTACGAACTTGCCATCTTTGATCTGGTAGATGGAAAGGCCCATACCGGCGGCATCGCCGGTCTTGCTGAAGGTCAGCTTGCCCAGCGGGGTTTCCACCGGGGTAGTGCGCAGGGCTTCCACAATCTTGGCGGCATCGGTGGAGCCAGCCTTGGCAATGGCGTTCACCAGAGCCTGGGTGGCGGCGTAGCCGTTGTAGTAGAAGGAACCGGGATCGCTGCCGAACATCTTCACATGGCCTTCATGGGCATGCTTGTACGCGGGCAGGTTGCTGGTGTCCTTGGGATAGGAGGCGTAAACGCCTTCGGCGTCCTTGCCAGCCATCTTGATGAAGGCGTCGTCCTTGAGGCCGTCGGGGCCGATCATGGCGGTGGTCACGCGGTCGCGGCGCATCTGCTGCAACAGCTTGGAAGCGGTGGGCTGGTAGCCGCCGAACACGAGGATGTCGGGCTGGGCGCGGCGCAGCTTGCGCACAACGGCAGAGAAGTCAACGGCGTCAGGGGTGACGGCTTCGTACAGAACAGTTTCCACGCCAGCCTTTTCAAGGGTTTCGCGGTTGTTGTCCACAAAGCCCTTGCCGTAGTCGCCATTGTCATGCAGGTAAGCGACCTTCTTGGCCTTGAGGCCGTTCAGGATAAAGTCGCTGGTCAACTTGGCCTGGGCCTTGTCGTTGGCGATGGTGCGGAAGAAATAGGGGTTGGTGCCGCTTTCGGTAAGGCTGGGGGTCGTGGCAGAAGGCGACATGGAGACGATCTTGGCTTCGGTGTACAGGGGCAGGGTAGCCTTGGTAGCGCCGGAGCAGATGTGGCCCATGACCACGTCTACCTTTTCAGAAATAAGCTTGGTAGCCGCGTTGGTGGCCAGTTCGGGCTTGCACTGGTCATCCTGGGCAACCAGTTCAAGCTGACGGCCGAGTACACCGCCGTTGGCGTTGACTTCGGCGATCACAACCTTGGCGGCGTTCAGGCTGGGAACGCCGTAGGAGGCCAGATCGCCGGAGTGCGCGCCGGCAACGCCGATTTTAATGGGATCCGCAGCCATTGCGGGCGCGGCAATTGCCACGCAAAATGCCATTGCAGCAAGCCATGTCATACCTTTTTTCATCTCCGCCCTCCGCGAGAAAAGATGTGCGCACAAATGATGCGCCGCTTGTGGATGAAGGCTTTTCTATTGCCTCATTGCGGGCATCCTGTCAATGCGCGCATGGCGCGGCGATTGAAAGGCCACAGGGCGGCAAGCCGCCGAATGCCTTGCAAAAAAAGATATTCCATTGAAACTGTCCGCTCATCGCGCAAGGGCCCTTCGCAGGGCATGCACCCCATGCTCCATGGAAGGCTCCGACAGGTGGGCATAGCCCAGGATCAGTTCGTGTTCGTGCGCGCCGTTGCGGCACAGTGAATGGTGCTCCACCGGCACGGCTCGTACCCCCTTTGCGCGCATGCCCGCGAGCACTTCATCCGAAAAGCGGATGCCTGGAAAGCCTGCCACCAGATGCAGCCCCGCAGCCTGGCCGCTGGCGGTGAAGCTGCCGCCAAAGTGCCGCCGCAGACATTCCAGCAGGTAGAGCCTTTTGCGCTTGTACAGCTTGCACATTTTCCAGATATGCCGTTCCAGCCCGCCGCTGGCGATAAAGGAGGCCAGCGCGCGCTGTGAGAGCGCGTCGGTATGCACATCCGTGTACTGCTTTTCTTCGGCCCAGCGGCACACCAGCTCCTGCGGCACAACAGCAAAGCCCATGCGCAAGGCTGGGGCCAGAATCTTGCTGAACGAACCAATGTATATGACCCTGTCGGGCGCAAGCTCGCGCAAAGCGCTGACGGGCGTTCCCTCAAAGCGGAATTCGCCGTCGTAGTCGTCCTCTACCACCATGCAGTCGCGCTGCCGGGCAAAGTTCACCAGCGCCTGCCGCCGCTGCGCGGAGAGGATACCCCCGGTGGGATACTGGTGCGAAGGCGTCACGTAGACAAAGGCGCATCGTTGGGCGGTCTGTTCCGGGAGATATTGCAGGCGGCCGACGTCCATGCCGTGCACGTCCGCGGCAACGCCTTCAATGGCGTATCCGGCGCGCGATATCACCTCAACCAGCCCACGGTGCACGGGGTCTTCCACAATTGCCAGGGCGTCCGGGCGATGGAGCAGGCGCGCCACAAGCCTGAGCCCCTGGGTAGCGCCTGTTGTAATCATTATCTGTTCCGGTGCGGCGTGCAAGCCCCGCATGCGCAGCAGCCATCCGGCAATGGCCACCTGTAGTTCAGCGATGCCTTGCGGTCTGCAGTAGCGCAGAGCCGAGGCTGGTAACGCATCGCAAACCTGCCGGTACAGCCTGCCCCACTCCGCAGCAGGAAAGTGCTCCAGAGCCGGGATGCCGGACTGAAAGTTCACAAGCCCTGGCGGATCGGAGCGGGCATCATCGCGCGCATGATCCACTTTCGCCGTTTTTTGTCCGCACATTTGCGGCTGGGGCCGGATGCCCTGCGCCACATGCGTTCCCGAGCCTCGTCGTGATTCGAGATAGCCTTCGGCCAGCAACTGGTCGTAAGCCTCAAGGACAGTGCTGCGGGCCACATGCAGCTCCTTGCCCAGTTGCCGGGTAGAAGGCAGGCGGTCGCCAGCAGCCAGATGTCCGCGTAAAATCAGCTCTCTGATCTGCGCGCTGATCTGACGGTTCAGTGAAAGCTGACTGGATGCATCAAGGCTGATCCACATGTCGCACCTATGATTGGTATGGTAAAAAATGCCAAAATGTGGCGCTTATCAAAACCACTTTAGCTACGCTAGCCTCTCAAACGTCAGATGGCAATACGTGCGGGAAGACGTTCAACATGCCGAAGTATTGTGCTGGCATAACAAGGAGAGGAAGCAATGAGCGTGTGCGACAACAGGGCGCAGGAAGCTTCGGCAGCGAACGCCGTCGGGGTAGCGCAACATCTGGTGCAATCGGAGCAGGCGCGCCCATGGGGAGCATGGATCAGCCTGACCCTTGCCATGAGCATCGCTGGCAGCGCCGTGGTGGCGGGTAAACTTCTGGTGGGCAGCCTGCCTGTGTTTCTTGCGGCGGGGCTGGGCCTTGGGGCCGGACTGCTGGTGATGCTGCCGCAGCTGTGGCTGCGGCGTGAAAAGGGGGCGCTTGACGGGCGCACGCATGCAACACTGGCCCTTCAGGCTCTGTGCGGCATTGCGCTGTACCGGATTTGCACGTTTGAAGGGCTACGCTTCACCAGCGCGGCTTCTGCGGGCCTGATGAGCAGCGCAGCGCCAGCGGTTATTGGATTGCTGGCCTGGGGCATGCTGCGGGAGAGACCACCGCTGCGCCGTATTGCGGGCATAGCCTGCGTGAGTCTGGGCCTGCTTGCCATTAACCTTACGCCCTTTCTGGCCGCGCGGGGGGCGGCTGGCTTGGAAGGTGCGCAGGCAGGCGGAGGCGAGGCATGGCGCACGCTGCTGGGCAATGGCCTTGTGCTGGCGGCGGTATTGTGCGAGGCGGCATTCTCCGTGCTCAGCAAAGCGCGCTGCTGCCCCATGTCGCCCTTGCGACGCACAACAATTGTATCATTCTATGCATTTGTCATGCTGCTGCCCATGACCCTGTTTGAGGCCCGGGATTATGATTTTACCTCGTTGTCTGCCTCGGCCATCTGGGGGCTTGCCTATTACGGGGCGGCGGTTTCTTACCTGTCATATGTGCTGTGGTTTCGTGGGATTGCTCAGGTGCAGGCCAGCGCAGCCGCTGCCTTTACAGGCTTGGTGCCTTTAAGCGGCGTGGCGCTTTCGTGGCTGGTGCTTGGTGAGCAGATATTGTGGACGCATCTTGCAGGTCTGGCCTGCGTGCTGGCGGGCATATGGCTTTCGTGCGCAGCAACCAATGCGCCGGATGGCAAGTAGGGGCGAGCAAGCCGCGACATTTTCCTGATTTCTGGTCGCGTTGCCGATGGCAATGCTCATAAATATAAGACCCTGATCCAATAAAGAATGTATTAAAATTAATTTACCGGGACTAATCATTTTTGATAAGCTATATAAAAAAATGGGGGTAACACATGCTATTAATTTTATTAATTGTTTGAATATGAAAAAGAATCAGGTAGGTCATCATTTATCATGAATAACCAATTCCCAGTGGTTAACAGGGAATTGCCATGCCCATTCCTAAAAAGGGCAGAGCAAATACAAAAGGGGGCTTGCGCCCCCTTTTGTATTTATCCCACGGTCGGGAAACTATTCTTCTTCGCCTTCAAACTTGATGAACCCGGGGTTCACGTTGACCATGGCGTTGACGATGAGTTCCACCAGGCCGCCGTATGCGAAGTTGTTCTTGGTGTACAGATCGTTGTGTTCCAGCATTTCGCGGATCTGGCCCTTGCAGTTGGAGCAGGGAGCGCAGATGTACTTGCGGGTTTCCGGTCCAAGGCAATCCTTGAAGGCTTCGGCGATCTGCCACATCTTTTTGCGGCCAGAGATGTTGCCGCGCCATTGCTCGATGTTGTTGCGGGTCATGATGGCAAAGCCGGAGCCACCGCCGCAGCAGTAGTTGTCCACACCGTGGCAGGGCATTTCGCGGAACATGGGCGCAATCTTGCGCACGATTTCGCGCTGGGGCTCAACAATGCCCATGAGGCGCACAATGTTGCAGGGGTCGTGCAGGGTCACGGGGAAGTTGTTGCGCGAAGGATCAAGCTTGAGGCGGCCCGACATGAGATGTCGTGCAGGGTCACGTAGCAGCTTTCGCGCGGCACCTGATATTCGAAGGGGATAACGCGGTCGGCGATAACGGTCAGGGCCTTGTGGGCGTGGCCGCATTCACCGATGACGATCTTCTTCACGCCAAGTTCCTTGGCGGCCATCATGTGCTGCAGGGCAATACGGGCGGTCTGGGCGTCGTCGTAGAACACGCCGTAGTTCACGCCGTCGTATGCAAGGGCCTTGCTGGAGAGCGTCCAGGAAAGACCGGCTTCCTGGAAGATCAGCGAGAAGGCGGCGATGTTTTCAGGCCATGCCATCACTTCGCCAGCGTTGTGCAGCAGCATGATGTCCGCGCCCTGCACGTCGAAGGGAGTATGGATGCCCACGCCGGTGATTTCGGTGTAGTCCTCGTCGATGAACTCCACGTTTTCTTTCACCACTTCAGGCGTCATGCCGGTGGAAGACCCGCACTTCATCTGGTTCATGGTGCCCTTTTCGTGCAGTTCGCGAGCGTAGATGCCCAGTTCCTGGCTGAAAAGCTTGCGGATTTCGCGGGCCAGCAGGCCGTTGTCCACACCGATGGGGCAGGTCTGCGCGCAGCGACGGCAAAGGTTGCAGCGGTAGGCCAGTTCGCCCAGGCGGGCCACGGTCTTCCAGTTCAGACCCATGTCGCCGTAGCGCCATTTGGCCAGAGGTTCTTTCTTCACATACTGCTTGTAGATGCGGCGAAAGATTTCAGAACGGAAGTTGGGGCGGTACATTTCGTTCTTGCCAGACATCTCATAAAGATGACAGGCTTCGGAGCAGGAGTTGCACTGGGCGCAGTAGTCCATGCTGGTTTCAAGCATGGGCAGGAAGGTCCAGTTGTTTTCCTTGGTGAACAGCTTGCGCATGCCGTTGAGGAACTTGTTGACCAGCTCCTCTTCTTCTTCCTTGTTCTTGGGCACAGGAATGTTCAGCACGCACACATCGTCAAGGATGCAGGCGGTGTTCTGCTTCTGCTCATCGGTAAAGGGCTTCCAGGGCATGGTGTGCACGTCCAGGGGAAGCTCAGGAATATCCTTGAGGTCAATGCTGACCATCTGCCCTTCGGCAGTGGAAACATCTTTCAATTGCAGATTATCTTTCATGATGGAACTCCCTAGTCTTCCTTCTTGGGGGCTGCGGGATTGGTGGTGGCCACGTCAACCCAGGTCTTGGGCTGGCCATCGCCATTGATATGATCGGCAGACCACGTGACGTTGAACTTCAGGGCGTCCATGATCTTCTGCTGGTTCTTGGGGCTGTAGTTGGTGGGTTCGTCACCCCAGCGGATGTCGTGGTAGGTGAAGTACTTCATGAAGACGTGGCCCATGTGGGTCATGGGAATCCAGATCAGCAGGAAGAAGCCCACCAGCAGGTGCAGGCTGAAGAGCACGTTGGTCTGCGGGGCAAAGTGGAACGTGATCAGGTTGTACATGAAGGTGCGGGCCAGCTCGAAGTAGGAAGGAGCGGAAGCCCAGGCAGCCAGGCCCAGCACGCCGAAGAGCACGAAGACAAGCAGGTTGAAGTAGTGCTCGGGGGTGCTGTAGCGGCGCAGGCCTTCATCGGCGCGGCGGCGCAAAACAAGGCTGACGCCGCCCACAATGATGCACAGCGTGCCAGCCAGGGCACAGGCGCTGATAACATTGCCGACAAAGATCATCAGGCCGCCCTCGGGGTTGAGGCCCAGAACCTGCGCAATGGCGGCAAACAGCACCACGATGGTGCCACCCATGAGCATGTACATGCCCACATGGACGGGGTCGGTGCGCACCCAGAGCTTGAGGTTGTGTTCAAATGTGGCGTGCAGAAAGAGCACTTCGGTCAGCAGGGCCTTCACATCACCCATATGCGCGATGTGACGAGGTTTGGTCCACCAGTCCTTTTCTTCCATAAAGCTGCCGCCGTACACCGTCTTGGAGCCTTCGTGAGGCACGGGGTACAGTTCCCAGCGTACGTGCAGGGGGCTGGCTGCAAGATACGATTTGATCTTGAGGTAGGCCATGCAGAAAAAGCCGGCTACCGCCAGATAGCCAAGAATGTAAAAAAGTGTGGTCATGCGTTTACTCCCGTGGGGTCAAGATGCCGCTAGATCGTGGGTTAGTTGCGGCCGGCACAGCCGACACGCTTTCAAGCCCGGCATGCGTCTGCCTGCCTGCAACCTCTCCTTTGAATGGGCCGACGCCTGAGTCAAATCTGACCGTTGTAATCAGGAATTGATCACAATAGTCGACATAGTCAAGGTGTACGGTGACCCCCCTGATACTCAAAATTACAAAAAATGCAAAGATGTCAGATGGAAACAATACAGTAAACTTAATCAGGATTAACCTAATTTTATTTAACTAAATCAAGTAGATTACACCTATAAAAATTTTTTTTCAAGCAAACTAAAAAATTTTTTTAACAAGCTTGGGATGAAAAATTATATACTTTTTTAGTATGATAAAATTTAGCAGTAATATTGAGATAATAAAAAAGGTCGGCGTATGCCGACCTTTGTGTGTCAAGTGGTATGATACTATGAAAGGGTAGAGTGCTTGAAATCGTATTGGCTACAGAAGAATGTGCGGGTCGTGCATGAGATCGCGAAGAGTAATTGACTCAAAAACACCATCAAGGGTCGCCTGGAGATTCTCCCAGGCTTTCCGGACTTCGCATCCATCAAAGCGCGCGCACTCGCCGGGCTTTTCCATGCAGTTTGTCAGCTCAATGCCGCCTTCCATCAGTTTGACAATACATCCAAATGTGAGTTCTTCGGGCTTGCGTAAAAGCACATGGCCCCCTTTGGCCCCCCGTATGCTGCCCGTTATGCCAGCCAGGCGCAGCTGGCGCAAAATTTGTTCGCTGAATTGCGAGCTTATGCCAGTTTGTGCAGCCAACTGGCTTGAAGAGACCGGTTTCTCAAGACCGTTTTTTGCCAGAAAGAGCAGGATTCTGGCGGCATACCGGGTTTTTGCAGAAAGCTTCATTGCGGGTCCCTCTTTGTGCAGATTGAATAATTTCCATCTGCCATGACTGCCGGCGTCTCAGCGCCGATGCTGCGGCTAGCTATGACTAATGACGCACAAATCTAACACATTATATTTGCTATGGGCAGTAATTTTTTTTCTTCACCAAAAGGTTGCGAAACTATTCACATCATTGAAAGCATGGCGGAATCCGGGCGGTGGCGTTCATTTTGGCAGGCTCGTACCCGCTTGACGCCGTTATTATGGTGCGCTAAAAAGTTGAGTAGAACAGTCTAAATTAGACAGATACGGTTTAGAGATAGTTATTGTCTCCTGCAAAATAAGGAATGACTATGCGTATTTCGACAATGGCCTGCCATGCTTTGCACTTGTTATTGTGCCTTTCTGAACAAGATGACGATATTCCTGCCTCTGCGTCCGAACTTTCGGTCTGCACCGGCATTTCTGAAAAGTTTGTTCAAAAGATCATGCGGCTGCTTCAGTCAGAGGGCATTGTCAAAAGCGTTCGTGGCATTGCCGGAGGCCACATGCTGGCGCGCACCCCTGATGAGATAACGCTGGCCGACATAATCATTGCAGTTGAAGGCGGCATTTCCCTGCCCGGCGTGAGCAATGTTGCCCCCAGGGGCAAAACTGCGCTGGATGCCTGGGATATGGTCGCCCGTTCCATGAACAGTTCGCTCGAAGCTGTGACTCTCAGTTCCGTTCGACAGAGTAGTGCTTCAGCGCCGCGGCAAGCCACCCGCCGCAGGGTGGCGCAACCCTCTTCTCCGCTTCTGCCGGAGACCGACTTCGGAGGCACCAATGCAAAAGCATATTCTCTTGGTAGACAGCGATGCCGAAAGCCAAAGCAGACTGTCCCAAACCCTTCAGCAGTGTGATTACCGTGTAAGCACCGCCAGCACCTGTGCTGAAAGCCTGGCCATGATCGCCAGCGACAGGCCCGACTGTGTTGTTTTTGATGTGGAGCTGGAGGGAACGTCCGGCACCATCATGTACAGTCGTTTGCGCCGCAATACGAGCACCAGGTCGCTTCCGGCGGTGGTGTGCACATCTGTTGGGCCCCGGCCTGTGAGCTTTGGAACGGGGATTCCCGTGCTTTCAAAAAACTGTTCGCGCGAAGCGCTGCTTTCTACGGTCAGTGCCGCAATGGCATAATGATCTTGATTTGATACTCGCCTGACGGCCGGGCTGGGATAGTACCCGACCGTCAGGGCTGTGGTTCGCTCCGTTATACGCGTCAGGCAAAAGGACAAATGCTGGCGCGGCAGACGGCGAGTTTTTTCAGGTCCTTTTGAGGAACCCTTGTTTTGTTGGGCCGTCTGCCGTGCAGACGGCCCATCTTTTTATACTTCGTTGTGGTTGATGTGATCCGGAATGACCATCATATCAACCAGCAGCGGTTTGAGGAACGACCACTTTATGTTGTGTTCCTCGTATACTTCCATCATGTCGCGGATGGCGTCCCAGCAGTTGTGGCAGGGGCTTATGACCAGTTCCGCGCCGGTTGCCTTTATCTGGTCCAGCTTGTTTTTCAGGCCCACGTTGCGTTCTTTGCGGTACAGGCCAATGCCGTTGAGGCCGCCGCCGCCACCGCAGCAGAAGTTGTGGTCGCCCTTGGGGTCCATTTCGCGGAAGTCTTCCGCGATATAGCTCATGATTTCGCGGGTGGCCTTGCCAAGCCCGTGGCTGCGCACATAGTTGCACGAATCCTGAAGGGTGCAGGGCATCTTGAGCTTTTTGGCGGGATCAATCTTGATCTTGCCTGTGCGCAGCATCTCTGCAATCCATTCCACATAGTGCATGAAACGCACCGGCGGGTCCCCGCTTTCGCGTCCAGCCCAGTAGGGGCCTTCAACAACTGTGGCGCGGTGGGCGTGGCCGCATTCCGTGCCCACAACCACCTTGGGCTTGATGCGCTCAATGGCGGCGTAGATGCGTTTGACGTTCTGCGCGCAGCCTTCCCAGTCGCCAGCGAACATGGTGAGAGAGGTGTTCTCCCAGCCTTCGCGCGGCACTGTCCAGTTGGTGTCCGTCACGTGAAAGAGAATGGCGGCCTGAGCGATGTCTTCAGGATAGTGCTTCACTTCGCGGGCGTTGAGAATGTACATGACGTCCGCGTTTTCTTTTTCAACAGGAATTTCCAGGTCGGGCCATTCATCCTGTTGCTCTTCGACCATCCATTCGCAGGTTTCGACCCAGTCTTCTTCGGTCACGTCCATCTGCGCCCCGTAAACACGGTGCATGCCGGAGCCGATTTTCATTTCCCACGGGATGAAGCCGTGCTTGAAGAGGATGCCGCGCAAATAGCTGAACATGACGCCCGTATCAATGCCGTGCGGGCAGTAAACGGCGCAGCGGTTGCAGCAGGTGCACTTGCCCCAGGCGGCGTCCATGCATTTGATCATGAACTCGGCGTCAACCTTGCCCTTGCGGCGCAGCAGCTCGCCCAGCGTAGCCTGAATCTTGTACGAGGGGATCTGCGTTGGATCGTTGTTGTTGGTACGGTAGAAAAAGCAGCTGTCCGCGCACATGGCGCAGTGCGCACAGACGCTGAGCCACGTGCGGGTGCGCGATTTGCAGGTTTGCTCAAGGTCGCGTGCCAGGGCTTCCTGATCGACCTTCATTTCCTTCATCTGGGCATAGTATTGCGCCCCGCCCTTGTCCTTCAGCAGATCAAGGATGCCTTCCTTGGTGGTGACGGGGGTTGGGGTGCACAGCAATTCGGACATGGTTCGCTCCTTTCAGGCGAAAAGATAATTCGTTTGCCCCGATTACCAGGGGAAAGCGCCGCCGCGCGTTGCGCCGCCTCTTTTGATGGCAAAGTCCATGCCGATCTGCGCACGGGACATAAAGAAGAGGACAATGTGCGAAAGCTTGGTGAAGGGGGCCAGCAGAAGAAACAGTTCGCCGCTGAGCACATGGGCTATCATCCACGTCTGGTAGGCGCCGCCGTCAAGGCGCGCCATAAGACCCGTGGCAAAGGGCAGAAAGGTCAAAAGCAGAATAAGCCAATCCTGGCCGCTGTTGAGTTGCCTGAGCGCCGGGGAGGAAAGACGCCGCAAGGCAAGCAGAACAATGCCGGAAAGAGCCATGATGGCGAGCACATCGGCAACGCCGCCAGGGAGCGACGGCAGGCTTATGCCCACATAGGTTTCAAGCAGAACCGTGTGCCCAAGAAGAAACAGCGGTATAAGCACAGCGCCGAAATGCAAAAGAAAGAAAAGAATGGTGGCCACCGGCTGCGCGCGCCAGCCGCTGGTTCCGCCAGGGATAAGCCATTTGAAAATGGAAGCCAGCGCGCCGGGGATGGAGCGCCCGGCATGAAAGCTGTAGGCCACGCGCTCAAGACGCGCGTCCAGCCCGCGTACGTACATGACCGCGCGTACAAGCAGGCCGACAACAAATACGGCGATTGAAATAATGAAAAGCGGTCCGGTAATGAAATCCAGCATCTGATTCTGCCTCCTAGAGCATTTAACACTTGAACTGCTCGCTTACGGCAGGCAATGCCTGCCTGCTCGCATTTCGTGGCAAGGATCTTCCTGAAAATCCTTGCAGAGCAGTTACCTCATTGCATTCGTAAACTGCTCTAACGTATTCTTCTGTGTTCCATGAGCCTACGGGGCTATTTCTTTTTGCCGGCAAACTCAGATGCGGTGCGCTCGCTGTGGCAGACTCGGCAGTCCACAAGACGCGGCCCCTTGCCGGCCTTGACGTGGCAGTCGGTACAGGTTGTGTGCATGTAGGCGACCTGTTTTTTGGCCGGAGCCGACGTGACGTCCTTGAGGGTTTCAGACATGCCTTCATCTGTCATGTTGTGGCAGGTTGAACAGTCGCCGTTCATGGCCTCCACTGCCTCCACATGCTTGTCATGGGAAAAAGACCCTGGGCATTTCCGGCTTGCTGACGGCGGGCGTGGTCACGGGCACAAGCTCGTTGCCAAGCGCCGCGCCGGGCAATGCCGCCAGGCCGCAGGTCAATAGTAACAGGCAGGGGAGGGTGGTTCTGAATCTGATAAGTTTTTCCCGCATGATGGATCCTTGCTTCCTGACAAAATCCAGATGGTGTTTCCCCGGCCTGAATTGTGCCGGGCACAATTGGGGAAACCCCGCGCACATGCGTCGGGATTTCCCGTTGTCGACATTCGCCTAGTCCTGGGGCTGGCTAAGGGCCTCGGCCGCGCTGCGCATGAAGACGGCGCACTTGTAGGGTTCGCCCTTCATGCAGCGCATGGCAAAAGCCGCCGCCATATACATGAAGAGGCGCGATTCGTAGTCAAGCCTGGTGGTGTGCAGCCAGTGATCGTGAGGGTTTCCCCCTTCGGCCAGCTTGCGCGCACGTGCCATGTCTTCGGCATACGCATCGCCTGTGAGCTTGGTGAACAGTTCGCAAATTTCATCGGCCAGATAATCGCGTTCTGACAAAGCTGACATAACAACCCCCTGCGTCTTCCGCAGTCGCGCCCCAGTTTATATGAGGCGGTTAAAAAGAGCAATTAATTAATAAAAAACTTGATGTAATTAATCCGTACAAAACTATTCTCATATTAAATATACTGTGTCAACGAGGTATGGATTTTTTTATGCAAAAATATGCAAGTTAAGCTCAAGCATTGAAAGGATTGACAATCTATCTTGAATGAGAAAAATTGCACAATTGGCGGTTTTCATAATGTATTGAAATTGCAGTGAGCAAAACTAATACATAGTTTTTTGCTATTATTGATGTGATAATTATTTTTTATTCTTTTAGTTGCATGTATATTATATCTAAACATAGCTTATTGATTGCTTATAGTTTTCGTAAGTAATACTGTTTCTGTACACAGATATGTTGCAAACGCAGCCTGAAACAGGAGATTGCTGCCCGGCTGCGCAGCCTGCAACGCTATAACGAAGGGTGCTGGGCGTGGGCACTTCCATGGCTGAAGAGCCAATGGGCGAACGCATCGTCACAAGATGGGGAAGGGGGAGCGCGTCAGGGGCGAACGGGGACGGTGCGGACAGGAAGCGGAGTGACTGCGCGGGAATGCCCGCTTATGCGGCCATGCGCGAACAGCGCATGCCTTGCGGGCGGGAAGTGTGGCGGAGGGCAAGCTGCTGGCGCCAGGTTATGTCAAAGACCGAATGCATGGTGCGGCAGCGGGAAACGCAACAGCCCCCGGAAGAAACCTTCCGGGGGCTGTTGCGTTCGTTGTCGATCCGGAACGTTGAGAATGTGCATTCTCAACGCTCATCTGCTCTAGTTGTTCAGGTCAACCAGCACAGGGTTTTCTTCCAGATCTTCAAGGAACTTGTCGGGACGTTCCTTCTGGTCGGGAACCACGATGTCGCCGTTGACGTATTCGCGGTAGCCGGTACCGGCAGGAATGAGGCGACCCACAATGACGTTTTCCTTGAGGCCGCGCAGGTAGTCCATCTTGCCCTTGAGCGAAGCCTCGGTGAGCACCTTGGTGGTTTCCTGGAAGGAGGCCGCCGAGATGAACGAGGATGTGGTCAACGAAGCCTGGGTGATACCAAGCACCAGCGGTTCCGCTGTAGCTGGCACACGCCCTTCGGCAATGACCTTCTGGTTTTCAGCCTTGAATTCGGCCTTGTCCACCTGCTCGCCCACGAGGAAGCTGGTGCCGCCGCAATCGAGAACCGTAACCTTCTTGAGCATCTGACGCACAATAACTTCAATGTGCTTGTCGTCGATACCCACGCCCTGGAAGCGGTACACTTCCTGGATTTCGTCCACCAGGTAGCGGGCAAGGAACTTTTCGCCACGGGTACGCAGAATATCGTGCAGTTCGGGGTAGCCTTCGGTCAGCGGATCGCCCGCTTCCACAAAGTCGCCGTCAGCAGCGGTAATGTGCTTGCCCTTTGGCACCAGGTATTCCTTGGCCTCGCCGATTTCTGGCGTAACCACCAGCTTGCGCTTGCCCTTGGATTCGCCAGCGTAGGTGACAGTGCCCGCGATTTCGGAAACCACGGCCATGTCTTTGGGCTTGCGCACTTCAAAGAGTTCGGCAACGCGCGGCAAACCACCGACGATGTCCTTGGTCTTTGACGTTTCGCGGGGCTTACGGGCGATGATGTCACCGGCCTGAATGTCTGCGCCGTCCTTGATCATGATGATGGAGCCGACAGGCAGGGTGTAAACCGCCGCCGTGCCAGCGTGGCTGCGTTTTTTGACGCTGCCGTGTTCATCGCAGATGGAGATGGACGGGCGGAAGTTGGTGGTGCGGTATTCCATAATGGTCAGGGATGCCTGACGGGTAATATCGTCCACCTTTTCCTGCACGGTCTTGCCGTCAATGATGTCCGTGAAACGGATAACGCCTTCTTCTTCGCAGACAAAGGGTTCGTTGAACGGATCCCATTCGGCCATCACATAGCCCTTGGTCACTTCCTGACCGTCGTGGACGAGCAGGCGTGCACCGTTGGGCAGAATGTATTTTTCGCGTTCGCGGCCCTGCGCGTCCACAATGGTGAGCTGGCCGCTCTTGCCGAGCACCAGTTCAACGCCGTCACGGTTGGTAACGGAACGCACGCGGTTAAGGATAACCCGGCCTGCGTTCTGGGCTTCAAACTTGTTCTTTTCAATGGTGCTCGAAGCCGTACCACCGATGTGGAAGGTACGCATGGTAAGCTGCGTGCCAGGTTCACCGATGGACTGTGCGGCGATGATACCCACGGTTTCGCCCGTGTTGACCAGGTGCCCGCGGGCAAGGTCGCGCCCGTAGCAGAGAGCGCAGATGCCGCGTTCGGCCTGGCAGGTAAGGGGCGAGCGCACGGTGATGGAGGAAATGCCCTTGTCGCTGATAAGCTGGGCTTCCTTTTCCTCGATAAGCGTGTTTTCGGGCATCAGCACGGTGTTTGGATCATCGGGATCAAACACGGGGTAGAGCAACACACGGCCAATGACGCGCTCGGCCAGCGGGGTTTTGATGTCGCCGCCGTCCTTGAGGTGGGTCAGTTCGATGCCGTCCACGGTGCCGCAGTCGTGCTCGCAGACAATAACGTCCTGCACAACGTCAACCAGACGACGGGTAAGGTAACCGGAGTTGGCCGTTTTAAGAGCCGTATCGGCCAGACCCTTACGAGCACCGTGGGTGGAGGTGAAGTACTGCAACACCGACAGGCCTTCGCGGAACGAAGAAGTGATAGGTGTTTCAATGATTTCACCAGAAGGCTTGGCCATAAGACCGCGCATGCCCGCGAGCTGACGCATCTGGTCCTGGTTACCACGAGCGCCCGAATTGGACATCATGAAGATCGGGTTGAAGCTCTGGTTCTTTTCCTGCTTGCCGGTCTTGGGATCGGTAAGGATATCGTAAGAGATATCCTTGATCATCTCTGCCGAAACGTCCTGTGTGGCCTTGGTCCACACGTCAACCACCTTGTTGTACTTTTCAGTACGGGTGATGATACCGTCGCGGTACTGATGTTCGATATCGTCCACTTCCGCCTGCGAGGCGGCCAGAATGTGCTTCTTGCTTTCAGGAATGGTGAGGTCTTTCACGCCGATGGTCACGCCCGCCCTGGTGGCGAATTCGTAGCCCATGTCCTTCAGGCGGTCGCACAGGATGACCGTGGCCTTGATGCCGCAGTGGCGGTAGGCCGCGCCCACAAGACGCGCAATGTTCTTCTTGGTGAGCACGCAGTTGACGTGATCGAACCCGAGCTTTTCGGGCAGGATGTCGCTCACCAGCACGCGGCCGGGGGTGGTGTCGTACATATGGCCGTCGGGCATGCGCACCTTGATGCGGGCATGCAGCGACACCTGACCGGCGTCATAGGCGGCTTCCACTTCCCACGGGTCGCAGAAGGTCATGCCTTCGCCCTGCTCAAAGCTGCGCTCGGCGGTCATGTAGTACAGACCAAGCACGATGTCCTGAGAAGGCACGATGACAGGGCCGCCGTTGGCGGGCGAAAGAATGTTGTTGGTGCTCATCATGAGCACGCGGCATTCGATCTGCGCTTCCACCGAAAGCGGAATATGCACGGCCATCTGGTCGCCGTCGAAGTCGGCGTTGTAGGCCGAGCAGACGAGGGGGTGCAGACGGATGGCCTTGCCTTCGACCAGCAGGGGTTCAAAGGCCTGGATGCCCAGACGGTGCAGGGTGGGGGCGCGGTTGAGCAGAATGGGGTATTCGCGCACCACTTCCGAAAGGATATCCCACACTACCAGCTCTTCACGTTCCACCATCTTCTTGGCGCTCTTGATGGTGGAGGCATGGCCTCTTTTTTCAAGTTCGGCATAGATGAAGGGCTTGAACAGCTCGAGCGCCATCTTTTTGGGCAAACCGCACTGGTGCAGCTTGAGGTAAGGGCCGACGGTAATGACCGAACGGCCGGAGTAGTCGACGCGCTTGCCGAGCAGGTTCTGACGGAAGCGGCCCTGCTTGCCCTTGATCATGTCGGAGAGCGACTTGAGCGGGCGACCGTTGGTGCCTGCAATGGCGCGGCCGCGACGACCGTTGTCGAAGAGCGCGTCCACAGCTTCCTGCAGCATGCGCTTTTCGTTGCGGATGATGATTTCGGGCGCGCCCAGCTCCATCAGCCGCTTCAGACGGTTGTTGCGGTTGATCACACGACGGTAAAGGTCGTTGAGGTCAGAGGTGGCAAAGCGGCCACCGTCCAGCGGCACCAGAGGACGCAGTTCCGGCGGGATGACAGGAATGACTTCCATAATCATCCATTCGGGCTTGTTGTCCGACTCAAGGAAAGCTTCAACAATCTTGAGGCGCTTGGTGATCTTTTTCTTCTTGGTCTGGCTCTTGGTGGATTCGCCTTCCTCGCGCAGTTCGGCGCGCAGCTTTTCCAGCTCCAGCTCTTCCAGCAGGCTGCGCACGGCTTCCGCGCCCATGCCCACGGTCAGAACTTCGTCCGTGCCGTAGTGGTCAAGAATCTGCAGGTACTGGTCTTCAGAGATGACCTGACGCTTCTGCAGATTGGTCTGACCGGGATCAAGAACGATGTAGGAGTCGAAGTACAGCACCTTTTCCAGATCGGCCATGGTCATGTCGAGCAGGGTACCGATCTTGGAAGGCAGGGTCTTCAAAAACCAGATGTGGGCAACGGGCGCGGCCAGTTCAATGTGGCCCATGCGCTCGCGGCGCACCTTGGAGGCAATAACTTCAACGCCGCACTTTTCGCAGACGATGCCGCGGTGCTTCATGCGCTTGTATTTGCCGCAGTTGCATTCATAGTCCTTCACGGGGCCGAAGATCTTGGCGCAGAACAGGCCATCGCGCTCCGGCTTGAAGGTGCGATAATTGATGGTTTCCGGCTTTTTCACTTCGCCATAAGACCATTCACGAATGGCCTCGGGCGATGCGATGGAAATCTGGATGGCTTTCAGGTTGCGGATGTTCGTCACGTTGGTCGACGCGCCGCGTGCGGTGAAAAGATCGTCCAGGCTCATAGTATACCTTGCTTTGTAAAAAGCTCGTTGAAATCGTTAGCCATGCTGTCGTTGGCCGTGAGTGGCAAAACCGCTCACGGCCAACGCAACGCGTTCCGGGGCCGCAGAAAGGGGCTGTTACGCCTCTTCCTCGCGTTCTTTCATATAGCCCACGCGTTTGGGCTTTTTCTTGCCTTCTTCCTGGTGCAGGGTCACGTTGAGGCCAAGGCTCATGAGTTCCTTCACCAACACGTTGAAGGATTCGGGCAGACCGGCTTCAAGGAAGTTGTCGCCCTTGACGATCTTCTCGTACATCTTCACGCGCCCGGTCACGTCGTCCGACTTGACCGTGAGGAATTCCTGCAGCAGATAGGCCGCGCCGTAAGCTTCCAGAGCCCACACTTCCATTTCACCAAGACGCTGACCACCGAACTGGGCTTTACCGCCGAGGGGCTGCTGCGTCACCAGCGAGTAGGGGCCAGTGGAGCGGGCATGGATTTTTTCGTCAACCAGGTGGTGCAGTTTGAGCATGTACATGACGCCCGTGGTCACGCGGTTCTTGAAGGGAACACCCGTGCGGCCATCGTACAGGGTGGTTTTGCCGTCGTTGGCAAGACCAGCCTTGTCCATCCAGCCCCAGATTTCTTCTTCGGTCGCGCCGTCGAACACAGGGGTCTTGGTGACAATACCGTTGCGCAGCTTGAGGGCGGAGGCCTTGAATTCCTCATCGCTCATGCTGTCCACCAGGGCGCTGATTTCAGGCGAATTGTAAACGCCTTTCAGTTCTTCGCGCACAACCTGCATGGCCGCGCCGGAGTCAACCAGTTCGGCCAGCTGCCGCCCCAGTTCCTTGGCGCCCCACCCAAGGTGGGTTTCCATGATCTGCCCGATGTTCATTCGGGAAGGCACGCCCAGAGGGTTCAGCACGATGTCCACGGGGCGACCGTCGGCGAAGAAGGGCATGTCTTCTTCCGGCAGAATGCAGGAAACGACGCCCTTGTTGCCGTGGCGGCCGGCCATTTTATCGCCCACAGAGAGCTTGCGCTTGATGGCGATGTGCACCTTGACCATCTTGATGACGCCGGGAGGCAGATCGTCGCCTTCGGTGACCTTTTCGCGCTTGGAGTCGTAAATGGCCTTCAGGTATTCAACCTGCTGGTCGTAGGACTTGAGCGCGTCGGCCACGGCGTCGTTGACTTCCTTGCTCTTGAAGAGACCCGCGAGCTTCTTCACGGGGATCTGCTCAAGCACATCTTCGGTCAGGGCTGCGCCCACTTCGGCCAGCACTTCGCCCTTCTTCTTGCCCGGCACTGCGGCGGCGATCTGCTTGCCCAGCACATGCGGGGCAATCTGAACGCGGGTGCGGTCGGACAAAGCGCGAAGGTGATCTGATTCCTTCTGGTCCAGCACGGACGTGTCGTGGCTTTCAATGGCCAGCGTGCGGTCGTCCTTCTCGCCGGAGCGGCGGTTGAAGACCTTCACGTCAATGATGGTGCCTTCCACTCCCGGGGGAACCTTGAGGGAGGTGTTTTTCACATCCCTGGCCTTCTCGCCGAAGATGGCGCGAAGCAGCTTCTCTTCAGGGGTAAGCTGGGTTTCGCCCTTGGGCGTGATCTTGCCCACAAGGATATCGTCGGGCTTGACCGCTGCGCCGATGCGGATGATGCCGCTTTCGTCGAGGTTGCGCAGCATTTCTTCGCTGACGTTGGGAATATCGCGAGTGATTTCCTCCGGTCCAAGCTTGGTGTCGCGTGCCACTACCTCGAATTCTTCAATATGAATGGAGGTAAAGGTATCCTCGCGAACGGTGCGCTCGGAAATGAGGATGGAGTCTTCGTAGTTGTAACCGCACCAGGGCATGAAGGCGACCACCAGGTTTTTGCCGAGGGCCAGTTCGCCTTCGTCAATACCGGGGCCGTCAGCCAGAATCTGGCCCTTTTTCACGGGCATGCCGGGGTAGCAGGTGGGCTTCTGCCCAAAGCAGGAGTTCTGGTTGGACTTGTGGAACTTCAGCAGGTCATAGGCGCGCACGCCGCCCTGCTTGGGGAACACGTCGCCTTCGTACGAAACGATGAGGCGGTCGGCGTCCACATATTCCACCTTGCCCGGAGCGGGAGCCACGATGCACGCGCCGGAGTCGCGGGCCACGTCCACTTCCATGCCGGTGCCCACCAGGGGCTTTTCGGCACGCAGAAGCGGCACGGCCTGACGCTGCATGTTTGAACCCATGAGCGCGCGGTTGGCGTCGTCGTGTTCCAGGAAGGGAATGAGCGCGGCAGAGATGGAGACCATCTGGCTGGGCGAAATGTCCATCAGGGTCACTTCTTCACGCGGGTTCATTTCCACTTCGCCCTTGACGCGCACGGTAACGTATTCGTCAAGCAGGTTGCCGTCGGCATCGGTGCGGGCGTTGGCCTGGGCCACAACCTGACCGCCTTCGCGCGAGGCATCAAGGTGCACGACCTCATCGGTCACGCGGGCATCGCGCACAACGCGGTAAGGCGTTTCGATAAAGCCGTAGTCGTTCACCTTGGCAAAGGTGGTCAACGAAACGATCAGACCAATATTCGGGCCTTCAGGCGTTTCAATGGGGCAGATGCGGCCATAGTGCGAGGTGTGCACGTCGCGCACTTCAAAGCCCGCGCGTTCACGGGTAAGACCGCCGGGGCCCAGAGCCGAAAGGCGGCGCTTGTGCGTCACTTCGGAGAGCGAGTTGGTCTGGTCCATGAACTGCGAAAGCTGCGAGGTGCCGAAGAATTCTTTCAGCACAGCCGCCACAGGCTTGGGATTGATAAGGTCGTGGGGCATGAGCGTGGAAATTTCCTGAAGGCTCATGCGCTCCTTGATGGCGCGTTCCATACGCACAAGGCCGATGCGGTACTGGTTTTCCACCAGTTCGCCCACCAGACGCACACGGCGGTTGCCGAGGTGGTCAATATCATCGGCGGGGCCGTGGCTGTCCTTCAACTGCACCAGCACCTTGATGGCGGTGAGGATGTCGTGGTCGGTCAGCGTGCGCAGGTCGTCAGCTTCATCCAGGCTCAGGCGCTGGTTGAGTTTGTAACGGCCCACGGGCGACAGGTCGTAGTAGTCGCCGTTGCGGAACAGGTTGTCAAAGAAGCTGGCCGCAATTTCCGGGGTAGGCGGAGAAGACGGACGCAGACGACGGTAGATTTCTTCCTGCGCTTTCTGCTGGTCGGGGATGCGATCCTGAACCAGGGTGTCGCGGATGGACGAAGACGTATCCGTGCCCTTGGTGTGCAGCACGGCAATGCGCGTGATACCAGCTTCGCGGAAGCGGTCGAGCAGGCCTGCGGTGATTTCGTCCGCGGCTTCGGCCAGCACTTCGCCAGTCTTGGGATCGGCCACGTCCAAAGCCAGGAACATGCCGTCCAGCGTGTCAGGGCGAACCTCGATAGCTTCAATGCCCGCTTCGCAGATCAGGCGCCAGCTGCGCTTGGTGATGGGCTTGCCAGCCTTGACAATGACATTGCCCTGCGCGTCGATGATGTCGGCGTAGGCGTTGTCCTTGCGGTACAGATCCTTGCGCACTTCCCAGAACAGGCTGCTGGCCGACTCAATGCGGTAGTGCTCCTGCGAGTAGAAGTATTCAAGAATCTGCTCCTTGCTCATGCCCATGGCCTTGAACAGGATGGTGGCAGGCATCTTGCGGCGGCGGTCGATGCGGACGTACAGGATATCCTTGTGGTCGAAGTCAAAGTCGAGCCACGAGCCGCGCATGGGGATGATGCGGCAGGAATAGAGCACCTTGCGGCTGGTGTGAGTCTTGCCGCCGTCGTGCTCAAAGATGATGCCCGGCGAGCGCTGCAACTGGTTAACGATGACGCGCTCGGTGCCGTTGATGATAAACGTGCCCTTTTCCGTCATCAGGGGCAGGGTGCCAAAATAGATATCCTGCTCTTTGATGTCGCGGATGGTGCGGTTGCCCGAAGCTTCATCGGTGTCATAGACAACCAGGCGCACCTTGATGCGCATGGGTGCCTCGTAGGTCAGCCCCTTGGAAATGCACTCGGCCTGGTCGTACTTGGGTTCGCCGATTTCATAGCTGACGAACTCAAGACTGGCGGTCTTATTGAAATCCTCAATGGGGAAGACGGTGTGGAACACACCTTCCAGCCCTTCCTCTGGGCTGCGGTCGGCATCTGAAACGCCTTCCTGAAGGAATTTCTGGTAAGAATCTATCTGCAGATTCAGCAGATGTGGGATAGGGAGGGAAACCTTGATCTTGCCGAACTGTTTGGTGAGCTGGCCCATGGATACCTCAAGATAGGTAGCGGTTGCGCCCCGGCTGCGCGACAAATCAGCATGCCTAAGCCGGCGGGCAAAAAACTTGCTGTCACTGCACCCTGAAAGCGTATCTGGCGGGAAGGCTGAAAAAAAACTTACTGCGGGCAAGGCGTAAAAAACCCATCCCTGTCTGGGTAAACAGGGCTGGGGTCAGGGCTTTACCTTTTAATATATATGCTTGGTCAGTAAGTTATTGAAAACAGAAAGGAGCCTCCCGCACCAATCGTTGAAAGAGGATGCATACTAGGAATCCGTGTCCTTGGCAAGCAAAAAAGGCGGGAGGAAAAAATAAAAAAGCCTCTGTTCATCAATTTACTCCAGTGAGAAGTTCATGACAAGACAAAAAAAAGGCGCATGGAGCGGTTTCCATGGTTTGAGTGCGCAATCTGTGGCCCGTCTGCCTGAAACACGGCCGATTTTTCCGCCCGGCAAAAAACAGCCATGCGGCTCGAGCTATTTCTAAATAAAAGATTTTGCGCCGAGGACAAGGAAACCAGTGTTTTTTACGACAGGAGTGGACTCTTCTGTCCACGACTGGAGTAAAAAATGCTGAGTGACGCAGTGATCGGCCAAAAGAATTATTTAGAAACAGGCCCTAGCCGATTTCAAACAATGCCTGCCCATCCTCGGCTCTCCGGCTCCATGCCGTGATATGCCCATCGTTGGAAACCTTGATGCCGATGCCGTGTTCTGCCAGGGTCATGGCTGCCGCCTTGCGCCCGCCGCTGCTGCTGCCGCCGGGAATCTTGAGTATGGCCCCCACCGCAAAAACGCTGCCATCGTCAAAGATCAGGGTTGCGCCATCAATGGAAAGAAGCTCGGCTCGCAGCTTGCGCGGGATCTGCGCAAAATTCAGGCTTGGCAGGGCCGAGCGCAGCAACATGGTTTTGCTGCTGGCATCGTGCGCCAGCATGTCGCCCTGGCTGACTATTTCGTTGAGGTAGCCGTGCAGCCTGTCTTGCGAAATGCGCACCAGTTCATCCTGGGAAATGTTCTGTCCAATGCGCTGGTTGCGGCGCTCGTTTATCATCCACGGGGTAACGGCGTTGGTGCGGAAAAAGCCGATACACGCGCCCTTGCGCCGGAATGAAACATCGAGCAGGCTCAGGTATAGCGCCTCAATGGTGCCCCTGCTGCTGCCTTGCCCCTGATAGCCAAGCTCGGCAAGGTAGGCCTGGTGCGAGAAATGCAGCCAATTGCCTCGCCTTTTGGCAAAAAATAACTGCCTGTCTTTAAAAATGAGGATGTCACCGTTTCTGCTGAGGCAAAAGGCGCACCTGTTTTGCGAAGTCCAGTAGGCCACGGGCAAATAGGCCAGAGGCGCGTAAACATGGGCCGCCTCGGTCTCTGCGGGCAATGCGGCCTCGCAATAGGCGGTTATGTCGCCCTCTGCATTGCACACAAGCAGGGTGTCGCAGCCGGAGGTGAGCACCTTGGCGTAGTCCTCCTTGCTGGCA
>JASGGT010000031.1:0-22990 GCA_047602655.1 Desulfovibrio sp. | reverse complement strand
ATGCCGATGGGCATAAGAAAAACCGCCACGGCGCAGTAGCCGTGGCGGCACTTTTACAGGGTGCTCGCGGGGCTGCCCCGCAGCCAGCGCACCGTGAGCCGGGCGATGATGCTTAGCCCAGATTTACGTTTGACTTAAGGTAGAATTCGTCCTCGCGCGCCCAGTAACGCAGGCCAGGATGATCGCGGAACTGTTCAAGCGCCATATTTTGCGACATGGCATCGGGGCCTTTGAAACGTATCTTGACCTGACGCATGCCGTCGTTTGAAGCCGAGGACAGCACCGAAATAATGCTCATGCCATGCGTCTTGAGCCTGTCGAGCAGTTCGCGCAGGGTGCCGGGCTGATAGGGGACTACAAAGCCAACCTCAACGCCGGACTGCTCTGCGCCGCTTATGTCGAGCAAGGCCTTGAACACATCCCAACCGGTGATGATGCCCACCAGTTTTTCCTCGTCGTTCACCACGGGCAGGCAGGCAACGTGCCTGTCAATCATCCTTTTGGCCGCCTGCTCAATCGTGCTTTTGTACGTAATGGTCACCGGGTCGACCACCATGACGTCCCTAACCCTGGTTTCGCTCATGATTTCCAGAAGCTCAATGATTTCAAGCCCTGTGGATTTGTTGGGAGCAAAACTGCGCACGTCGGAGGACGAGATGAGCCCAACCACGATATTGCTGGCGTCAACCACAGGGAGGCGGTTAATCTTGTGTTCCTTGAACAGCTTCCGGCACTGGAGCAGGGTTGCGGTCGGCGGAATGGATATTACCTTGGTTTGCATCCAGTCAAGTACAAGCATGGCATCCTCCCTGAGGGTAGTGCGAGGGTTGTCCCTCCCGTCTGGTGGAAATGGAATGGGCGGCTTACGCCGGCCCATTCCATAAAGGAAGTGCTGTTATTTGGAACAGCCGCATCCACAGCCCTGCAATTTGTTGCGTATAAATTCAGGCAAAATACCGCGTACAGATTCCATGGTCACCATGCGGCGCATGATGCCCAGTTGATCCTGAAGCGGCAGTTGTTTGGGGCAGACATTGTCGCAGGCCAGCAGCCCCATGCAGCCGAATACGCCGCTATCATCGCCGATCAGTTCATAATAGTCCGCAGGGGTGCGGTTGTCGCGCGGGTCAATATAGAAGCGCGCCATGCGGTTGATGGCCGTAGCGCCGATAAAGTCCTCGCGCATGCGGGCCGTGCCGCAGGCCGCCACGCAGCAGCCGCATTCAATGCAGCGGTCAAGCTCGAATATCTGGGTGGCCAGTTCATTGTCCATGCGCTCTTCCTGCGCCTTGGGGTCAAACTCTTTTGTGGTGTGTATCCACGATTCGATTTTTGCTCCCACGTTGCGAAACCACGTGCCCGTATCCACCGAGAGGTCGCCCAAAAGTTTGAATACCGGCAGGGGATGCAGGGTAATGTGGCTTGGCAGGTCGCTTGTTTGCGTGTGGCAGGCCAGACCGGGCCGCCCGTTGATGACCATGCCGCACGAACCGCAGATGCCGGCGCGGCAGCAAAAGTCAAACTGCAATGAGGCATCCTGTGTTTCGCGGATCATGTTCAGGGCGATAAACAGCGTCATGCTGTTGTGTTCTTCAAGCTGGAATGTCTGCATATGGGGATGCGAGAGCGGATCCAGCGGATTGTAACGGAATATTTCAAACGTCAGATTGCGTCCCATATGGCTCTCCTTACCCCTGTTGTGCGTACGGTACGATTTTTTCCGGACTGATATCGGCGTTTATGATCTTGCCGCCGCCGTACCCGCGGTCACCGGGGGGCAGAATATAGAACGGCGTTGCCGGTTCGTACTTGAGGGTGGGCAGGGTGTCGCCTTCCTTCCAGTAGGCCAGGGTGCGGTTGAGCCATTCCTTGTCATTACGTTCAGGGTAATCCTCGCGGGCGTGCGCGCCACGGCTTTCTGTGCGCATCAGCGCGCCGTAAGCCGTGCACAGGGCCAGCTTGAGCATGCCCGGTACGCGCAGGGCCATGGAAAGCTCGGCATTGGGGCCGGGGATGTTGCCGCTGGCAAGCCGCATGTTCCTAGTGCGCTCCAGCAGTTCCTGCAACTTGGCAACGCCTGCTTCCAGATCCTTGCCGTTACGGAAAATACCCACATGTTCCATCATGATGTCCTGCATGGCGTTGCGCAGGGTGTAGCAGTCGTCGCCCGTGCCGCGCAGCAGGGCGGCAATGCGCTCCTTGACCTTGGTGGCGGCGTCCTTCATGGCCTGTGTCGAGAACACGGTTTCGTAGCCTTTGAGGAATTCCACCAGTTTTGCGCCCACAATGCGGCCAGAAACGATGGTCTCGGCCAGCGAGTTGCCGCCAAGCCGGTTGAAGCCGTGCATGTCCCAGCAGGCTGCTTCGCCAGCGGAGAAAAGACCTTCAAGACCGTAGGCGTGCCCGTCCTTGTTGATGCGCACGCCGCCCATGCTGTAGTGGTGGGTGGGCCGCACGGGAATAAGCTGATGGATGGGGTTTACGCCCAGGAAGTGCGTTGAGATGTCGTACACTTCACGCAGGTTTGTGGTGATGTGCTTTTCGCCCAGATGGCGAATATCCAGCCACAAGTGCTCGCCATAGGGGCTTTTTACGCCAAGGCCCTTGCGCATATGCTCGGTCATGCGCCGTGACACCACATCGCGGGAGGCAAGCTCTGCCTTTTCCGGCTCGTAATCGGGCATAAAGCGGTATTCGTTCACGTCCAGCAGGGTTCCGCCATCGCCGCGGCAACCTTCTGTGACCAGAATGTCCGTGGGTACGGTGCCTGTGGGGTGGAACTGCACGGCTTCCATATTGCCCAGGGGCACAACGCCCGTTTCAAGGGCCGTGATCTGGCCGCCGCCGTCGCAGATGATGGCATTGGTGGTGGCCCGGTAAATGCGGCCATAACCACCTGTGGCGATAAGCGTGGCCTTGGCGAAATAGCCCACCAGTTCTCCGGTGCGCAAATCGCGGGCAACGCAGCCCATACAGCGCTGGCCATCATGAATCAGGGCTTCGGCCTGCATGCGGTCATGCACGTCAACTCCCAGTTGCAGCAGGCGGTTATCAAGGGTGAACAGCACGGCGTGGCCTGTGCCGTCAGATGTATAACAGGTACGCCATTTGGCCGTGCCGCCAAAGGCGCGGGAGTGGATCAGTCCCTCGTTTTCCTTTTTTTCCGTTGCCTGAAAGGGCTTGCCGCCCTTGTAGTAGGTGTGCTCGCCAGGAACAACGCGGCTCCAGGGCACGCCCATCCAGGCCATTTCGCGCATGGCGATGGGGCCTGTCTCGGCAAACAGGCGGGCCACTTCCTGGTCGCAGCCCCAGTCGGAACCCTTGACCGTATCGTTGAAGTGCACCTCGGGGCAGTCGCCCTCGCCCATGATGGAGTTGCCCAACGCCGCCTGCATGCCGCCCATGGCGGCTGAGGAGTGCGACCGTTTGGGCGGCACCAGTGAAAGACAGATAACGCTGAAACCCGCCTGAGCCGCTTCCACGGCAACGCGTTCCCCGGCCAGGCCGGCGCCTATGCAAAGAACATCGCTTTCAAAAACTCGCATACGCACCCCCTATCCCAAGAACCACACGCGGGTCAGAGCCGCCGCGCCGAGCAGAAGATAACAGCCCATGACAATCCAGGTCCACTTGCGCCACGCCGGGCGCGTGGCCTTGACGCACACGCCGAACTTTACGGCCAGGCGGTATACGCCAATGCCCGTATGCAGGATGACGCAAGGCAAAAAGAACACGTAGAAGGCCAGCCAGCCCGAATGCAGGCGCTTGGCGCTGCCAGCCACATTGATGGGCAGGTCTGTCATGACGCTGTAAATGTGGTAGAAAGCGCCAGCCAGAATAACGATGGCTGTAAAGACCTGCACCAGCCACAGCCACGTATCCACTTCCTTGAGGCCCTTGCTGTGTTGCACAAACACGCCAAGTTCATTGGCGCGGAAGGGCATTTTGCGGGCCGCAATGTAAAAGTGGAACAGGATCAGCAGCATGATGACGGGCGCCGCCACCTGTGCGAGCATGGTTACTTCCAGCAACCATGCAATGCCGTTGGTCAGTGCGGGGCTAAGGACGACCGTCCCTTCCAGTACGAGGTGCACGCAAACAAAAAGCGCCAGCACCGCGCCAGAAGCCGCTTGCCAGAAATCAAGGCGGGTTCGGTCATCGACAGGGGATCTGCTCAAGGCCATACCAACTCCTTCATAAAGATATCAGGCATTATAAAACGGCGCGGCAGCCCGCACCACTTTTCAGCGCTCGGCATGCACAGGGGCGGCCGCATGTCAGGATCGTCTGTACGGGGCCTGCCCAGTCTCGTAGTAATTGTCGCCCGTGCTATCAATGACCACGATGGCGGGAAAATCCTCCACTTCCATGGCGGCCACGGCTTCCGGCCCAAGGTCTTCGTAGGCCAGCACCGTGTATTTTTTGATGCTGCGGGCGATCAGGGCTCCTGCCCCTCCCACGGCGGCAAGATACGGCACGCCATGCTTTTTCATGGCTTCCACAACTTCGGGCTTGCGGTAGCCCTTGCCGATCATGCCTTTCAGGCCCTCATCAAGCAGGCGGGGAGTGTAGGCATCCATGCGGCCCGAGGTTGTTGGCCCGGCAGCGCCAATCACTTCGCCGGGTTTGGCCGGGCTTGGCCCCACGTAGTAAACAACTGCGCCCTTCAGATCCACGGGT
The DNA here is from genome assembly GCA_047602655.1 of Desulfovibrio sp. Lineage (GTDB taxonomy): Bacteria > Desulfobacterota > Desulfovibrionia > Desulfovibrionales > Desulfovibrionaceae > Desulfovibrio. Next base: position 18,310 of record JASGGT010000031.1, on the reverse strand, counting down.
AGGGGTTCGCCTCTGTCCAGTGTTTCCACCAGTCGCTTGTGGGCCGCATCGCGGGCGGCAAGAATGGTGCCCGAAATCAGCACCCGGTCGCCCGCTCGCAGTGAGCGGGCGGTGTCTTCATCAAAGGGAGCGCGAATTTTTTTCATCTGGTTTTCCGACATGGCGGCCTCCTACAGCGTAACTTCGGCGTGTCGCGCCGCGTGGCAGTTGATGTTCACGGCCACAGGCAGGGAGGCAATGTGGGTGGGGGCCCATTCCACATGCACTTTCAGCGCCGTAGTCAGCCCGCCAAGGCCCTGAGGGCCGATGCCGGTCTTGTTGATAAGCTCGAGCAGTTCTTCTTCAAAGGCCGCGTACCGCGGATCGTGGTTACGGCTTTCGAGGTCGCGGGCGGCGGCGCGCTTGGCGCAGATGGCGGCCATTTCCATGGTGCCGCCAAGGCCAACGCCCACCACCATGGGCGGACAGGAATTGGGCCCAGCGGCCAGCACGGCATCCAGCACCACCTTGCGCACGCCTTCGATGCCGTCTGCGGGTACTAGCATTTTGACCACGCTCTTGTTTTCAGAACCAGCCCCCTTGGGGGCCAGGCGCAGGCGCAGCGAATCGCCGGGTACAAGGCGGGTGTGGATGACAGCCGGGGTGTTGTCGCGCGTGTTTTTGCGTTCAAACAATGGCTCCGCCACGCACGATTTGCGCAGGTACCCATCCACATAGCCCCGGCGCACGCCCTCGTTAACGGCGTCTTCAAAAGCGCCGCCCACGATGCGCACGTCTTGCCCCACATCGGCAAAAACAACGGCAAGGCCGGTGTCCTGACAAATGGGGATGCCGTCGCTGGCTGCGATGGACGCATTTTCCAGCAGTTGCTCAAGAATGTTTTTACCCACGGGCGAGGGTTCCGCCTCATGCGCCCTGCGCATGCCGTCCACCATATCCTGCGGCAGGCGGCAACAGGCGCGTACAGCAAGGTCGGCAACAGCGCGCGCTATGTCCTCAACATTGATTTCCTTCATATCTTCCTCTTTATCGATACGACTGCTGCTGGCCTATCAATGGAAAGGCCATATCAGCGGGATAAGCAGCCAGCACATAATGAGCGAAATCATCTGCAAAGGCCAGCCAGCCTTGACGTAATCCATGAAGCTGTATCTGCCGGGGCCAAGCACGATGGTGTTGGGCGGGGTTGCAATGGGCGTCAGGAAGCAGCACGAGGCCGACATGGCAATGCCCATGGCGATGGGCAGGGGCGAAATCCCGCTGGCAAGGGCAATGGGCAGAGCCAGAGGGGCCATAAGGGCCGCAGTTGCGGTGTTGGACATGAAGTTGGTGATGGCGGCGGTGAGGGCGCAGCACACAAACATGAGCATCCACGGGTCGCTGACGGTGCTCACCACGGCGTTGGCCACAATGGCGGCTGCGCCGGACTTGTCCATGGCGGCCGACATGGAAAGCATGCCCGCGAACAGAAAAATGGTTGTCCAGTCAACGCTGCGGAAGGCCTCGCGCATGGTCATGCAGCCTGTAATGACCATAAGGCAGGCGCCCAAAACGGCGGCGGTGGTCAAGGGCATGATTTCGCTGGCCATCATGGCGACCACAAAGGCAAAAATCAGCACGGAATGCCACATTTTGTGCTCGCGGCGGATCTTGGCATCAACTTCAATGTCGTCTTCGCTGTCGTCATGCAGCTTTTCCGGCAAAAATTTGTGGCCGATAACCGCATAGTAGAGCAGGCCGGCAGCCAGCAGGGGGATGCCGATAAGGCCGAATTCAAAAAAGCCAAAGGGGCTTTGCCCGGTCTGGGCCAGCATGGAGTTGATAATGCCGTTGGGGGGCGTGCCCACAAGCGTGACTGTTCCGCCCAGCGATGATGCAAAGGCAACGGGCATAAGAACCTTGCCGGGGGCAAGCTTGGCCTTGATGCACATGCCAAGCACCATGGGCACGGCCACAACTGTGGTGCCGGTGTTTGAAAGCACGGTGGAAAGCAGGCCGATGGCCGCCATGGTATATACAATCAGTTTGACAGGATTGCCTTTGGACAATTTGACGGCAAGACCGCCCACCTTGTCTGCAAATCCGGTTATGAATGTGGCTTCACCCACAATGAACATGGCCATGAAAAGCACAACGGTGGGGTCGCCAAAGTAGCCAAAGGCAACCTTGGACGAAACCACATTGGTGAGCGACAAAGCCACTGGTACAAGCAGGGCCGTGATGGGCAAGGGGACAATTTCCGTAAAAAACATCACCGCGGCAACCAGCAGGATGCCCAGGGTGATGTATGCCTTGGTGGGGTTTTCTGGCAGCTTGATGCCCAAGGTGGAAGCGGCAAAGACTTCGTGCCCGGCTAGAAGAACAGTCACAAGCACAAGCAGCATCAGCATCCACGGAGATAATCTTTTCATCCGCTAACCTCCTGCAGCATAAAATTTACGGTTCCCTGCACTCTCTTTGCGCAACGCGGGTAGGTAATGGCAGGGAAAACAAATGGATATCTTTAAGAATGCCAGATATAAAAATTCGTGGCAACAATATTATGCTGAATGGTTGATCAATCTTCATAATTTATTCAGCGTATGCAGTATGAAAGGAGGATAAAATTTTTATTATATGCCAGAGTATGTAATAAAAATCACAAATATGTATATTGTGCTATATAAATATTTATCAGATATAAATATTATAGTACAATGGTCTTCATTGGTCGTCATATTGTGTGAATTTTATATCATTGATTTTGATACAGGTGTTTTTGCGCACAAGACGCATGTTCAGTGTGAAGGGATATGCACGGATGCCCGCCAATAAAGCGCAGATGCGCGGATAACACGTTAGCCTCTTTGTCGAAGTGCTGGATGCCGCAGGCTCTTGCGCACAGCATACGGAAATAAATTCTACAAGAGGACGCCTGGAGTCTCCGGAGCGGCGATACGCCTGGCTAAATATATTCTTTGCCAGATCAGGGGCATGCAAAACGGGCAGACGGACAATAAAAAGGCTGCCCGAAAATATTTTCGGACAGCCTTGAACACTGCTGTGAGATTTTTCTGTAGTTCTGCAATAGACCCCGACCAACAGTTCTTTCAGGAATCCCCGCAGCACCTCAAACACTGCGCAGTTCTAGCGGATAAAGTTGGTGGGATCCCACGGCTCCGGGGTTGGGGTTGCCACGCCAGCGGCCTTGCCAGCGGCGATGCATTTGAGCAGCCACGCCATGTTGTCGCCAAGGGTGCGCATGATCTGCAAGCCTTCCTTGTCCTGCATCACCTGCTCCGGCGTATTGCCGTGTACGGCGTTCCAGTACTGGGAAGAAACCACGGGCATGCGCGCGATGGTAAAGTATTTGTTCAGCCTGTCAAAAGAGGCGCTGGCTCCGCCACGGCGGCAGCTTACCACAGCGGCGGCGGGCTTGAATGCATAGTTGGTGGACTTTAAAAAGAACATGCGGTCAAGAAGGGAGCACACGCCGCCATTGGGGCCAGCATAGTACACGGGCGAACCAACTACAAAGCCGTCTGCCTCGCGCAGCAGATCAATAGCCTCGTTAACGTGGTCGGTATTAAACACGCAATGCCCGGTATCCTTGCACTTGCCGCAGGCAATACAGCATTGTATGGGCTTTGTGCCCAGCTGGAGCATCTGTGTTTCAACGCCGTTTTTTTCCAGCTGCGCCGCAACCGTGGACAGGGCGGTAAAGGTACAGCCCTTGGGATGCGGGCTGCCGTTGAGCATGAGTACCTTCATGAAAATCTCCTTCCGGGTGCAAAATGCCCGCCCCGCTGCGAGCGGAACGGCGAGGCCAGTACCCCTATGGTTTTATTGGTAAAAAGCCAGCCAGTTGTTGACGCTTGGGAATCGTCGGGCCAGCAGATGTCGGACTGCCCAGGCTTGGCGAATATACTTGCAAGCCTGTGCGCGATTTGTCTGTAACGTTATGACCTCGCCAACAGTACGCAATGCCTTGCACGTGCGCAAGCCACGCAGGGCCATGCCGCCTTGGCCCGCGGGGGGCCGCATATTTGTTCTGTCCTCTGGCTCTGCCGCAGTCTTGGCTCAAAAAACATGCCTGGAGGGCAAATTCAGCCAGCAATATCCTTAGCGGCCAGCCGCAGGGCATCCGGTGAGAGGTTTTTCAGAAAGGTCAGAAAGTCCGGCACATTGTTTGCGCGGCAGGCCATGTAGCACAGTGTATATTCCCTGTGCGTGAGCAGGTGGTGGAAGATGGGCCAGCGTTTTTCCGCGCTGGCAAAGGGCAGGCACAGCGCGCTCCCCACCGCCGGATGGATGGGCAACCAGAAATCTTCAAGCGGGTGAACATATGCCCCGCGCGTGGAGTGGGGCAGAGAGCCAAGGCCCAGCAGTTGCAGCAGACTGTCTGCCATGTGGAACAGCAGTTCGCGGCCAGGGTGGTTGACCGTAATGAACAGCTGTTCATCGCGCCAGCGCTCGCGCAGCATGGGCGCGCAACGTATGGGGGCATCGGCCTCCTTGGCTTCCTCGTGGGCAAGCGATTCCTCTGCCTGCGCATTGAGGGCATCCGCATCGCCCAGCAGCAAAGCTGCCCCTCGCAGATAGAGGGTCAGCGAATCCTGCGGCGTAACTTTTTGCAACAGCGTTTCCAGCAGGCTGTCTGCAAAGTTGATGCGTTCATCGCGGGACCAGAAGGGCCAGTAGCCCTTGAAAAACAGGTTGGGAATCTCAATGGCCTGGCAGTGCTGCGGCAGGCGCGGCAGCATCTGTTCTGTGGAAAGGTCGCCCCACTTGGGGGCAAGGCGCTGATAAGAAAAAGATCGCAGTGTTCGATATCCCGCGCCGCTATGCCCTGCCGCGTGTAGTTGACGTATTGGCGGATACGGAAGCGGCTGGCAAAGGCCGGGGTGTTTTCCAGCAGGGGCCGCAGGGCATCGCCCTGGCAGTTGGCGTGCAGAAGACACAGAGCCTTGGTCATGCGGATTCCGTCTGGCTTGGGTGTGAGGGAGCCGGATTGGCAGGGGCGGATGCCCGTCCCGTGCGCGGCCCGGAATCAGTCGTCCACTTCCATGTAGGTGGCGCTTTGCGCGGCTTTTTCAGACACAGTGACGCTGTAAAGCCGCACTTGCCGGGCCTGCGGATCGTCATGTGCAGCCAGCAGTTCTGCCATGCCCCGCCAGATGTGCCGGGCAAGGTTTTCTGACGAAGGGTTCATGACGTCAAAGGGTGGGGTCTCGTTGAGCAGGCGGTGGTCGAGCGCGTCCAGCACGGTTTTGAGGCCGCTCTTAAGGGTCTTGAAATCAAGCAGCATTTCAGTGTCCGGGGTCAGGCGCTGCCCCTGCACGGTCAGTTCCACCGCAAAATTGTGCCCGTGCATACGTTCGCATTTTCCCTCGTAATGCCGCAAGGCGTGACCAGCAGAAAAATCGTCCCGCACGGTCAGCCGCCAGAAAGCGCCCTTTGTCATGACAGTATCCAATAGACCACGAAGGCCGAAATAATGACGACAATGATCGCCAGCATGATGCGGGCGTTCTGGTTCCATTCAAAGCCTGGATGTGGATCATCCAGATCAGGGTCGCCAGTGGAGGGCGGCGTGAAGAGGCTTTGCATCCAGGAAAAGAAAGACATGAATTTCCAGTTTGTTAGAAGTTATTGATTGTGCTTGCCCTTAAGCATAACAATTGCGCCGGATAAGTCAAAATGCGCGGCGCGCTGTTAACCCGGCGGGCCGCACTGCGGCGTGCGGTTGACGAAGCCGCGCAGCCCTGAAACACTTTGTGCATGAAGTGGCGCACAGTACAGATACCCACCGCTGCGGGGCAGGCAAACGCCGTTGCCCCGGAGATCATCGCGGCCAGCCGGGCAACGGACATCCCGGCTTTTTACGCTCCCTGGTTTATCAACAGGCTGCGCGCTGGCTACGCCCGCTGGATCAATCCCTTCAACGGGCGACCCCAGTTTGTGTCCTTTGCCAACACGCGGGTTGTTGTGTTCTGGAGCAAAAATCCACGGCCTTTGCTGCCTTTGCTGCCTGAGGTGGAGGCGCGGGGCCTCGCCTGGTATCTCGAATTTACGCTCAATGACTATGAGGCTGAAGGCTGGGAGCCTCATTTGCCGCCGCTTGCCCAGCGCATTGACACCTTCCGCCGTTTTGCGGAATCGGCGGGGCCGGAAAGGGTGGTGTGGCGCTTTGATCCCCTGATGCTGGCCGGGAAACTGGCAAATAATCCTGACGGGTGCCATGTGCTGCTGGACAAAATGGCCCGGATTGGCAGGGCCCTGAAAGGCTGTACCCGCAAGCTGGTATTCAGCTTTGCCGACATTGCCGACTACCGCAAGGTGCGGGAAAACCTGCGCAGGGCTGGCCTTGCCTGGCGGGATTTCACGCAGGCGGAAATGCAGACCGTGGCCGCAGGAGTGGCCGCTCTTACTGCGGAAATGGGCGCGGAACCCTGCACCTGCGGCGAAAAGGGCGATCTCTCGGCATGGGGCATCAGCCATAACCGCTGCACAGACCCGGAACTCATACTCAAGCTCACCAACAGGCACCCGGACATGCTGCGCCTCTTTGGCCTTGCGCCGCAGCAACAACTGGGCCTGCCCCTGGAAATGCCCTCGGGCGCGGGCCTTGCCAGTGCGGTGCATGAGTACCCGCGCGACACAGGGCAGCGCGCCGTGTGCCTGTGCGTGCCCTGCAAGGATGTGGGGCAGTACGATACCTGCCCTCACGGCTGCGTGTACTGCTACGCCAATACCTCGCCCGCCGTGGCGGCCCGGAATTACCGACGGCACGACCCGGAAGGGGAGAGTATCAACCCGCAGGAATAACCTAAGGGGCGGTAGTGCTTGCGGCAGTCTCCGCAGAAGCAAAATGTACCGTAACCAGCAAGACCTCGGCGCGGCCTGAAGTGCGCAGGGGCGGCCCCCACGTGCCTGTGCCTGCGCTGACGATAGAGTGGAAGTTGTCTTTTGTCAGCAGGCCCAGCGGGTTTTCGTATCTCATCTCCGTCACAAAGTTAAAGGGCCAAAGCTGCCCGTTGTGTGTGTGACCTGACAGCATGAGCCCAGCGCCTGCATTGCGGGCTTCGTCCAGGGCGGCGGGCTGGTGATCCATGACCACAAGGGGCAGGCTGCGGTACTGTTCCGGCAGATCGGAGAGGATTTCTTCCATACTGTCCCGCTGAATGCCCGTAAAACCGGGTTTGCTCAGATCGTCCCTGCCCGCAAGCACAAAGCTGTTGTCCACCACGGCCCACTGGTCGCGCAGCACCTGCATGCCCACAGCGCGCAGAAAATCCAGACTTTTGTCGATGGAGCCAGAGATATATTCGTGGTTGCCCGGCACAGCCCAATGGCCAAGGCGCGGCTGAGCCACGGCAAGGGCTGCGGCGGTGGCCTCCGCATCCAGCTTTATATGGTCGTCAATGATGTCGCCCACATAGAGGATGGCATCCGGCTGTTCCGGCGCCAGTAGCTCCACGGCTCTGCCCAGCCGACCTGCGGTGAGGAGGCGGCCCAGATGCATGTCGGTAATGACGCCCAGTTTCAGGGGTTTTTCGGCGTATGCAGCCGGTACAGGACCTTGCGTGCGGATAGTGACATCGTAGTGTCGCAACGCAGGAAAGGCAGCGTTGAACCAGCTGCCCACCCCCACCAGCAGGGGCAGGCCCATGACGAGCAGCACAGCGCCCCAGCGCGGCGTGAGGGGCGGCAGCGCGCCAAACAAACGTGCGCCAAGGCCCCAGATGTCTGCAAGCAGCACAAGCGCAAAGGTATAGAAGGCCACGCCCATCCAGAATGCCCCGGCCCGTAGCGCCCACACATGGGCAAGGGTATCGCCATGCCCCTTGTAGAGCAGGGGAAAGGCCGCGCCAAGAACGAGCACAAGGACGCAGAGCGCAATGCGCAGCCAGCCCGTGCCGGAAAGGGCGCGCCACAGCCACCAGGATATCCAGCCGTTGATAACGGCCAGGCCTATGCCTGTTACCAGAAAAAATCGGAACATATGGTTTTATGAAGCCCAGGCGGCAAGAGCTTTATCCAGATCTGGCCCGGGGCGTACTTTCAGAGTGTTGTCGAGGTGCAGAATGCATACGTGCCCATCAAGAAAAACCTGGGCATGCGCTTCTACCGGGCCGGGGAATTTTTCCAGAAGGTTGCGCAGGGCCAGCATGTCTTCACGTCCAAGGCGGTGCTGCGGTATCTGCACGCAAATGGGCGTGTCGCTCTGGCCGCAGGCTTCGGCCAGAGACCGGACGGTCTGGCCCAGCAGCTTGATTTCGCGCGGGCCTTCGTCCGCTTCTTCATCCATGTCAGCGTTGTCGCCGTTGTCGGTCTGGCTGTCGAGGCGCGCCACCAGGCAGATGGGCTGTTCTGAGCGCAAAAGATCGCGGCATTCGGCGTACGTGCGCGGAAAAAATGTCACTTCCGCGTGGCCTGTGAGGTCTTCAATACCCACAAAGGCCATGCGTTCGCCCTTGGATTTTGTCAGCACTTCCTTGACGCTGACCACCAGCGCCGCGCAGCGGATTTCTGCTCCGGGGAACAGTTCGCGCGAGTCTTCCAGCGTGGTGAGGCCCAGGCGGCGGATCTCGCGTATGAATGGCTGGAGGGGGTGGCTGGTCAAAAAGAAGCCCAGAGCTTCCTTCTCTGCCCGCAGCTTGTCGTCGTCCGCCATTTCGGGCAGCGAAGCCTCGGGGCAGTCAAGGCCGATGCCGGGCTGGGGCGCGCTTTCCACAACCGGAGCCATGGAGAGCAGCGAAACCTGATTGGATGTTTTGTCCTTGGCCTTTTTTTGCGCGCGGGCAACCACAATTTCGATGGCCGCCAGCATGGCGGCGCGGGGCACGCCAAAGCAATCGCACGCGCCGCCCTTGACGAGCGATTCAAGCACGCGCTTGGTGACCTTGCGCAGGTTTACCCGGCAGCACATGTCGAACATGGAGGCAAAATCGCCGCCTTCGGCCCGGGCTTCCACAATTTCGCGTATGGCTTCATCGCCCACGTTCTTGATGCCGCCAAGGCCAAAGACCACCTGCCCGTCGTGGGCCGTAAATTCGCGTTGGCTCTGGTTTACCGAGGCCTGCACCACATTGATGTCCATGTCCTTGCAGCACGAGACATACTTGAGCAGCTTGTCCTGATTGCCCATTTCAGAGGTGAGCAGGGCGGCCATGAACTCGACCTTGTAGTGAACCTTGAGATAGGCCGTGTAGTACGAAATGAGGGCGTAGGCGGCGGAGTGCGACTTGTTGAAGCCGTATTCGGCGAACTTTTCCATCAAGTCGAAAATTTCGTTGGCCTTGTCCTTGTCTATGTTGTTCTTTTCCGCGCCGGTAACAAAGTTGACGCGTTCCTTGGCCATGGCCTCGGCTTTCTTTTTGCCCATGGCGCGGCGCAGCAGGTCGGCCCCGCCGAGCGTATAGCTGGCGATGATCTGGGCGATCTGCATGACCTGTTCCTGATAGACGATGACGCCGTAGGTATCGCGCAGGCATTCGGTAAGCGACTGGTGCGGATACACAACGGGCACCTGCCCGTGCTTGCGCTTGATGAATTCGTCCACCATGCCCGAACCGAGCGGGCCGGGGCGGTACAGGGCCAGCATGGCGATGACGTCTTCAAAGCACGAGGGCTTGAGCATGCGCAGATACTGCCGCATGCCCGAACTTTCCACCTGAAACACGCCGTCCGTGTCGCCACGGGCGTAAAGCTCGTAGGTCTCCGTATCTGTAAGGGGCAGATTGTCGAGATCCGGCGGTTCGTGGCCCTGAAGGGTGATGTTGTCCAGGGTGTCCTGAATCAGGGTCATGGTTTTCAGGCCAAGAAAGTCGAACTTCACAAGCCCGGCCTTTTCCGTCATGGGGCCGTCAAACTGGGTCACAAGTTCGCCGCGTTTGCCCTGATAGAGGGGGAGGTATTCCTCCATGGGCTTGTCTGAAACCACAAGCCCGGCGGCGTGGGTGGAGGCGTGGCGGGCCAGACCTTCAAGGCGGCGGGCCGTGTCCAGCAGGTGCTTGACCTTGGGGTCGGAGTGGTAAATGTTTTCCAGCTCCGGCTCTGCCTCCAGCGCCTTTTTGATGGTCATCTTGAGGTCGGCGGGCACCAGTTTGGCGATACGGTCTGTTTCCGCAAAGCTCATGCCCAGGGCGCGGCCCACGTCGCGCACAACGCCCTTGGCCTTCATGGTGCCGAAGGTGGTGATCTGCGCCACCGAGCCTTCGCCGTAGGTTTCCACCATGTGCTTGATGACTTCTACCCGGCGGCGTTCGCAAAAGTCCACGTCGATATCGGGCAGGGAGACGCGTTCGTTGTTCAGAAAGCGTTCAAACAGCAGATTGTAGGGGATGGGATCAAGGTTGGTGATGCGCAAGGCCCACGCCACCAGCGAACCGGCGGCGGAACCGCGCCCCGGCCCCACAGGAACATTGTGGTTTTTTGCCCAGTTGATGAATTCCTGCACGATGAGGAAGTAACCGGGAAAGCCCATTTCAAGGATAACGCGCAGTTCGTACTGCAGGCGGTCCCGGTAGAGCTGGACGTCAATCGTATCTCTGTCGGGATGTTTTTCCAGCCGCTTTTCCAGCCCTTCTTCTGCCAGCCGCCGAAATTCGGAATCAAGGCTGGCCCCTTCCGGCAACTTGTATACAGGGAAATAGTGGTGACCGAAGTCCAGCTCCACATTGCACTGCTCGGCAATGCGCATGGTGTTGGCCAGGGCTTCGGGCACATGGGCAAAGGGTTTTTCCATCTCTTCGATGGATTTGTAGTACAGCTCATGGGTGCCAAAGCGCATGCGCTTGGGGTCGTCCATGGTGGTCTGCGTCTGAATGCAGAGCAGCACTTCGTGGGCTTCGGCATCGTCGGCGGTGAGGTAGTGGCAGTCGTCGGTGGCAACCAGCGGCACGCCCGTGGTTTCCGCCAGCTCCATGAGGGCGTTGTTGGCCTTGGTCTGCTCGGGCAGGCCGTTGGACTGCAATTCAAGATAAAAGCGGTCGGGGTAGATGTCCGCGTATTCCCGCGTGAGGCTCAGGGCCTTGTCCATGTCATCCGCGAGAATGGCGCGGGGGATTTCGCCCGCAATGCAGGCCGAAAGGCAGATAAGCCCCTCGGAATATTTGCGCAACAGGGGTTTATCCACACGGGGCTTGTAATAAAAACCCTCAAGGTAGCCCTGTGTGACCAGCTTGACCAGATTGTGGTAGCCCGTGGTGTTCTGGGCCAGCAAAATCAGGTGGTTGCGGCGGCGCGCCAGTGGCGACTCCGTGCTTTTATCCTTGTGGTCGTGGCAGACGTAAACCTCGCACCCAAAGATGGGTTTGACGCCGTAATCCTTGCAACCCTGATAAAAATAGGCCGCGCCAAAGAGGTTGCCGTGGTCGGTGATGGCGCAGGCGGGCATGCCGAAATCCTTGGCGCGGGCGCACAGATCCTTGATGCGGATGGCACCGTCAAGCAGGCTGTATTCGGTATGGCAATGAAGATGGACAAAATCTGACATGAAAACTCCAGAAGCGGGAAAGGCGGGCGTTACCGGCGCAAATGCCTGACAGGCGAGCGTCTGCACAGGGTGCGGCAGCGCCAGAGCAGTTTATAGCACAGGCAGGGGGGGCCTTCAAGACAAGGCCATGAGGCCGGAAAGTCGGGAAATTACAGATGGGTGGAGGCTAGGGCCTGTTACCACTATGAGAAATTTTGTCCTCTACCAAGGAAGGAAAAGAGCCATGGTGTTAGCAGGCCCCATGGCGCGTCAGGCCCGCCGCACATGCAGCAGGGCCGCCGCACCGGTAAAAATGGGGCGGCGCTTGAGCACCAGCGCGTTGCTCCGGTGCACAAGCCCCTCAATGCCACCGCTTTGCATAAAGCTCTTTCGGGCTGCGCGCCCCCTGCAATGCGCCCCGGCCAGCGCCATGAGGCCGTGCGCCGCCAGGCCGGCGGGCAGCTCGGGCTTGCGTTCCGCCAGCTTGAAGTCAGCCACCAAGACCAGCTGGGCGCTCTCAAGCGCGAGCCGGAGCAGGGCTTCAGCCTGCGCCGCAGACAGATAAAACAGCGTAAAAGCCATGCGTATACAGGCCAGGGGCGCATGGCTGGCGGTTCGCAATGTCTGCACATCCGGGTTGAGCGGGGCAAGCGCGCAGGCATCCGGCCACGGCACCCGCCGCGCCAGCGCCGCCTGCGGAAAAAGTGCAGGGCAGGCAGGCAAAGTATCCAGGCTGGCTGTGGCAGAACCTGACTCGGCGGCTGGCGTCACTGCGCGTTCTCCAGAATATGCAGCAGATAGTCGCGGGCTTCGGCCTGTGGAGCCGTGTCCGGCATGCCGCACAGCAAGTTTTGCGCATGACCGTCCTCAAGGAATTTGCGGCGGCTCGAAGCAAAGTGCAGGTCAAAAAACCATGTTCCCAGCAGCAGACGAAAATCATTGACGCAACGCAGGTCGGCATAGGCCGCCACGCGGTTTTCCCGCACGGCCCTCAGAATCGCCTCGCTGGCGATGGTGGGGTCGTCCGGCTGTTGCAGCACCACTGTGGGATTATACGGGGCTGGACCGCTCAGGTGCTCGTCCATAACCCGCAGAATGTCCAGCTTGTCCGCATCGCGCACCACATTGGTGACCAGAGCGATGTTTGCGGGCGTCCCATTGGGCAGGGCAAAACGGTTGTGCATACCCACAGCCGCCATGACCAGTTTGCGCATTTGCGGTGTCTCGCTGGCAAGGCGGCGCTCGGCCTTGAGTATCCGCACGCCCATCTGCCCGTGATTGCACGATTCCCTGTCTCTGAACGTGTGGTAGCGCAAATACTGCTCAAAGCGGGCCACGTCATGATACAGTGCTGCCAGCAGGCAGGCCCGCGCAGTCTGCGGGTCAAAGCCTTCGCCTTCCACGGTATGCCGGGCATTTTCCAGCACTTCAAGGGAGTGCCGAAGTTTGAGATCCATGGGTGAGGCATCACCCTGTTCCAGTGCCCTTTTGGCGGCGGCATACGAAGTAAACCACGCCAGATGCAAGGATATGTCGGCAGATATTGCGGCAGTGCAGTTCATGGGAAATCAAATACGCTCTGGTGGTGCGCAATGCAAATGGCCTGGCCGGGGCAAGGTCGCTGTGGGGCTATTCACCCGGAGGGGCGGGTGAGAGCAGTTTTTCAGGCACCTCGCCGGGGCCGGGAATGACCAGTGTTTCCGGATTCATGCTGTACCATGCAAACCACATGGAGTACGCACCGTAAAACTGCGGCATGGACGCGCCCTTCATGTTGCCGTCAAGCGCCACGCCCGTGGCTGGATCCCACAGGCTGCGCGTGGTCAGATCCAGGAGCTTGCCGTTCTGGGTTATGAATAGGAAGGGTTCGGCCCATATCTGGCGGTTAAAAAGCCGCACCACCTCAAGGCCCCTGTCATAGACTGCCAGCAGGGCATTGGGCCCCACAAAAAAATTCACGGCCCCTTTTTTGCGCACATAGCCTATGTCGATAGCCAGCATGTATCCTTCATATTCGATGCACAGCATGGGCGTTTTGCGGGCAAAACGCTTGTCCGTGCGCTCCACGGGATAAATGAGCCTGTCGTTATCGTAGTAGGTTCCCTTGCGCAGGTAGTTGCCGTAGGGGTCGCGCCCGTAAGGCTTGTTGCCGTTAGGCTTGGCAAGCACCACGGCATGCGGAAAGGTACGCTTTGCCGCGCCCCAGGTTGTCCAGTATACGGGTACCATGGGCAGGCCTCGGCCCAGCAGGGGGCCGTCAAAGGCCATGCCTGTTTCCTGCAGCCAGAGACTGCCGGAATTGCGGTCAATCAGAACGCTGTTGCCGTCGTAGAGGCGGCCTTCCGTATCAAAAATAAGATTCAGGCCGCCCATGGAAGAATCGTAGGCCATGAAGGTGCCGGTGGTGGGGCAGTATGTGATGGCGTAGGCCTTGTCGTCCACGATTTCGTTGACGACCTGATGCCAGACCATGATGCGCTGCGGGTAAACGCGCGCGCCCCCTTGCAACATGGCGATAAAGACCACTTCATCATCGCTGAGGCTCAGGTTTGCATCCTGAATGCGGTCGTATCGCGGGCGGTAGAGGGAAGAGATGGAGCCGTATTTGACGCCTGTTTCAATCAGTTTGCCATTGATGGCGGCAAGCTCCTGCAGGCTGCGTGGTCTGGCCGGGGCATCACTGGCGTTCCAGAGCGCTGCTAGTGTGAACAGCGTGAGGCCCGCCATGGTCAGGCAAAGCGCCCGCCATGCGGGCAGGCTGGCTGAAAACCGCGCAGGGGCAGGGCTAGGGCTTGTCACTGCGCCCCGCCTTTGCCGGTGTGCGCTGGCAGATAGTCGCTGAAAACATAATCGCGCAGGGCCTGGGGCCACGGGCGCGGTGCTTTGCCAAGAAACGCGGCCAGCTTGCTGTTGTCCAGCACGGAAAATACGGGTCTGCGTGCTTTTTGGGGCCATTCCGCCGAATCAATGGGCACAACCCGGCATGGGGCCCCGGCCAGAGAAACAGCCTCGCAAGCAAGGTCACACCAGCTTGCCTGCCCGCCGTTCACCGCATGCCAGATGCCTGTGGCCCTTTTTTCGGCCAGGGCGATGCTCCAGTGCGCCAGATCAAGCGTGTAGGTGGGGGAGCCTGTCTGGTCATGCACCACGTTGATGGAATCGCGGCGCTGGCAGGCGGCAAGGATGGTGTCCACAAAATTTTTGCGGCCGGGGCCAAAAAGCCATGCCGTGCGTATGACGCACGAGCGGTCCGGCAGTGTTTCCAGAACGGCCTTTTCGCCTTCAAGCTTGGTGCTGGCGTATACGGATGCCGGGTGGGGCGTATCTGTTTCTTTCCACGCGGTCTCTCCCGCGCCGGAAAAAATGAAATCCGTGCTGAACTGCACAAGAAATCCGGTCCCCAGCGCCTTGAGGCAACGCGCAATGGAGGCTGGCAGGGCGCGGTTGAGCTGGCAGGCTTCATCCTTGTGGTCTTCTGCATCGTCAACAGCCGTCCAGGCCACAGTGTTGAACACCACATCCGCCTGCGCCTCTGCAATGGCGGTTTGCAGAAACGCCATGTCCAGCAGATTGCCGTTTTCCCGGCCAAGTGTTGCAACTTCCCACTCGCGGGCTTTGAGCACTCGCGTCAGGGCCTGGCCCAGAAGGCCAGTTGCCCCCCCAAGTACCAGAGCTTTTGCCATGCGACCCCCAAGGTTTGCCCGCCAACGCAGTGCTGGCGGTATCCAGGCCATTCTCCGGCACATTATCCTCGCATTGATGCCGGGGTCAATACAATACAGACAGGTCAACATCAATTTCATACGAAGCCGCTTGGGCATTGCCAGACGCGAGCGTCCTCCTTGCTTCAGGGGAGCAAGTGACGTACAAAAAAGTCCCATGAGACACGCTATTCTTCTGGTCGCCTTTGGCGCAAGCAGCCCGCAGGGTCAGAATGCCCTCAAGGGTTTTGACGCCCTTGTGCGCCAGCGTTATCCCGGTATCCCGGTACGCTGGGCCTATACCTCGCTGCTCTTGCGCGAGCGCATGGCGCAGGCCCGCCAGAAGAGCGATTCCGTGTTCAAGGCGGTTTGCCGTCTTGGGCTTGAGCGTTTTGAGGCCGTGGCGGTGCAGCCCTTGCAGACCATACCCGGTCAGGAGCATGGTGATGTGCGCGCCGCAGTTGAAGAAGCCGCCGAACACGAGAACCTGCTCTGCCGGGTTGGCGCGCCCCTGCTGGCCACAGCAGACGATGTGCGCGCAACGGCGCGGGCGCTGGTGCGGCATCTGCCCGCCGGGCGCAGCGCGGATGAAGACGTTGTCTTTATGGGGCACGGCGCGGAACACGAGGCGGTTGCCCGCTATGTGGATCTGGCCTGCGCAGTGCGCGAGCTTGACGCCCGCGTGCATGTGGGGGCCATGAACGGCGCTGTGACGCTTGAAAGTATTTTGCCCAATCTCGCTTCACGCCGGGTTTGGCTTATGCCGCTTTTGTCGGTGGTGGGCCGCCATGCTCTGGAGGACATGGCGGGCGAGAGCGGGCACGGTTGGCGCAGTCGCATTGAGGCCCATGGGCACCAATGCCTGCCCGTGCTGATGGGGACGGCGGAATACGCCGATGTGGCTGAAATATGGCTGCGGCATCTTGAGGATGCCGTGCAATCCCTTGCTGCTGGCTGGGAGAAGAGGTGACGTATGCGCGGATTTTTGGCGGCTATACTGGTTTCTGGTTTGTTGTTGGGGGGCTGCGGCGCTATGGGCACGGGTGACACCGGCCCCAAAGAAAAAGTGAACCTTGCGGCTGGCGTGCAGAACGCCAAGGCCAATGCCTTTAACCCCTATTTGCGTACTTCCTTGCCCAACCTCCGCACCAACGATGCGGAGAGCCAGGCCATGCTGCAAAAAATGGGCGGGCGCGCTACTTCCATTGAGGGCGAAGCTGCCTATCGGCCCCAGTGGAAACACGAGATATATCCCGTATTTTTTGGCGAGCCCAAGGCCCCTCATGAAGTCCTGGTGCTGCTTGATTTTGCCTCGCCGCAGAGCGAAAAGGTCTGGCAGGCCGTGACTGAGGCCAGCCGCTCGGTTTCGCCCCAGCAGTGTAAGGTGGCGGTTTTTGCCAACAGCAAGGAATACTACGGAACCGACCTCATGGGCATGGGCATCTGGATTTCTTACTCCCGCCCCGGTCAGGGCATGGCCTATATGACCTACGCGCTCTCACGCTGGAACGAGATCAAGGCCGCCCAGAAGAAAAAAGGACACGTTGTGGCCTTTAACAATGAATATGACGCCACGGCGGAATCCACTGACTTCCCCATCCACTACAGCTACATGAGCAAGCTGCGGCCTCCGGTGAACCCCGCCGAGGAACTGGCCGTTGGCAAATACTGCTACAATGCGGGCAATGTGAACCTGTATCAGGCCCAGCAGATCGCCCAGTATTTTGGCATCAAGACCCTGCCTGCAGTGATTGTTGACGGCAATGTGCTGTCGTCCGTTTCTGCCAGCAGTATTCTGAAGGCCATGGAATAGGGCCTGACGCAAATATTCAGACCGCCTTTGGCCTTCTGAAACTGCACGGATAATGCCGCAAAGCCCGCTCGAAAGAGCGGGCTTTGTTTTTACCTTTCACGGACGGCAAAATCCGTTGCAGGGGCAGGAATCGGAATGGAGTGGAATGAAGGGCCGCAGGCAGTTGCATGGCAGGCACTGGGTGCAGCCCTTGTTCTGGCAGTACCATTTACTGGCGAGGCAGACTATAAGCTGCAAGATTATTGGGGCAGCGGCAAATTTTTTTGTGCAGGTGGGCTGGCTGGCGCGCTCTGGGCGCGTGGCGGCGAGGAGCAGGGGCGCGGCTACAGCAGGTTGTGGTCGAGGCGGTAGATCATTTCTATGGGATTGAGCAGCACAATGCGCCTGCCTGCGCCCACAATAAGCCCCGCATTGCGAAACTGCTGCAAGGTGGCGCTGACTGTGGGCTGGGTGGAGCCGACCATGGAGGCCAGCTGCTCCTGGGGAATGCTCAGCGGGATTTCGCAGGGCTTGTTCCAGCCTTCTGTCGTGCGCAGGGTTTCGTAGGCCAGAGAAATGAGCAGGCTTGCCAGCCGATTGGCAACATCGCTGTTCTGGCGGCGAACCAGATCACCCATCTGGCGCAGTCTGCGCCCGAGCAGGGTGATGACGCTGCGCGCCAGCGGATAATGCTCCTGAAGCATGCTTTCAAAATCCTGCCGGTTGATGGCGTACAGCACGGATGCGCTGGCCGTCTGCGCGCTGGCCTTGCGCGGAGAATTGTTCAGCACTTCTGAAATGCCGAAGATTTCGCCCTTCATGCGCAGGGAGAAGGTCATTTCCTTGCCTGCGCGATCCATGCAAAAGATGCGTATCAGGCCGGATTCTATATAAAAGCAGGAGTCTCCCGCGTCACCTTCGAGAAAGACCATCTCATTTTTGGACAGCTCAAGGCGCTGGGCGTTTTTGAGAAAGGCGCTCTTGGCCTCGTCAATGCCCTTGAAAAAGTCTTCCTTTTCCAGATGCCAGAATGTGTCCATGAATGCCCTTCCCTGTGTGATGCGCCAGCGTCCCGCCGTGCAGGAACGGCAGGACGCTGGCGACTGTTTTTAATATTACTCTGCGCTATCAGGCCTTGTCCAGCCTGTTCACATAGCGGTAGGTCTGTTCCTGCCCGTTGATATCGCGGCATTTCCAGATGATGAAGTTGGAGCCCATGATGGGACGCAGCGTGGCCTTGAAGTAGCCCAGCTGGTAGGGCATCTTGATTTCAAGCGCGCCCGCGGGGCAGGCCTTGATGCAGGACATGCAGTCCCAGCAGTCGCGGGCGGCCCGCAAGTAAGCCTTGCCCGTGGCGGG
>JASGGT010000004.1:0-49855 GCA_047602655.1 Desulfovibrio sp. | reverse complement strand
CTGATACCTCCGCCTGTCTTGATCCTTGCCTTCCGGGGGGTGAGCAGTAGCAACAGGCAGGGAATATTTTCAAGTGTGCAGGGATTGGCCCGCATATTGCAATTGCTCTGGCAAGGGCCATCAGGCCCGAGGTAGACGGCGGCGTTTGATCTTCAGCGCTGTTGCCAACACAAGGAGCTGCTTATGCAAGCAGGCATGTTTAGCGGACTTTTTGCCGCGCTTACCACAGAACACCGCATGAATTTCATCGCCAATAATTTGGCGAACGTGAACACGCGCGGCTACAAGCGGGAAACCCTGGCGTTTAAGGACACCATGCCTACCTTTGCCTTTGACGAGATTCGGGAGCCGATTTTGAACCTCAAGTCTACGCCCCTGTTTCCCGAACCGATGAATGCCGCAAGGGTGCGTGTGGCTGTTGCGAACACAGATTTTTCACAAGGTTCCATGCAATATACCGGCAACAACCTTGATGTTGCCATTAACGGCGAGAATGCCTTTTTCCGGGTCAATACGCCCACAGGCCAATACCTCACGCGTAACGGAGCCTTTGTGCTCGACGGCGATGGCGTTCTTATGACGCCCCAGGGCTACACCGTGCAGGGGGCGGGCGGCGTTATCAACGTTCCCGCTGGTACCCGCCATCTGCAGATCAGCGGGGATGGTCAGATACTTGCCGATGGCAACGTTATTGACCAATTGGCCCTGGTCAGCGTGAACAACCCGCAGAATCTTGAAAAAATGGGCGGCAATCTCTTTCGCCCGAGGGACGGTGTGCAGGTTGTTGAAGGCAATGCCTACGACAACGGCGCGCGGGTTGAGCAGGGCTTTACGGAAGCCGCCAATGTGGAAGTTGTGTCCGAAATGGTCAACATGATCGAAGTGCAGCGCCAGTTTGAAGCCTACCAGAAGGTCATGCAGACCTCCGATACGCTGGACCGCGCCGCCAACGAAAAAGTGGGCCGCCGCCAGGGTTAACCGGCGATGGTTTAGCAGCAACCGGCAGCCGCGCTGGTTATGTATAAGGAGAAATTCCCATGATGCGATCGCTTTGGACAGGCGCCACCGGCATGGTGGCCCAGCAGCTCAATATCGACGTGATTTCCAACAACCTGGCCAACGTCAACACTACGGGTTTCAAAAAGAGCAGGGCAGAGTTTGAAGATCTCATGTACCAGACCATGCGCATGGCTGGTGCCATCACCGAGGGTGACAACCGCCTTCCTGTAGGTATTCAGGTTGGTATGGGCGCTCGTCCCACGGCTGTGCACAAGTTTTTTACGCAGGGCGATTTTCAGAATACCGGCAACACGTTGGACGTAGCCATTGAAGGCGACGGCTTTTTCCAGGTGGATGTGAACGGCGAGCTTATGTACACGCGCGCCGGTTCCTTCAAGCTCAATCAGGACGGCACCGTAGTCACCGCCAACGGCTATATTCTGCAACCGCAGTTTGCCGTGCCCGCGCAAACCAAGACCATCTCCATTTCGTCCTCCGGTCATATGGCGGCCCTGGATTCTCAGGGGCAGGAACTGGCCGGGGCCGAATTGCCGCTCTATACCTTCATCAACCCGGCAGGTCTTGATGCCCGTGGGCGCAACCTCTACACGCCTACCCAGGCATCTGGGGATGCCACAGAAGGCGTGCCCGGCACAGACAATGTGGGCACTCTGGCTCAGGGCTTTCTGGAAATGTCCAACGTGGAAGTCGTGGACGAAATGGTGAACATGATTGTGGGCCAGCGCGCCTATGAAGTGAACTCAAAGTCCATCCAGACATCAGACTCCATGCTGGGCATCGCTGTGCAGCTCAAGCGTAGCTAGGAGCTGTTTCTAACTAATTCTTTTGGCCGATGACTGCGTCATCCAGCATTTTTTACTCCAGTCATGGCCAGAAAGCGCTGCTGTCTTCGCGGCAGCCGTTGCCCGCAGGGCTTACGGATGGCGACAGCGATTGCAAGGGACAAGCCGTGTCGTTACGCATGCTGTCTTCAAGCGTAGTTTCGCGGCAGCCGTTGCCCGAAGGGCGTACGGATGGCGACAGCGATTGCAACGATGAAACTGTGTCGTTACACCTGCTGTCTTCAAGCGTAGTTTCCTGCGTCACAACGCTTTAAGCCTGCGTCACAACGCTTTAAGCCTGCGTCGCAACGCCTGAAGCAACGGCAAAAGCGAGTCCACTCTTGTCGTAAAAAACACTGTTTTTCTTGTCCTCGGCGCAAAATTTTTTATTGAGAAACAGCCTAGGCCGATTGTTATTGAAAATGTTTGTCCGCGCCGCGAAATGCCTGTGAGGTGAACGGCAGCGCTGCTTTGCCGCCGACAGGTATTTCAAAGTGAAAAGACTCAGGGGTATGCGCCATGCGGTTTTTGCAGGTCATATGGTCAATGCGGGGCATCAGGGTGCTGCCTTTGGGCGCGCTGCTGGTTGCGGCGCTACTGTGCTGCTTCTGGACCACCGCTTCCGTGGCGGCCCCACAGGGCGGGGTTTCCGGCGCTACCTGGCAGGATAACGACCGCAATCATCGCCGTTCGCCCAACCAGATTGTCACGCAGCTGCGCACACCACAGGCCCAGGTGGGGCAAATGCCGCTGGCCGACGATGCGCAGGACCAACGGGCCGCCAAGGCGCGCAAAATCAGCTTGCCGCTGGCGAGGCCCCAGTGGCACAGGATGGCCAGCTTAACATGCTTGGCCCCGACGACTGGCGGCTTAAAATCCTTTCAGCCGCAGTCACCAATTCAGATATGGTCTTGCTGGGCGATATTGCTGTACCGCTGGGGCAAATGGGGCAGGATACCTGGGCGCAACTGCGCGCGCAACAGCTTTGGCCTGCGCCGCCAGAAGAAGGCAAACCCTTGCAGATCAGCCACTCTCGCCTTTCGCAGGCACTGCGGCAGGCCTTGGGCAAGGATGTTGCCGGGCGTTGCATCCTGCCACCTTCGCTGGTGATTCAGCGCGGGGGGCTGGTGTTTCATGAGGAAGACCTGCGCTCCTATGTTGTCAAAAGCCTGACACCACAATTATCCGCCATGCCGGGGCAGGTGGAATTAAGCGATTTTCGGCTGCCGGATTACATTTTTTTGGCCCATGCGCAGCAGAGGGTGCAGCTTGAACCGGGCAAACTGTCGCCTGGTCGCGTGCCCTTGCGCTTTGCTGTGCAGGAGGTGGACGGCAATGTGCTTCGGCGCATTTCCGGCACGGTCAATCTTACACTCTGGATAACGGCTCCGGCGGCATCGCGCCCCATGAACAAGGGGGAAGCCCTGGCGGCAGAATCCGTTACCTTTATGAAGGTCAACGCCAGCCAGTTGCGTGACCTGCCCTGGGATGGACGCGGCGGCCCCTGGCAGGTGAACCGCGCTCTGAACACCGGCGAACCAATTTTGCAAAGCGACCTTGTGAGCCAGCTGATGGTAAGGCGCGGCGATGTGGTCAACCTCATCTATATACGAGGCAACCTGCGCATAGCCACGCAGGCCCAGGCCCTGGCCGACGGCGAGCCTGGGGCCACCATTGCGGTACGAAATCTGCAAACCAAAAAACAGGTATACGCCATTGTCAAAGATGGCAGCACCGTGGAAATCCACTAGCGTTTAAAGGTGGAAGGAGAGGAGCATATGCAGGCACGATACATAATACCCGTTCTGGCGCTGAGCTATCTGTTCTGCGTCGCCTGCGGCGGCAGCCCAACCCGGCGACCTGCACTGCATCCGCCGGTTACACCGCCACAGGAATATCGGCAGGAGGCCAATTCGGCCAACAACCCGGGGTCGCTTTTTGCCGCCAGCGAAACAGATACCCTCTTTGAAGACAGCCGCGCACGGCGCGTCGGCGATATTGTTGTGGTCAAACTGGTGGAAAATACCAAGGCCCAGAACAAGGCGGAAACAACAGCCAACAAAAATGGCTCCAACGATTATCAGGTTTCCGCCATGTTCAACAGGGATCACGCAGGCTTCATCCCCTTTGTTCCTGTGGGGCCGCAACCGGCGGTGGGCTTGCCTGTCCTGAATACGGGGTCTGTCAGCGGCCTGACGGCCACGGGCAAGACCAAGCGTGAGAACTACGTGACCACCTCGCTGGCCACGCGCGTGCTCCGCGTGTTGCCGGGGGGTCTGATGGAGATTGAAGGCGCGCGCGAAATCCGCGTCAACGAAGAAACAGAATATATGGTTGTGCGCGGCATGATCCGCTCCAAGGATGTCAGCGCCGACAACAGCGTTCTTTCCACCCAGATCGCGGATGCAAGCATTGAATACTATGGCAAGGGCGTGCTGGCCGACAAGCAGAAGCCCGGCTGGTTCTCACGTCTTATGGATAACGTCTGGCCCTTCTAGAGCATTTACCACTTGAAATGCCCGCTACGGCAGGCAAAGCCTGCCTGCTCGCATTTCGTGGCAAGGATTTTCAGGAAAATCCTTGCAGAGCAGTTACCTCATTTCATTCGTAAACGGCTCTAGGCTCTTCATCCGTATACGGATAAAGCTCATGCACACCCCGTCAACGCACAGGTTGGCGGGGTGTTTGCCTTGCATTCCTGAAAATGAAAAAACAGCCCCGCTGACCGCCGGATGCCAGCCTATTGCCTTTGCGACACAGATGCCCCTGAAGCCTGGCCCGCAGAGGTGACAAGCCATGGAAAAGAGTCGTTATTTTTTACTATTATATTTAACTGGTTATCGGAGCGGATAAAAAGAAATGCGCAAAAAATATGTGAAAAATTGCGCAGCTCCTTGACCTAAGGATTCTTCCATTCTATGTTGATCGCAGTTCATTGAGCCCGTAGGCTGAAGAGCAACGGGCTGCGCCGAAGCCCGTTGTTTGTTTTTGTCTTTGCCCCGCGAGGGTTTTTGCGGGCAGAAACGAAAAAGCTCCTGAATCTTGCGATCCAGGAGCCCCGGCGGAGAGTGGATTTAAACACCCGTCTGGCATGCCAGTTCGGAGTGTCCATATACAAGTGTCAGCGTCATAAGGCGTTGACGTTCTTGTTGGTTTTTCCAGCCTCCTCCTGCGAACCAGACTGTTCTGCCGCAGTCAGGTTCCTAACCAAGCCCCTCCGTTACCCACGGGGGGCTTTTTTCTTAGCATGCTCATCTTGAAACGCCAAGCCCTCTCTTTTCTCTGTTCTCTGTTTGATAAAAAAGTAACAATTCCATCCGGCTGACTGTCGGGGGTGCCGCGTCTCGTCTGGCCGGCGTAGGCGCACCGCGAGCGGCCAACAGCTGTTGTCAGGGATTCCGGGCGCGCGGAGAGGCGTCCTCGGGGGGCGTTTTTCCCGTGGCGGCATGCCTTCCGGCCGTATTGCACACGGTGAGCGCAGGGCGTATAGTGACAAACGTTTGTCGTAAACTTCAACCCTGCGGCGGCATGCCGCTTATGCTATGACTGTACATGAAATTCGCGCACGGCTGGCGGCGGACAAAGCCACTGTCGGCACCTGGCTGCAATTGCCCTCGCCCGACGTGGCCGAGCTTATGGCCCGTGCCGGTTATGACTGGGTTGCCGTTGATATGGAACATGGCTCCTTTGGACGCACCGGGCTGCCGGATGTTTTTCGCGCCATCGAATGCGGCGGCGCAGCGCCCTTTGCGCGCCTTGGCGAGGCCAGCAAAACCCAGATCAAGGCCGCGCTCGAAGCCGGGGCTCAGGGCTTCTCCCCATGATCGAAAGCCGCGAACAGCTTGACCGGGCCATCGACCTCTCGGTGTATCCCGGGCAGGACACCTGGCGCGCAGCGGGTGAAAACGCGCCCGAATACCGCGGCGTGGGCTACTGCCGGGCCAACGTGTTTGGCAAGGATTTTGACGACTACCGCGCCAGCCTCGCCCCCGAGATATTTTTGGTGGCCCAGATCGAGCACATCCGCGCGGTGGAAAATCTGGAGGCCATTCTGGCGCATCCCCGTCTGGACGCCATCATGGTCGGCCCCTACGATCTCTCCGGCTCTATGGGGCTTACGGGGCAGTTTGATCACCCGGACTTCAAAGCTGCCATGGCGCGGATTGCCCAGGGTTGCGCCAAGGCAGGCGCTCGCATGGGCCTGCACATTGTGCAGCCTGACCCTGCGGAGCTTGCGCGGCAGATTGCCGCAGGCAGCCGTTTTATAGCTTATGGCATTGATTCGGTCTTTTTGTGGCGGGCGGCTGAACGCCCCAATTCGGGAGAATAACTGTGAATATTACCGTCTTTGGCGGGTCCGGTTTTCTGGGCTCGCATATCTGCGACAAGCTTTCTGAAGCCGGGCATGCGGTCACCATTGTTGACCTGCATCCCTCGCCCTTTTTGCGGCCCGACCAGACCATGCTTGCAGGCAATATTCTGGATGAAGAAACCGTCAACCGCGCCGTTGCCGGTGCGGACATGGTCTTCAACTACGCGGGCATTGCCGACATCGGCGAGGCCAACAATCGCCCGGTGGATACGGCGCGCATCAACGTGCTGGGCAACGTCATGGTGCTTGAGGCCTGCCGCAAGGCTGGCGTAAAGCGCTATGTTTTTGCCAGTTCCCTGTATGTGTACGGCAAGTCCGGTGGTTTTTACCGTTGCAGCAAACAGGCCTGCGAACTGTATATCGAAAACTATCAGGCCATGCATAACCTGCCGTACACCATACTGCGCTACGGCTCGCTGTACGGCCCGCGTTCCGACCGCCGCAACGCCATCAACAGGTTTGTTTACGAGGCTCTGGCCAACGGGGCCATCACCTACTACGGCGCGCCCACGGCCCTGCGCGAATACGTGCATGTGGACGATGCCTCGGCAGCCACCCTGGCCGTGCTTGATCCCGAGTTTGAAAACCAGAACATCATCATCTCTGGCAACCAGCCCATGCGTGTGGGTGATCTGTTCAAGATGATCGGTGAAATGCTCGGCAAGGAACTGACCATCAATTATCAGAATGACCCCAACAGCGGGCACTATCAGGTCACGCCCTATGCCTTTATGCCCAAGGTGGGCCGCAAGTTGGTGCCTCCGCTGACTGTTGATCTGGGGCAGGGCATCCTGCGCGTGATGGAAGAGGAGCACAAGGAGCTGCACCCCGAGCTGGCGTCTGAGGGCGGATACCTCGTATCCACTGACGACTAGAGCATTTTACCTTTGAAAAAGCTTAATGCTCTAACGCTGCACAAGAGTGCGGCGCGCTACAACGTGGCGTGGATTCTGCCGAAAATCACATTTTTCGGCAGAATGACAACGTTGAAGTGCTTCACATTTCAACGTTAATCTGGTCTAGACCCGGGAACCGTTGCCGCGCGGGCATTGCGCCTTGCCGCGACTTTCGGGCGAAGTTTTTTACGCACACAAATTATTGAGGCCACAAGGAGCCGTCAGATGAACATTATTGCCATCATTCCCGCGCGTATGGGTTCCAGCCGTTACCCCGGCAAACCGCTTGCCCTTATCCACAACGTTCCCATGGTGGGGCATGTGGCCTTTCGCACGGCCATGAGCAAGTGCCTTTCCGCCACCTATGTGGCCACCTGCGACGAGATCATTGAAAATTACTGCAAGGACGCCGGCCTCAAGAGCGTCATGACGGGCGACCATCACGTGCGCTGCTCCACGCGTACTGCTGAAGCCCTGCTGAAGATCGAAGCCGCCACCGGTCAGAAGGCCGATATCGTTGTGATGGTGCAGGGGGATGAGCCTATGGTGCGTCCCGAAATGATCGATGCCGCCGTGGCCCCCATGCTGGCGGATCCCTCCATCAACGTGGTCAACCTCATGGCCGATATGGACACCCTTGAGGAATTTGAAGACCCCAACGAAGTCAAGGTTGTTGTGGACCACTTCAACAACGCGCTCTATTTAGCGCGAACCTATCCCTTCGCGCAAAAAGGGTTCCGACAAGGTGCCCATGCGCAAGCAGGTCTGCATCATTCCTTTCCGCCGCGACTATCTGCTGCGCTTCAACGAAATGCCCGAAAGCCCGCTGGAAATCTATGAATCCGTGGACATGATGCGCATTCTCGAGCACGGCGAAAAGGTGCACATGGTGCCCACCGACTGCCGTTCGTGGAGCGTGGACACCCCTGAAGATCTGGCCCGTGTGGCCCGCCTCATGGAAGGCGACGATCTTATGAAGGAATACCGCAAATAAATGGCGGGCGAGCTTAATTCCGCCCCTGCACAAGGGGACAAGGCCGCTGACGGTTCAAAAAGCGCTGGCGCCGTGGGAGTGCAAACCCACGGCGCTGCCGCCGAAACCGCCGCCGCTTCCGCCGCTTTCGCGGACAGGCCGTCCGAACAGCCGGATGAAAAGGCCGCGCAGCCCGGGTCGGATGCCGCCCCTGCCGCGCACGGCTCGCATAGTTCGCCTGGTTCGCACGGCTCGCCTGACTCGCACGGCGCGCCAGGGCTGTTCAGCCGGATGTCGGCGGCGCTTGAAGAATTATGGCTGGCCGCCTTTGCCTGGATCCCCACGCCGGTGGGCCTTGCCCTGCGTCTGTTTGCCTGGCGCTGGCTTTTCAAAAGCTGCGGTTCGGCGCGTTTTGGCACGGGCCTGAGCCTGGCGGGCTGCCGCAACATGCGTATTGGCAACGGTGTACGCATGGGGCGTGGCTGTTTTGTTACCGCCTCTGACGGCGAACTTGTGCTGCACGACTGCGTGGCTCTTTCGCCCAATGTGCATGTGGGGGCAGATGCGGGTCGCATCGAGATCGGCGCGCATACCGCCGTGGGGCCGGGAACGGTTATCCGCGCGGCCAACCACTGCATTGCGCGTCAGGATGTGCCGATCATGCACCAGGGGCATGTTCCCGGTCAGATTATTATTGAGGAAGACGTGTGGATTGGCGCCAACTGCGTCATTACGCCAGATGTGCGCATTGGCCGCGGGGCTGTGGTGGGCGCTGGCGCTGTGGTTACGCGCAATGTGGCCCCCTTCAGCATTGTGGGCGGCGTTCCGGCTAAACTTATCGGCATGCGCGGGCAGGGCGGTCAGAAGCACTGGGATTAGGGAGCCGTTCATGCGGAAAGGCTCTGGCAAGATGGGGCCGTACCGCCCCGGACTCGAACAGCTTTTCAAGGAATATTATGTCACTGCAATGCCTTGTTTTTGACTGCGATGGCGTCATTCTTGACAGCGTGCCCGTGAAGACACGGGCCTTTGGCCGCCTTATGGAACCGTTTGGCCCCGAGGCGCGCGACCGGTTTTTGAT
The DNA here is from genome assembly GCA_047602655.1 of Desulfovibrio sp. Lineage (GTDB taxonomy): Bacteria > Desulfobacterota > Desulfovibrionia > Desulfovibrionales > Desulfovibrionaceae > Desulfovibrio. Next base: position 40,692 of record JASGGT010000004.1, on the reverse strand, counting down.
GTACCACAAGGTGCACGGCGGTGTGAGCCGTTACAAAAAGTTCGAATGGTTCTATGAAGAAGTGCTGGGCAAGAGCATAAGCCCTGAGGAATCAGAGGCGCTTGGCAACCGCTTTGCCGAATACGTGCTGGATGAGTTGCGCCGCTGCGAGCTGATACCCGGCATTCAGGAAACGCTTGATGCCTGGCGCGGCAAGCTGCCCATGTTTGTCTGCTCCGGCGCGCCGCACGAAGAAGTGCTGGCCGTGCTGCGCGAGCGCAAGCTTGATGGCTATTTTGACGCCATCCATGGTTCTCCGCCTGCCAAGGCCGTGCTGCTTGGGCAAATTGTGAACGGGCAGAAGCTTGACCCTGCTGACGTGCTCATGGTGGGCGACGCCCCCACAGACAGGGACGCAGCCGAAACCGTGGGTACGCTGTTTTACGGCGTGGGGCCCGAGCTCAAGGGAGGCTCGTTCCCTTGGGGCGAAGACCTCGCGGGCCTGAACGCCTGGATAGCTGCCCGCGTCTAGGCATATCCTGTCTCCTGGCAGATTTACAACTCCTTGTAACCACTACTGAACGTCCTGCCTTACAACGCAGGACGTTCGCTCATATACGCCGATGAAAAAACTCGTTCTCGCTCTGCTGCTGGCCCTGACTGTGGCCCTGCTTGTGACCGCCTGCGATTCTGGCAAAAAGGAAGAAGGCGCAAACGGCAAGCCTGCTGCCGAATCCTCCTCCAACGCGCCAAAAGCGGAAACGGCGGCCCCGGCACAGGCTGCGGAAGAAGCAACGCCGCCTCCCAGCCCTGAAGAGCTGGACAGGGCAGACCGGCTGGTGGCTTTTTCCAACACTGCTTCAATGGCGCTGGCAACTGGGCGCTATGCCCAGGCCGATGTGCTGGCGGCCTATACCAAATATTATCTGGCAGAGTGGCAACTGGCCAAGCGTCCGGAGTTGAATGCGGACCAGGACGCCGCCCTTGCCCGCCGCCTGACGCCCCCGGTCAGCCTTTTTACCCCTGAGCAGACCAAGAAAATGGCCGCCTGCGTGCAGGACATGAACAAAGCCATCGTAGACATGCGGGCTGATTATCGCCTGCTTGAAAAGTACGTGGCCGATGAGAGCATTCAGGATAACGGCGTCAAGGGCAAGGCCCTAGCTGCGGAAATACTCAAGGGGCATGCCGCCTTTATTGTTGCCCGCGATGCCTATATGGCGATTGTGGAGGGTGAGGCTGCCCCGGCCGAAGATATCTTGCTGCGCGACCACCCCCTCAAACGGCAGATTCAGGCTGCGGAACGCATCTTTGCCGTGTTTGGCAAAACTGCAACCCTGCTTACACCCGGCAAACCGGACAGAGAAGCGCTGAAGGCTCAGCGTGACGAGCTTGCCGCAGCCATTGCTGACGGCGGGCGGCCTCCCTTTATGGCCGCACCGGAACTGGAGCGTCAGTATCGTGCTTTTCTCAAACAGGCAGGCAACTACGCGCAGCTTTTTGACCAGGGGCTTGAAGAAGAATTTTACGTCCCTGTACGGTTTGAAATGAACAAGGCCGCTCTTGCAAGCCGGGCCGCCTACAATGATTTTGTCAAGGTTGCCAACCAGATGCGCTGACGAGTCAATGTTCTGACTGTGTGCAATAATTGTTTTGTAACATGCTGTAATTTAATGGTTAGGTTTGTTTGGCAAGGCCTTTGCAGATTGAATGTAAACGGGTGTCAATTACCCGAACATCCATCTGATCTGGAGGTTCAGCATGTTTTTTTTGCTGGGAGGCCACGATAAAAAAAGCCGCAAGGCCGAGAGGACTGTGGGCATTTCTGACGCAAGCGCCAGAGTGCGTGAGGTTTTTCTGGCCGGGCGCTTTCCTGTGGTGACGACACATCAGGTGGAGGGCAGGCGTATTGCCAAGGTGCTTGGCCTTGTCTGTTGCCGGGGTTTTGACTCGGAAGAAGCCTTTTTTGGCATGGCGGCAAGGGCCATGAACAAGGGCGCTCAGGCTATTGTGGGCTATAATGAAAACGTGGCCTTTCATCCCGATGGCAGCAAGTATTTTTCCTGCTTCGGCACCGCCGTAATGTTTGAGTATGATCCTGCCGACCCGGAATCATTGCCGCTCATGCTGCAACAGAAGTTCAAGGCGCAGGAACAATCCGGCCTCAGTGAAATCATCTGATCTGGCTGGTTCTTATATATGTCAAAGCCCCCGTTCACTATGAGCGGGGGCTTTGCCGTGGTTGCGGGTGAAGTGCGCAAGCTGGCGGAAAAAATCAGGTTTGATCAAAGGGATATTGCCGGAAAGAAAAGGCCGTTCAGAGATGGACGGCCTTTTTGCGGTTGAGGGCTTTTCATGAGCGCCGCAGAGGCGGAGCACCCCGCCTGCGCTACGGATGAGCGGTTATTCCGGTTCGGGGTACACCACGTTCACCAGCGCCAGGCCTTGCGGCGGCGCGGTGACGGAGGGCACATCCCGGCGGTCGCGTGTGGCGAGTAGTCTGGGGATATCCTTTGGCGACACCTTGCCCTGACCGCAGGCAGCCAGCAGGCCCGCCATATTGCGCACCATCTGCTTGAGAAAGCCATCGGCCGTCACAATAAAGCGTAACATGGGAGCGTGCGGCGGATAAAATTCGCAGGGGGGCATTGCGTGCAGCTCAGCTTGCAGCACCGTGCGCTCCGTGCTTTCCACATCCGTGCCCACATTGCGCAACGCGGCAAAGTCGTGCAGGCCCATCAGGTGGGGCAGGGCGGCACGCATGGCCTCAATATTCAGGGGGCCGCATTTCCACACAAAAGGCGTCAGCTGCGGCGGCATAAAGGTCTGTTCCAGCCAGAACTGATAGGCGTAGGTTTTGCGCAGGGCATCCTTGCGCGCGTGAAAGTCCGGGGCGGCCTGCATGGCCTCCAGCACGCGGATATCACGGGGCAAAACAGCGTTGAGGCTGCGCCGCCAGTCCATACTGGCGCGCGCATCGGGCACATCGCAGTGCACAACCTGCCCGTGGGCGTGCACGCCGGAATCGGTGCGGCCCGAGCCGTAAGCGCGTATGCGCTGCCCTGTGATGGTGCGCAGGGCCTTTTCCATCTCGCCCTGAATTGTGGGCGGGGGGCTCGGCTTTTCCTGTATCTGCCAGCCGCTGTAGCATGTGCCCACATAGGCGATCAGAAGCTTGAGGCGCATTAATCAGGTATCCTCATGCGGGTGATAAGCTCCGTAAGCTTGGCTGTCTTGGCCGGGGAAACGTAGGTGAGGATTTCGCCTGACTGTTTGGGCGACATACCGGAAAGAATGCGGATGGCCACGCGTTCGTCCATGCTTTCCAGAGCCTTGGCGGCTGCCTTGGGCTTCATCATGGAATAGGTGAGCACCAGCCGGTGGACTTTTTCGTTTTCAATGCCCCTGGCCTCGCGGATCATGTCCTGCATCTTCTTTTCAGTTTCCTGAATGTCTTTGAGGCGCTGATCCATCTGCTGGCGCAGCACAAGAATATCCTGCTGCTGGCGTGCCAGTTCCTGGGCCTTGGCGTTGGGGTCGTTGGAATACGCGCCCTGCGGCTGCTGCACCGTGGGGACAGGCAGCGTGCCCGAACCTTGCCCCTGCGGCAGGGAGGGCAAAAAACCGTCGCTGCTGCCTGCCGCGCCGCGCGGTGGCAGGGGGGCGCCGTCCGTGCCCTGTCCGCGTGGAATATTTGCGGGGATGGGCGGTGCGCCGGGTATGGTCAGCGGGGCCGTCTGCTCGGCAGGAGCAAAGGGCGATTGCCCGCCAGTGGGCGTCTGGGGAACAGGCATGTCCAGCGCTGCCGCGTGCGCGGCCTGTACACTGCCAAGGCCGGGGATGGGCAGATTGCTCAGGCCAAGGGCGTCAAGCCATTCGGATTCGCTGGCGCGGTTGGGTCTGGCAGAAACAATCAGACTGCCGGAGGTGGCGGATGTGCCCGGCTCCGCCTGCGGGGCTGGCAAGGCCTGCGGCTCGGGGAAATTGGGAGAAAATGTCTGGGCGGGGGCCTTGGAAGTCGCCGCTGTTTCCGGTGCACCGCCTGAGGCCGCTGCACGGATAAGCGGGGCGGGCAGGGCTGCATCGGCCACGCTGGAGGTTTTATCTGCGTGGGGTTTGACTGTTGCGGCCATGCGGGCGGCGGCAGAACCTTGCGGGTCGCTCTGGCTTTTTTCAGTCTTGTCCTTGATGTTTTCTACTACGGAGTCAAGGGCCGAACCCATGGACGTAAGTGTAGAGCTGACGCTTTGCGCCAGTCCAGAGGGGGCCGCATCAGCAACGGGGGCTACGGTTTCAGCCCGATCCTGCCCCGTGCGCGGCTCGTTCACGGCTACCGTGGCATCCTTGGGCGATCCGCCAAGCCAGGAGGGCACGGGCACATCCAGCAGCAAAAGGCCGAGGATGGTAAGCTTCATAAAGCAGAGCACCGCCAGCCAGCGGAATAGCTTAGAGAGCCGGAGCTTTGTAGCGGAGTGTGGCTGTTTCGTCATTGACGCGTTGCTCCTTCAGTTGTTCCTCACGAAGATACTGCTGGTTTTGGCGTTCCTTGAGCTTTTCCAGCAGTTTTCTTTCAATGGCGCGCGCGGCCAGCAGTTTGCGGGCTTCGTCAACAAGCTGCTCGTGCATGCGGGCCTGCAAGGCCGCATTGGCAACATCGCCGCGCAGCCCTTTTACGTACTGTTCCAGCAGCCAGCGTTCCGCCTGGGGCACAAGGGCTGATTCAAACAAGCGGTCTTCGGTTTGGCGCAGTTCAGTCTTCAGGCGTTCAAAAAGGGCGTGCGCTTCTTCCAGCATTCTTTGCTTGTTAGCCAGGTCAACCTTGGCTTTTTCTTCAAGCTGTTCCCGGTAGTCGAGTATTTTCTGTAATTTGAAACGAAAAGGCACGCCGCACCGCCTTGATTTTGACACCCTGAATATCCACAGGGGGAAACTGCAAACAGCGGGCCAATCCGCCTGCCATGCGGCGGCGGAAAAAGGCCGTGCGGCTGACAGGCGGGCGAATGCCTATTTGATGTTTAAATCCGCAGCGTGGTTTACAGGGCCGCAGCCCTTGCCCGGGGCGTAACTTTTGCGCAGGGCAAGGTTAAGAAATTCCTGCGCCCGGGTTATTGCAATCTGTAGGGGCAAACCGCGCCCAAGCCCAGTGGCGATGGCGGCAGAAAGCGTGCAGCCGGTGCCGTGGTTGTTTTCCGTCTCCACCTTGGCCTGGGGAAGGTGCTTGGGCTGTTCGCCGGGTACGCACAGGCAGTCTGTAACAACAATGGAGCTTTCCATGTGACCGCCCTTGATGAGCACGGCGCGCGCACCCATGGCAAGCAGTTTCTGGCCTGCTGCCTCAGCGTCCTCAAGGCTGTTGATGCTCATGCCGGTGAGCATCTCCGCCTCGGGGCGGTTGGGGGTCAGCAGGTCGCAGCCTGGCAGCATTACTTCCACCAGGGCTGTCACGGCATCTTCCTGCAACAGGCGGCTGCCGCTCTGGCTTACGGAAACGGGGTCAACCACAAGGGGAAAGTCGCGGTTGCGCAGTTCGTCCGCAACGGCACGGATGATGGGGGCAGAAAAAAGCATGCCTGTTTTTGCGGCCTTGACGGAAAAACCCTCAAGCACCGTGCGCAATTGCAAACGCACAAAATCGGCATCCGGCGCATGAATTCCTGTAACGCCCAATCCGTTCTGCGCGGTCAGGGCAGTGATGACGCTCATGCCGTAACCGCCGAGTGCCATGATTGTTTTCAGGTCAGCCTGGATGCCGGCGCCGCCGCCGGAATCGGAACCGGCAATGGTGAGGATGTTGGCAGGGGTATGCATAAAAGCCTCTCATAAAAATCTGCGTACGAACTTTGTTACTATACTCCGCCGCCCGCCGGGGTGCAATGCGGGCAATGCCTGCCCCGTATCCAGAAACTCTCTGGAAAATGTCTTCACAGCGCAGGGAAGCAATGCTAGCATTTGCGCGCAATAAACGGAAATAATGGCTTGCTGTGCCGTTTTTTGCGGCGGCCAATGCAGTGCGCCTTGCGCCACAGTCCCATGCCTGCCGCAGTAGGAGAATTTTATGAAACTGGAAAAAAAGCCTCTGGACGTGCCGGACATAGTGAATATGCCCAAGCCCCGTCCCGCCCGTGCGGGCGCGCGCAAGGCCGTGGTGCTGGCATTGCTGGCGGTTCTGGCTCTGGGCGGCGCGACCTACTGGCTTACACGCGATAAATCAACCCGCGACGAGTGGAAGGACAAAGCCGCCGACATCATAAACAACGCCACCAGCGGCACTCTGCTGGCAGGTGTGGGCGATGTGCTGCGCGATGCGCCCCCGCCTCCGCCAATCTCTGTTGTCAGCCCGCCCACCTCCCCCGGCACTCTGGCCGGGCAAACAGTGCAGGGCAGCGTGGGCGCGCCTGTGGACGGCTCAACGTCCGCCGGGCTGTATCCGCAGCAGAACGGGGCGCAGATGCCCCAGAAGGTGACGGAAGACAGCCATATCCGCATGGAATTTGTGGAAGATATGGCGGCTTTTATTGTGGCCCGTTTTAAGCCCGGCCCGCAGAACGGCACCCTGAACGTCAGCGTGCAGGCGCTCAACCAGCGCTATGGCGCAAAGTTTGCCAACGCAACGGACGGCAAGGGCGGGCGGGAAGCCCTGCTGCGCTATGCCTTTCATCCCACTATGCTGCGCGGTCTGTACACCCTGTATGCCGACCGCTTTCTGGATGCCGTCAACCGCGATGCGGCCTCCAAAGGGCTTACGCCTGACCATATCCGCCAGTTGCATATGGCGCTGGCCGGTCGCCTTGTGATTCTGGCTGGCGCGCTTGAAGGCGTGGCCTCCGTGCCCAATCTTGATGCCCGCCTGCGCGAACAGGACAAATCCGCGCAAGGGGTTGTGGAAATTAACGCCCAGATGGCCGAAGCCGTTTTTGCGGTAGACCAGCTGCGGGAGAACAATGCTTCCGAAGCGCAGATATCCACGGCGCAACTGCGGGTGGACGGTCTGAGTGCCCGGTACCGCCGTGCGCTTGAGGAACGCGCCGCCTTGCAGCGCACCCTTGTTGCGTCCATACGCCAGAACGGCGGACAGACGCTTGACGATGACTCTCTGTTGTTTGTGGCGCAGTGGGTTGACCGCCGTCTGCGTGCGGACCCTCAAGCCCTTGCCTCGGTGCAGGCCTCGGCGGGCGTGTTGCGCGATTTGGCGCGGCGCAGCGCACAGGCCGGAACTGGTACGCCGTTCCAGCCGCAAAGTCCCGCACAGGGCGCGGTTCCCAATGGCGCGGGCAATGCCGCTCCCAATGCCCCGCAAAACGCCGGACATGTGCAGACCTCCCCGCAGCTGACCCCGCCGCAGGGGCATGCGGCCCCCGCGCTGCCCGCGGAAAACGCGCATGGCGGCGCAGAACGCGCCCCAGCCCCCCGCGTGGGTGGTCAGCAGTAATGGGCGCAGCAGTTCTTTTTGTAGGCGGCACACGCAGCGGCAAGAGCGGTCTGGCCCAGCGCTGGGCCGAGGCGCAAGCCCCCCAGCGTTGGTATCTGGCCACGGGCCGCGCAGACGATGAAGAAATGGCGGCGCGAATTGCCCGGCACAAGCAGGAGCGCGGTCAGGGCTGGCATTGCCTTGAGGAACCGCTCGATCCGGTCGGCGCGCTGGCATCGCTGATGCCTGCGGCCCAGCCCGATGGTACACGGCCCGGGGTTGTGCTGCTTGACTGCGTGAGCCTGTGGGTAGCCAATCTTATGGCTGCGGACATGACGGAAAGGGATATTCTTGACCGTGTGGAGGCCCTGGCCGCCAGCATCGCGGCCTATCCGCTGCCGCTGGCGCTGGTGAGTGTGGAGGCTGGCCTTGGCATGGTTGCCATGTCGAGCCTCGGACGTCGTTTTCAGGATACGCTGGGCCTTGCCAATCAGGCGCTGGCCCGAGTGTGCGGCACGGTACTTTTTGTAAGCTGCGGTCTGCCCCTTGTGCTCAAAGGGCAGTTGCCGGAGGAAATATGCTGAATTTCGTTGGGCGGACTGCCAGTGTGGAAGCGGGCGCAAAATCGGGCGGCAAGGTCTTGGCTCGTGTGCCGTATTATTTCGTAGCGGCCCTGCTGTGGGCGGCAGTTGTGGTGCAGTCCGGTTTTGCCCTTGCGGCAAATGATCCGCGCCAGTGCATTCTGGAAGCTGGCGGCGCTGTGGACAAATCTGACGTGGCCGCTTTTGAGCGGCAGGTGGATGTGGACGCCATCCTTGAGCAGGCGCTGAATCTTTTTGTGCGCCGCGCGCAGGATCCGGAAGCGGCAAAGGATCTGCCGCCCATGGTTGCCCTGCTCTTTACGCAGGCGGCGTCCAAGGAGGGCAACGTGCGCTCCCTGCTGCTGAACGAAACCCGGGCCTTTGTGCTCAACGGTATTTCTTCCGGTGCTTTTGCTGGCCGCAAGCCCTCGGGCAATACCGCGCAGGGGTTGCTTGCCCCGCTGTTTGCCGATGCCTCCACCGGGCGCAAGGAAATTAAAAACGTGGGGCAGGCCCGGCGTGACGGCGATGGCTGGCTTGTGCCCTTTGTGGTGCATGACGGCGGCAACGGCGAATCCTATGACGTGACGGGTCGGGTGACATCTGCCAACGGCGAGATGCGTCTGACCTCTGTAGCCAACATGGAATCCCTGCTGCGCAAGGTGGCGGCGGAAAGCCGCGCTGTGGAGCCGTAACAGATTTTGTTGACTGGCGCGACCAAGAACCAGCAAGGAATAAAAAAAGGGAGCCATCTGGCTCCCTTTTTTTATCGCTGATTTTTTATCACTGATGCCGCGCGCTACTGCGCAGGCTGATTCTTGTCGTCATCGTGCTTTTCGGGCCGCAAGATGCGGCTGATGGGCTGCGCTGTGGCCCGGCCAGAGAAGATTTCTTCTGCCGTGGCGGCAAGGGCCTGGGGCAGCACTTCATCCACATGGTCAACAAAAACGATCTCCAGGTCGCGCAGCACTTCGTCCGGCACTTCCTTGAGGTCTTTTTCGTTATCGCGGGGCATGATTACTTTTTTGATGCCGCTGCGGCGCGCAGCCAGCAGTTTCTCCCGCAGGCCGCCGATGGGCAGCACCCTGCCGCGCAAGGAGATTTCGCCGGTCATGGCTACATCGTTGCGCACGGGGATGCCGAGCAGGGCGGAGGTGATGGACGTCGCCAGGGTGATGCCCGCGGAGGGGCCGTCCTTGGGCGTTGCGCCAGCAGGCACATGCACGTGGATATCTATCTTGCGGTGGAAGCGGGGATCAAGCCCCAGCACTTCGGCCCGCGAACGCACATATGAAAGGGCCGCCTTGGCCGATTCCGTCATGACCTCTCCAAGCTGCCCCGTTGTCACCACATGGCCGGAACCTGCCATAAGGCTGGTTTCCACCAGTAGAATTTCGCCGCCGCGCTGGTTGTAGGCAAGGCCGGCGCACACACCTACCTGAGGTTCGCTTTCGCGTTCGTCATGGCGGTATTTTTTTACGCCCAGCATGGAGGGCAGGCTCTGGCGGGAGATGTTGACGCACTTTTCGGTGTCGTCGTCTTCCACAAGCTTGATGGCGGTTTTGCGGCACAGGGCGGCAATTTCGCGCTCAAGGTTACGCACCCCGGCCTCGCGCGTGTAGGAGCGGATGATCTCGAGAATGGCGTTGTCCGACACGCGGATGTTGCCTTCCTTGAGGCCGTGCTCTTCCAGTTGGCGGGGCAGCAGGAAGCGGCGGGCGATGTGGCGCTTTTCCGTTTCAAGGTAGCTGTTGAGCTCGATGATCTCCATGCGGTCAAGCAGAGGCACTGGGATGGAGTGCAGCGAGTTGGCCGTGGTGATAAAGAAAACCTTGGAAAGATCATACTCCAGATCAAGGTAGTGATCCATGAAGGTATTGTTCTGTTCCGGGTCGAGCACTTCCAGCAGGGCCGAGGCGGGGTCGCCACGGTAGTCGGAGGTCATCTTGTCCACTTCGTCCAGGCAGAAAAGGGGATTGTTGAACTTCACCCGCTTGAGAGACTGGATGATCTTGCCCGGCAGCGCGCCCACATAGGTGCGGCGGTGCCCCCGGATTTCGGCTTCATCGCGCACGCCGCCAAGGGAGAGGCGCACAAAATCGCGACCGGTGGCGCGGGCCACGGACTTGGCAAGCGAGGTTTTACCCACGCCGGGAGGGCCCACAAAGCAGAGGATGGGGCCTTTGAGCCCCTGGGAAAGCTTTTGCACGGCAAGGTATTCCAGAATGCGTTCCTTGGGCTTTTCAAGGCCAAAGTGGTCGCCGTCCAGAATCGCGCGCGCCTTTTCAAGGTTGATGTCTATCTGCTTGAGGTCGTTCCAGGGCAGATCCAGAATCCAGTCCACATAGTTGCGCACAACCGTGTATTCCGCCGCAGAGGGCGGCATGCTGCGCAGCTTTCTGGCTTCGGAGAGCGCCTTTTCGCGCGCTTCTTCCGGCATGTCGCGCGCCTTGAGCTTTTGCTCTATTTCGTCAACTTCGGCCTGTGGGTCATCATCGCGCCCCATTTCCTTGTTGATGGCCTTGATCTGCTCATTGAGGTAATATTCGCGCTGGTTGCGCTCCATCTGCACCTTGACGCGGTTCTTGATGCGCTTTTCAACCGTGGCAAGGGCCACCTCGCCCTGCAAAAGCTCATAGGCAAGCTCCAGGCGCTGGGTGGCGTCGTCGATCTCAAGGGCTTCCTGCTTTTTGCGGTAATCAACCTTGAGGTGCGGGATGATGGCGTCGGCCAGAGGGCCGATTTCCTGCAAGGCAAGAATGGAGAGCACAGCCTCCTGCGAAATCTTTTTGTTGTTCTTGCCGTATTCTTCAAGCGCCTCGTGCACGGCGCGCACCAGAGCCTCGCGTTCTTCGGGGCGGCTCTGCTTTTCGGCGCGGCGGCGCACGCCCACCATGGCGCACTGCTCGTCTTCGTGCAGGTTCTCCCACGTGGCGCGGTACACGCCCTCAAACAGCACCTTGATGGTGCCGTCGGGCAGGCGCAGCATCTGAAGCACCTTGCTGACCACGCCTACGGGCGAAAGATCCTGGGCGTCGGGCTTTTCCAGCTCCGGCTCGCGCTGGGCCACAAGAAATATCTGCTTGCTGTAGGTGGCCTGTGCGGCTTCGATAGCCTTGATGGAGGCCTCGCGCCCCACAAAGAGCGGCATGATGGAGCGGGGGAACATGACCACCTCGCGCAAAGGCATGATGGGCAGTTCAATATAAGCGTCAGAGCCGCGCATTTCGTCTGTCATAATTCTCCCCTGAAAAAAAGCCGGACGGCGGCCTGCGCCGCCCGGCGGAACTTAGAGCTTTTTTGCCGTGAAATGCCTGCTTCCGGCGGGGTGTTTGCTGTTGCTCCTCGGCAGGCTGGCCGCAAGAGCGCAAGGGTTGCCTTGCAATCATTTCACAGCGCGGATTTGAGGAAAACCCGCACGGTGCGCCGCAACAGTTGTGCTGCCGGGCGCGCAATTCAGGCGGCTGGCTAAGAGGCCTTGTCGCCCCCGGCCTGAGCCTTGGACGCCTCGGCGTTTTCTGCCTTGTCGCCAAACAGCAGCACCGGTTCCTTGCCCTTGTCGATAACAGCCTGATTGATCAGGCATTCGCGCACATTGGGCAGGGAGGGCAGCTTGAACATGATGTCGAGCATGGTGCGTTCCATCACGTTGCGCAGGCCGCGCGCGCCCGTTTTGCGCTCAATGGCCTTGGCGGCAATGGCCTTGAGGGCATTGGGCGTAAAGCGCAGGTCAACATTCTCAAGCTCAAAGAGCTTCTGGTACTGACGCACCAGAGCGTTCTTGGGTTCGGTGAGAATGCGCACAAGATCTGGTTCGTCCAGTTCGTCCACATGGGTGATGATGGGAATACGGCCCACAAATTCGGGGATAAGACCGAACTTCACCAGATCCTGCGGATGCACCCTGTCGAGCAGTTCGCCAAGGGGCATTTCCTTGCTGGCGCGCACCTTGGCGCCAAAACCCATGGCGCCGCCGCTCATGCGGCCGCCCACGATCTTGTCCAGGCCCACAAAAGCGCCGCCCACGATGAACAGGATGTTGCTCGTGTTCATGCGGATAAATTCCTGCTGGGGGTGCTTGCGCCCGCCCTTGGGAGGAATATTGGCCTCTGTGCCTTCAATGATCTTGAGCAGGGCCTGCTGCACGCCTTCGCCGGAGACGTCGCGCGTGATGGAGGGGCCGTCGCCCTTGCGGGAAATCTTGTCGATTTCGTCAATATAGATAATGCCCTTGCTGGCGGCTTCCAGATCGTAGTCCGCATTCTGGAGCAGCTGCACCAGGATGTTTTCCACGTCTTCGCCCACATAGCCCGCTTCCGTGAGGGTTGTGGCGTCAGCAATGGCAAAGGGCACGCGCAGCACGCGGGCCAAAGTTTTGGCAAGCAGGGTTTTACCGCTGCCCGAGGGGCCTACAAGGAGGATGTTGCTTTTTTCAAGCTCGACCTCGTCGCCCAGGGCGCTGGCGTAAAACACGCGCTTGTAGTGGTTGTGCACCGCTACAGAAAGGATTTTCTTGGCCTCGTTCTGTCCGATGACATACTGGTCAAGGCGATCCTTGATTTCCTGAGGCGAAAGAAGGCGTTCTTCGCTCTGGGGGCTTTCCATCTGGTCGCGGGCGATAATTTCGTTGCAGGCCTTGATGCATTTGTCGCAAATGCTCGCGCCGTCCTGCACGATGAGATTGCGAACCTCAAGCTCTGTGCGCCCGCAAAAGGAGCAGCGCAGGGGTTCGCTCACCGTAGGTTTATCGTTCTTGGCCATATTACTCGCTCTTTTCCTGAGCCATTTCATTGCGCGATACAAGCACGCGGTCAATGATGCCGAGTTCCTTGGCTTCCTCAGGAGTCAAAAAGTTATCGCGTTCGGTAGCTTTGACAATGTCCTTGTAGGGACGGCCCGTATTGTCGGCCAGCATGCGGTTGAGGCGTTCCTTGAGGCGCAGCACCTCGCGCGCGTGGATTTCAATATCCGTGGCCTGACCCTGAAAACCGCCCGAGGGCTGGTGAATCATGATCTGACTGTTGGGCAAAGCAAAACGCATGCCAGGCTTGCCTGCGGCCAGCAAGAATGCGCCCATGCTGGCGGCGCGGCCCATGCACACTGTTGCCACCGGCGAGGTGATAAAGCGCATGGTGTCATAAATGGCAAGCCCGGCGGTAACAGAGCCGCCGGGGGAATTTATGTAGAGATAGATTTCTTTTTCGGGGTCTTGCGATTCAAGGAAGAGCAGCTGGGCGCAGATGAGGGAGGCAACGGTATCGTTGACCTCGGAGCCAAGCAAAACGATGCGGTCCTTGAGCAGACGCGAATAGATGTCATAGGCCCGCTCAGAGCGGCCTGTGGTTTCAATAACCATGGGGACAAGCGACATATGAGCCTCTTGGCACGGCGTGTGGGCCGGTTGGGTGCGGTGTTGCCGCAAAATAAAACCAAAAGGCGGCCTTAAGGCCGCCTCCCTTATACTTCAGTTAGTCCTGAGCGCTGGCGGGTGCGCCCGGCGCGGCGTCGCCCTCGGCTGGCGCCTTGGGTTCCACTTCGGTCACCTTGGACTTGGCGTAGATCAGATCCATGGCCTTGTCGGCCAGCATGCGGTCACGCAGCACAAAGATCATGCCCGAGCGTTCATAGCTTTCACGCAGGGTTTTGAAGTCTTCGCCCGTGCGCATGCTCATCTGGTAAATCTGAGTGTTGACCTCATTGTCGGTAACGTCAAGTGCTTCTTTCTTGGCGATGGAAAGCAGCAGAACCTGCGAGCGGGCCAGCTCGTCAGCCTGGGGCTGCACTTCGGCGCGCAGTTCGTCCATGCTCTTGCCAAGCGAATCAAGGCTGCGGCCCTGACGTTCGAGGCGGGAGGCCATGTCGCCCAGCAGGGTGCGCACCTGGGTGTCAACAAGGCTGGGCGGCAGTTCAAATTCAACCATCTTCAGCAGACGGTCAAGCAGGGTCTTCTGCGCGGCGCTCTTGTTGAGGTTGGCGCGGCTCTGGGTGTAGCTGCCGGTGATGGCTTCGCGCAGCTTTTCCACGCTTTCAAGACCAACGGTCTTGGCGAGGTCGTCGTTCAGTTCAGGAAGCTTGCGCTCCTTGATGGCGTGCACGCGCACCTTCATGGTGACGGTTTTGCCCGCCAGATCCTTGGCAAGAAAATCTTCGGGGAAGGTGATCTGGCCTTCGCCTTCTTCGCCGTAGCGGATGGTCTTCACCAGGGCTTCAAAATCTTCAAGAGCCTGACGTTCGCCAAGGGCGAGGTCAAAGCTTTCGGCTTTTACGCCTTCCAGGGGCTCGCCGTTTTCAAAGGCGGCAAAGTCGATGGTGGCAACCTGGCCGTCCACAGCCGGGCCAGCGCCTTCAACGGGCACAAGCTCGCCACGGTCGCGGCGGATGCGGTCGATAACTTCCTGCACTTCCTTTTCGTCCACGACCACTTTTTCCTGCTCCACTTCCATACCTTCATAAGGAGGAAGGGTGAAGGAGGGCAGCATTTCAAATTCGACGCTGTATTCGTAGCCCTGACCGCGTTCAAAGGTGCCCTTGGCATCCACGTCAACACCGGCGAGGGGCGAAACGTCGAGCTTCTGCATCACGTCGTTGATGTGGACGTTGATCAGGTCCTGGCGGGCTTCTTCATAAATCTTGTCGCGGAAGCGCTGTTCGATGACCGACGCCGGAACCTTGCCCTTGCGGAAACCGTCCAGCTGCACTGATGTCTTGTACAGCGCCACGGCGCCCATGATGGCTGCTTCCACTTCCTGGGCTTCGGTGGTGATGACGACCTTTTTTCTGACCGGCGAAATGTCTTCTGCGCTATATTCCACGAGGGACTCCTTTTCTTGGTGAGGTAGATGGTGCGAGAGGGGGGACTTGAACCCCCATACCAATGGTGCTGGATTCTAAGTCCAGTGCGTCTACCAATTCCGCCACTCTCGCGAAGCGTGTTTCCATAGCACACTTGCCGGTGGGCTGCAAGCCATGAGCGGCGCGCCTGATGCCGGGTCTGTGCCGGGCGGGAGGGCGTTAACCGAAAATCTCCGTCATAAATAAGTCGCAATTGCGGTACGGCAAGCAATTTTTTTCAGAAAACTGGCCGAATTTATCATTGCATTGTAAAGTGCGTGGACTGCATACGCCGTATGCCCTGCCTCAGGACCGAGCAAGTATGCCCTAGCGCAGCACCAAAGCTGCACCGTCAGGCCTTGGCGCAACAACCTCGCCCACCTCGCAGGCCAGATCGCCGCCAGCCAGCAGCATTTCGCGGGCCTGCGGCACCAGCTCTGGCGGCACTGCCAGCAGCAGTCCGCCGGATGTCTGCGCGTCAAAGGCGAGGCTTGTGAGCGCTTCGTCCACGCCGTCTTCCACCAGGGTGGAGCAGGCCCAGTATTTTCTGTTCAGGTGGCTGCCTGCGGGGATAAGTCCATCGCGAGCGTATTCAAGGGCGCGCGGCATGAGGGGCAGAGCCTCGGCATTCAGTACCACGGTAACGCCCGAGGCCAGGGCCATTTCAAGCGCGTGCCCGCCAAGGCCAAAGCCTGTTATATCTGTGGCGGCGGCTATTTTGAGGTCGCGCACAACGCCCCCGGCAACGCTGTTGAGGCGGGAGCACCAGCGCGTGACCTCGGCCTCGCTTTCTTCGGCTCCATCCCAGCGGGCTTTGACCGCCGTGGCGAGCACTCCCGTGCCCAGCGGTTTGGTCCGCAGCAGTGTCTGGCCCGGTTTCAGGCCATCGTTGCGGGCCATGTGGGAGGGATCGATGATGCCCGTGACCGCAAGGCCGTACTTGAGTTCCTCGTCCTGTACCGTGTGACCGCCAGCCAGCACGGCCCCGGCTTCGTTCATGGCGTCAAGGCCGCCGCGCAGGATGTTTTCGAGTATGTGCTGCGGGTCGTCCTCTGCCAGAGCCTGCGGAAAAAAGGCCCCGTTCATGGCGCTCCACGGCTGGCCGCCCATTGCGTACACATCCGAAAGCGCGTTGGCGGCGGCAATGCGGCCAAAGGCAAAGGCATCGTTGACAATGGGCGCAAGAATATCCACGGTCTGCACCAGGGCGCAGCCAGGGGGAACGGTCAGCACAACGGCGTCTTCGTTCCGGGCGCGACCAGCCAGAACCCTGGCCTCAAGGTCAGGGCGCGTATCAGACGGCAGACCGCGTAAAAGTCGCTCCAGGGCCCCTGGAGCCAGCTTGGCGGCTCAACCGGCCGCGCGGGCTTTTTCCAGCAGTTTCATGCTGCGCTCCCTGGTATTTTTGTGTTCATCCGTCAAGTATGCCTTCTTGAAGGTAAAAGGTCAAAATGTGGCATATTGACGGCCGAACCATTATAATGTGCAATGCCGAACTGGTGAACTGGGTTGTGCCGTCAGCGCAGGGTGCTGAAAAAATCAAGGAGACGACCATGATTGCGCGCCGTAAATGCGATCCGCTTCTTTTTTTGCAGATGGTGGTGCTGGCCCTGGGGATGCTGCTCCCATTGCAGGCGCAGGCGGTCATGCACGAAGGCTTTATGCATGTGAGCGATCAGTGCCAGAATATTATTCAGGAAATACGGTATTTTTCTTCCTACAACTTTGTGGGAGAGCGCATCAATGGATACCTTGCGCCGCAGGCAATCCTGACCGAACCAGCGGCGACCGCCCTGTGCAAGGCTGCTGCGGCGGCGGAAGAGAAAGGTTACACCCTGAAAATTTATGATGCCTACCGCCCGCAGTCGGCGGTGGATCATTTTGTGCGCTGGGGCATGAACGCCGCCGACACGCGCATGAAGGCGATTTTTTATCCGCAGGTGGACAAGGCTCGGGTCTTTGATCTGGGCTATGTTGCCACGCGTTCAGGGCATTCGCGCGGCAGCACGGTGGACCTCACTCTTGTAGACAGGCTGAGCGGCAAAGAGGTTGACATGGGCACCCCCTTTGACTTTTTTGGCGCGGCCTCGCACCACGGGGCCAAGGGGCTGAGCCCGCAGCAGGAGGCAAATCGCGCTGCGCTTCTGGGCCTTATGGAGAATGCCGGCTTCAAGCGCTATGAAGAAGAGTGGTGGCACTACACCCTTAAAAATGAGCCTTACACCGATACCTATTTCAATTTCCCGGTGGAATAAAATAAGGTTCCACGCATCACTATGATAGATTTCTTCTTTTCATGCAGAACCTTGCGGCGTAGCATGCTGGGCAATGTTCCACGAAAGGATATGCCGTGAAAGTTGTCGTTTGCGCCAAGAAGGATCTTGCAGGATGTGTCGCCCTTAACAGACTGCTGGCAGCCATTGCCCCCAGACACGATGTTTTTGTGGTTCTTTCAGATTACGTGCTGGACGCGGAGTGCAGCAATGCTTACGCGGCTAGCCTTGTGGCCCATGAGCGGAACATGGTGCTTGAGCACATTCTGCCCTGGCTGGAAGCCCGCTTCCCTGAGGGCAATGCGGCGCGGTGCCAGACCTATGCGGGCCTGAAAAAGCGTTATAATATTGATATGGAGATGTGGGGGCCCATGCGGTCGCCAGCCTCCCGGCAAGCCATGCGCGACCTTGCGCCAGACGTGGTTATATCCTGCCGCTACGACTACGTTATTCCCACTGACGTTATTGATATGCCCCTGCTTGGCACCTACGGCATGCATCCCGGCGCACTGCCAGACCTGCAAGGCCTGTGCAGCCCTTTTCGGGCTATGGAACATGGCAATGAGCGTTCGGGCTGCACGCTTTTCCACCTTGACGCAGGGCTGGATACCGGGCCCATCGTTGAGATCGGCTGGTGGCCCATCAACTACGACCGCTCCCTGCTGTGGAACTTTGTGCATACCTATTTTGCGGGTATAGACGCCCTGCTGCGCCACCTGCCCGAACTGGAGGCGGGGCGCGAGCTGACAACCCATGTGCAGAGCAGCGAAGGGCGAAAATACTTCAGCTATCCCACCGAAGACGAGTTCCGCAGCTTTATCCAGAAGGGCGGGCATATCGTCCTGCCCGAAGATTATTACGAAGTTCTGTCGTGGTTTCTGCCCGGCGGCCTGACCGATCCCGCCATGCCCGAACTGCGGGCGCTGGTCAGTTCGCTGGAGTCCTGAGCCGCCACATCAGGTGGAACAGCAGGGAAAGCGCGCAGACGATGCTGCCCATGATCAACAGCGCGCTGGCTGGAGCCATGACGGTTACGGCAATGCCAAACACCACAGGCCCCGCCACCTGCCCCATCCGCTCCAGCCCCCGGTAAATTGAGGCTGTCTTTTCGCGTCCCAGGGTTTGCGCCGAAGCAAGGGTGAGAACGCAGATCATTGATGCCGGGGCAGCCAGACACTGGGCCAGCCCAAGGGAGATGACCGCAGCGGCGGCTCCAGCCATGTTTGTGGCCGTTGCCGCAATGAGCAGCGTAATGCCGGAGAGCAGGCCCGTGAGCGTCAGGAACAGGGATTTGTCTTTTCTGCGATCTATCCATTTGCCGAGCAATGGCCCCGCCGTAATAAAACACAGGCCGTAGAGCATGAATATGCGGCCGATATCCGACTGATCCACATGGGCGTTTGCCAGCCTCAGCGGCAGCAGATAGTGCAAAAATCCGGTCAGGCACATGGCGGCGGGTATGCCCACCAGCCAGAGTATCATGTGCATGCGCGGGTCTTGCAGCAATTGCATGCAGCCTGAAAACATGTGCCCCTGCGCGCCAGCGCCCGGCAAGGCCGCGCTGGCGGTGCTGCTTGCTGCGGCCTCTGCGGGTTCCTTGCCAAGCATCACGGTGAACAGGGCCAGCAATATGGTGCAGGAGCCGGTCGCCAGCACCGCCTGAAACGAGACATGATCCGCCAGCATGGCCCCCGCTGCGGAGCCGCAGATGCTGCCGGAAAATATGCCTGCGAACACGCTGGTGAGCCCCGCCCCGGCGTTGGCCTTGCCCAGTGTGCCTATCTGCCCGGCCATGAGCACAAGACCAAAGCCGAAGCCTGTGGCAATGCGCCCCAGGATGAGCAGGTGCAGGCTGTTGGCCATGCCGCCCATCATCAGCCCCACCGCCGCAGCCAGGGTGCCTGCGGCAAAGACCTTTTGCCAGCCGTAGCGTACGGAAAATCCGCCGGAAAACAGCAGGGCCACGCCTGCGCTGACCATTTCTGCCGAGATGGGCAGGCCAATGGCCACATCGCGGCTCAGCCCCATGAAAGGCTCGTACAGTTGGCGGGCCAGCAGAGGAATAAACGATATGCCCATGTCGTAGCCCAAAAAGAATACAAAGCCCGCTGCCCGCAAGGCTTGTACGGCGAGGGAATGCCGGCTGCCTTCAAGGGCCTTCGCCGCAGCGTCCGGCGGCAGGTTGCGCTGCGCGATAAGGCCCAGCAGCTTGGAAAGTTCCAGCAACAGCAAAAAGCTGATGAGCAGCGATGCCCCAAGATCAAGGGCCAGCGCCGATATGCGGGTTGTGATGGCCTGGGGCTGCACTGCCAGTTGCAGGCGCAGCACTTCCTGCTTTTGGCGGAAGCGGCTGGGCCAGTATGTACTCAGTGATTTTTCAACCGTGAGCGCGGGGTCGGGCACATGCCCGGCGGAGGCCACCACCGTGCCCTCCGGCGTCAGCAGCTGCGCGCCCGCAAGCTCGCTGTTGGCGGCCAGCAACTGCTCAAGGGCCTGATCCTTGCCGCGCAGGCTGGCGATATCCACGCCTTTGTGGATGAGGTATTCAAAATCGCGGCCCGTGGCTTCCGCAAGAATGTCGGCCTTGGTGCGTATGGCCTGTTTGACATAGGTATCGAACAGTACCAGCGTACCGCAGGCGTAGAGCAATTGCGATGTGCCAATGATGACGAGCAGCATTCTGGTCATTCCCGAAAGGCTTGTGCCCACAGCGCGTTGCCCGGTCAGCAGGCCAAGACGCCCGGCCAGAATCAGCCCCGCCACAAGGCAGGCCGCTGCCAGCAGCAGGGATGACCATCGCAAAAAATCTTCCGTGGCCGCATTGATGGGCTTGCTGTCAATGTCCACCAGCAGGTGCCCTACGGCTGTTCTGTTGCTCAGGGGAATGCTCAGGCGATAGCCGTCAGCAGTTTTGATTGCGCCTTGCGGCCCGTCTTTGCCCTCGCTGGTCTGGGAAGCCGCACCATGCAGCAACGCGCTCTCCGCTCCTGAATCCTGGGCGGGCTGCGCATAAAGCGTGGAACCTTTGGCATCAATTATGGCCACACGCCTGATGCCCGCCGCGCTCTGACCCAGCTCCGCCAGCATCTCGTCCATTCCGGCGAACGAAGCCAGCGGCTTGCCAAAGCGCATGCCCCGTTCAATATCGCTGGCCAGACGTTCTGCACCGCTGCGATAGCCGGAAAGCACCATGTCGGTTGCCAGTGTATTCAGCGTGGAAACCGAGAGCAGCACGTTGAAGCCCAGAGTAACCAGCAGAACTCCAAGCCCGAGCAGCAGGGCATTGATGCGCAGTTTGCGCGTGGCGCGGATAAGCACGGGAAATCCTTAAGGGGTACCGGGGTGCGGCTGGCTGATGGTTTCGTGCAGTTCGTCCGCCGTTACCAGCACGTCAAAGGGGAAGTCAAAGCCGATGGCCTTGGCGGTGGCAAGGTTCAGGGCGATGGAAGGCTCGGACTGGTCGAGCATGGGCAGGGTGCGCGGCTGTGTGCCGCCCAGTATTGCGTGGGCCTGCCCGGCCAGGGCTATGCCGCTGGGGCCGAAATTCCAGGTGGAAAAGCCCATGAGCGCTCCGGCTTTGACATATTCCGAGCCGTCACGCGGAAAGGTGGGAATTTTCCATTGATTTAGCTTTTTCAGCAGCGGGGCCATACCCTCGCCGCCGATATCAAAGCAGTTCAGCGGGCCGATAAAGAAGGCGTCCATGCCCTGCTTGTGCAGTTCATCCAGCCCCTTGCGGCATTCTTCCGTGCTTTCGGCTGAGGAGAGGCCATCGTAGAGCACAAGGGAAAATCCCAGCTCCGAGGCAATGGCCTGGGCATCGTCAAGTGCTGCGTACACGCGGCCTTCCTGACTGTTCTGAAGCATGATGCCCATTTTGCGAAAGTGCACCACATCGTAAAAAACACGGTACATGGAAGACCAGCGGTCAACTTCCACCCGGCAGGTGAAGTTGTCCACGCCGGAATCCTGGGCGCTTTTGACAACCCCGGCAGCCACAGGGTCAGCCATGCCCATGCCCAGAATGGGCAAACGGCCATCGTTGACCGCCAGCAGCGCCTTGACCGCCGCCGTGCCCATGCCCACCACAAGGTCGAGATCCTTGCGTTGCAAAAGCTGTTTTGCCATTTCAGGCAGGCGGCGCATCTGCGCGGGTTCCCAGCCGGGGCTTAAACGCGCGTCAGCAGGGTATTCGCAGCGCATGTCGTCATACTTGCCCATGCCATCGCGAAAGGCGTTCCAGGTGTTGTCAAACAGCCAGAAAGGCCCGGCCTCGAGGTAGCCGATGCGTTTTACAGGCGGATTGGCGCAGGCGGGCTGGCACAAGACGAAAAACAGGCCGCCCAGAATGAGCATGGCAAGAAGCAGCGTAGTCAGGCGCGGCCAATGTGCGGCTGTATGGGGGCGTTGCCTCTGATTTTGCTGCGGGCGCAGCAAAAGGCATGGACCATTGGCTGTAATTGGAAAAATCATGCCTACTGCGCCGCGTGAAAGAGTGTGTTCATCTGAACCGTATCCGTATACAACCTAGCAGTCCGTGGGCTTTTTGGGGTTCGAGGCGATGACAAGCAGCAGTCCCACCAGGGGGGTCAGCAGAACACTGGCAAAAAAGTTGCCCCAGAATCCCAGCCGGGAATTGATGCCCAAAAGCCCGACCAGCAGGCTCATGCCCAGTATGAGAGCGAACAGTAGCACAGCGGGCCTCCCTTACTGTCTGACAGCACCGCCACGGTGCGGTTGCAGCAGTGTTTTATTCAACCTCTGGATGTAATCCGATACGTTTTCTCCGGGTGCGATCCAGCTCATTCCGGTGAGCGGAGACGCGGCAAAAGCGCCGGATTCATGCAAGGGCGCGTCCTGTTGCGGGTCTGGCAGCGATGCGGGACGGTACGTGGAGCGCGGGTCAAAGCGGGAGTCCGAGCGCGGGGCAGATGTTCTGCCGGGTTCGGGCCGCATTTGTTCTGGTCTGCTCTGGCCCGGTGTGTTCTGGCCCGGTGTGCTCTGGCCGGGCCTGGCACGATCTGTATCTGGTCTGGCCTGCTCTGGCCGGGTCTGATTTGGTATTGCCTGATCCATTCTGTTCTGTTCCGGCCTGCCAGGCATCTGCACGGTTGACTGCGAGGTCGCCTGCTGGGCCGCCTTGGAGGTCGCCCCCTGAGTGGCGGATTTATCGGTTTTGGCGCTGTCGGGCCTGGCGCATCGGCCGCGCCTGCGCCTGTAGGCGAATCTGCATTGAGAATAACAGGCAGGCCGTCCTTGCCGCCGATCACAACCACCTTGGCGTTGGACGAACCAGCAAGCTCCTTGGTGGCCTGAATACCTTCATAGCGCAAGAAGTTCTGCGTCATGTTCTCGTTGACAAGCGTCTGATAGGCCTTGATGCCTTCGCCTTCAATGGTCTTGCGGCGGGCTTCCTGCTGGGCTTCAAGCAGAATGTACTTGTAGCGCAGGTAGTCCTGCTCCGCGATGAGCTTGCGTTCAATGGCCTCGCGCAGCACTTCGGGCAGGGTGATGCTCTTGACCACAAAACCCTGAATAAGAACGGGGATGCGCCCCATTTCTTCCACTGCGTCCACCAGCATCTGGTCTTGCAGTTCCTGCCGCGCTGTGGAGTAGAGGTCGTCTGGCCGATAGCTGCCGATTGTTTGCCGCACGGCGGAATTCATGATGGGAATGACGACCTTGTCGCGGTAGTTTGGCCCAATTTCTTGATGCAGGTTGGGCAGGCGGTCACGGATGATCTGAAAACGCAGCGAAATCTGCACGTTGATGGTCAGGCCGTCCACGGTCAGCACGTCGATGTTCTGGGTCTCTTCCTGCACGCGCACGTCATAGATGTACATTATGTTCCACGGCTGGATGAAATGTATGCCTTCCTCGTAGGTGTGCTGCAACTGGGTGCCGCCGCGAAAGCGCGCGTACAGAACGCCCAGCTCGCCGGGCTTGATGGAAATGACAATACTCGGCCAGAGAAACAGGAGCAGCAGCGTTGCGACAACGCCCGCGACTATGATCCTCAGGCGATTGCGGCGCACCATTTCCCGTATATTTGCACAGACGCTTTTCATTGATCCAACCGGTAGGTTTGCTGTGTATATTGCGCGGAGCCGCGCCAGAACATATCAAGCGTATAGTCTATGCACTGCCTTTCAAACAGAATGCAGCGTTCTTTGTCGTCTTCCGTCTGGCCCATGCAGATATTGTAAAGAATGGGGCACATATCAACATTAAGTACAAATTCGCCAAGATTCGGGCGAGAATGGATTCCCTTGCGCGCGTGATGTACTATGCTCTTGACGTATTTGTTGTTGCAAATCTGGATGCGCTGTCCGTAATCGTGGTTTTCTTCGTAGCATTTCAGCCTGTTCTGAATGATTTGCGTGTTTTCCACAGCATTCACTTCAGAGGGCAAAGTGTCACGCACATTGTTGTACAGCTGGCGCACAAGCTGGATATTGGAATTGCCCGAAAGGTCCTTGGCTCCGGCCACGGGCGCGGCGCACAGGCACAGCAGGGCCGCCAGGGGGAGGGCAAACCGCAGAAAATGGCGGCTCATGACAGCGCCCCTTCGCCTGCGGATTCTTCCACAAAGCCGCCTTCGCGCATGGTCAGTACCCTGTCGGCCACGTGGAAATAGCGGTCGTCATGGGATATGGCCAGGATGGTACCGCCCTGACGGATGATGTCAGGCAGCAGTTCTTCGTAAAAATAACGGCGGAAAACAGGGTCGAAATCTGCGGCTACTTCGTCAAAGAGGTAGATATGGCGCTTTTCCAGCAGCGCACAGGCCAGGGCAAGGCGTTTGCGCTGCCCGGCAGAGAGATCAAGCGTGGAGAACGTGCCGTCTTCAAGCAGGCTCACCTTGGTTTCCATGTGCAGGGTGCGCAGCACATCCGTGAGCTGGGCCGGAGTGATGTTCAGGCCGAGGGGGCGGGAAAACAGGTGATAGTCCGTGGGCACAATGGTGAAGAGGTTGCGGTAGGATTCCATATTAACATCGGAAAGCACGACGTTGTTCAGGAACATTTCCCCGCTTTCGGGCGCGTACAGTCCGGCCAGCACCTTCATGAAGGTGGACTTGCCCGATCCGTTGCCGCCGCGAATGAACACCAGTTCGCCCTTGTGCAGCTCAAAGCTGTCTACCGCAATACCAAAAAGCCGCATGCCGTTGCGGTCATGGTAGTCAAAACGCACATCGCGCAGGGCGATGGAATCAAAGTCCGGCACTGTGGGGTCGGTCTGCTGCCAGCGCGCCTTGACCCCGGCGGTTTCAAAGGGTTCCGTTACTGCGTCGATCTGCGCTTCCACGGCTGCAAGTTCGTGCAGGCTCATTTCCACCTTTGCCATCATGGGCACTGAGGTGATCAGGCTTATGAGCGGGCTCAGGCTGAACATGCACAGCACCAGCAACGAGGACGTCTCGGACGTTTCGAGGCTTAGTATCTTGGGCATGATAAAAAGTATCAGCCCCAGAATCAGCAGATTGAACATGGCAAAAAATGATATGCCAAGGGCGTGCCTGTGTTCGGTGGCATCGCGGGCTTCTGATGCAACAGAAAGATCAGGGATGATCTGCTCGCCAAACAGCGCCGTAGTCCTTGGCTTGTGCATCTTGAGTTGCAGCAGCCCGGCGTAAAGGTCGCGCAGACCCGCGCAGAAGCGCTGGTCTGCCTGCATGGCTGGCCCCATGTGCGCATGTACCTTGTTGATAAGGTGCAGAAAAATCCAGAACCCCATGGCAAGAAAAAGAAAAACGCCCAGCGTGCCGGGAATGGACACAGTTGCCATTTTGGCAAAAGAGAGCACCACCATCACCGTGTTGGCCGAAGCCGCCACCAGCATGCGGGCCGCCTCAACCACCATTTCACGTCCGTCAAGCAGGGCGGACTGAATACGGTTTTTGTCCAGCTTTTCATATTCCAGCAGGGAAACGCCGCGCAGCTTGGCGGCAATGCGCATGCGCCATTCCATGATGCCGCGCAGGGCTATCTGCGCCGAGCGTCCTGTTATGTAGCGGAAGAGAAAATAAAAAGAGGCGAGGCTCACCAGAAAGGCAAGAAAGGTGCTGAATTCCAGCCCGTCTTCAGAAAGCTGCTGCAAGCCCTGAAGCACCGAAAAAACGGCAAGCCCCTGCGTGATGCCTGAGCCGAGGCAGGCGGCGACAATCTTTTTGCCTTCCTCGCCGGCCTGTTCCCACAGAAGTTTCAGAAAAAGCGATTCTTTCAGTTGCAGCATGTGGTTCTGTGGCCCCGGTGTTCAGGTGCGCCGCGCATTACAGCATGCCCGGCGGTCTTGCCTGCGCCCTGGCTGTACCCGGGCTTTGGCAGCATATAGAGCTGTAACGCTTGAAATGCTCGCATAACGGCGCGGCCAAGCCGCAGCCTGCTCCTAATTTCCGGTCGTGTTGGCGTGGCCAACACTCTCGGAAGGGCCAATTGTCTGGCCCTTCCGATCTCTGATTCCCGAAACCGTCAGAAGTTGCCGCTGCCAGGGGCTGTCTCTAAATAAATGATTTTGCGCCAAGGGCAAGGAAGGCTTTTTTTACGAAAGGAATGTACTCTTACGGTACATGACTGGAGTAAAAAATGGCCTTTTGACGCAGCCAATTGGACAAAAGAATTATTTAGAGACAGCCCCTAGGCCGCGTCGGTACCCGCTTCCTTGGCGGGCGCTTCTTCGGCCTTGGCGGTTTCTTTTTTCATCTTGTTTTTGATCTTGCTGACGAAGGTTTTGCCTTCTTCAACCTTTTCCTTGAAGTAGGTTTTGGCTTCTTCAGTATTGAAATCCACCAGGTTGCCGCCCTTTCTGAAGTGGCGGTCAAAAACCCAGCCAAGGGCATAGGTGCTGGCGCCGCCCATGATGCTGATGGTGGCAGCGCCTGCGGTGAAGCCAATGACCGGAATGCTTTTCAGCAGGGAGGCGGCCAGGGGCACGCTTGCCGTGGTCAGCAGGCCGCCGCACAGCGAAGAAATGATGGATTTGACGCGTTCTTTTTTGAATTCGACGCCGTGGGCCTGGGCCAGCGCGTGGATAAGCTCAATCTGGAGGGCGGAGAGACCCAGAAAATCTACAAGAGGCACCGGTACAAAGCCAATGCCGATAGCGCCGTACACGCGCTTGCGGATGATGGCGTCCACCGCTTCTTCCGAAGGGCAGGCGCGTTCGCACGTTTCCGTTTCAGCAGCGGTTTCGGCCTGGCAGGCCATCTGACCTTCAACGCCGTCGACCTTGTTTTCCAACGTATCTTTTGTCATGTGCAACCTCGTTGTGACCGGTTTCAGGGTTACGGGAAATCTATTGGGGAACGGCCGTTTTATCAACGCCCGCCAGTGTGACGTCAAAGAGTTCGTCTGCCGAAATGAGCAGAATCAGCGGCAGATCCATGCCCATTTTTTGGGCAGTAACCAGATTCAGCGCAATCTTGGGCGTGTAGGCCGCGGTTTCAAGCTGGGTATTGGGCGGCAACAGGCCAAGCTGGGCGGCAATATGGTCAGCATAAAATTTGCCAAGAGGAACATAGTCAAGGGTAGAAAGCCCCATCAGCGCGCCCCTGCGCACATGCACGCTGCCATCGCGCGCAAAGGTCTTGATGTGGTGGGCGTTGAGCGTGTCAAAGATGGCCTGGGGGTTGGCCTGCGTCCAGTCAAAGCAGTTGAGGGCCGAAATGTAAAAGGCATCCACACCAGCTGCCAGCAACTTGTTCACACCCCTGGTGCACGATTCTATGCTCTCCGCCTTGTCCAGAAAGGGGTATTCCACAAGGGTAAAACCGCGCTCGCGCGCAACTTCGCGCGCTTCCCGCACGTTGGAGTACGAAAGACCTTCGGGGCTGTCGTGATACATTATGCCAAGGCGAAGGAAGGGCAGAGCCTCGTGAAACAGGGCAAAGACCTTGAACCATTTGTCCTTGGTGTAGCGGATGGTCAGGTTGGCGGCGCCCTTGCCGGTGGCGCGGTCCACAATGCCGGCGCCTGCCGGGTCGGCCACGTCAACGCTCATGATGGGCGTTTTGCCGTTGTTTTCAGCCAGCAGGGCTTTGGTGGCCTCTGTCCCCATGCTGATGATGACGTCGATATCCGGATTTTGTATCAGTTTGCGGGCCTCTGCGCGGTATACAGGCTCAGAGGCATCCCAGCCGGGGCTGATGTACAGTTCGTCCGGCAGGGTGATGCGGTCAGCAACCCCGCGTTGACGCAGGGCCTTGATGATCTCTTTTTGCAGCAGGGTAAATTCCCAGTACGGCCCGGCTTCAAAATAGGCCGCAACCTTGGGGCGCGAGGGTTTGGGCTGGGAGGGCACCGGGGCAGGGGCTGTCATCTGTTCCGCTGGCGCGCGCTGGGGGGCCGCCTGTACGTTTGCGCACAGGCATACCGCGCAGCAAAGTGCTGCGGCAAGTGTGGCGAAGAACGATCCGAGGCGGCTGCTCATGGAACAAAATACCCTATGATGCGTTCTTGGTGACACAGTGTGTCCGCCCGCTCGGCGGTGTTGCCCAAAAACTGGAGTGGATTTTTTCCAAAATCCGTGCAGAGCAGATAAGCATTTTTTATGGTAATCTGCGCTATGGGCGGGATGGGCCACACGGATTTTCATACGGGCGCAAAGCCATGCGCGCAGGTTTCAATATATCAGAGGAAAAGCGGTATCGTCCACATGAATTTGGGGCGCGCATCGGCATTTCTGCATGATTTTTGGCGGGTTGGAGGGATCAACAGGCAAGGCAGACCATGACATCCAGGCAGGGGCCATGCGCCGCCACACTGCACTGGTAGCCGTCTGTTGTTCTGATGTCGCGGCTTGTCCACTGCTCGCCCCCCTCAAGCATTGCAGGCATGCCGTGAACAGCATTTGCAGTGAAGGATGCTATCCAGTCGCTCTCTTGCTGCCCGGTGTTAACGCTAAAGCTTTTCAAGGGCATGCTCAGGCCCATGCCCACAGCCTTGATTACGGCCTCTTTGCGCGTCCAGCAACGATAAAAGGCCGTTTGCAGCTCCGCCGGGGGCAAGGCCAACAGATCTTTCTGCTCCTGCGGATGCAGCTGGCTGGTCAGCTCCGCCGCATCGGGCAGAGGGCGCAACCTTTCCACATCAATGCCCACGCTTGCGCATCGGCAAAGGGCCACCCATACCATGCTGCCCGAATGGCTGATGGAAAAATCTGCGGATACCCCGGGGCAAAAGGGCTTGCCGTAAGGGGAGAGGGCAAACACAGCGGCACAATCCTGCCCAAAGACGGCGCGTAGCATTCTCCGCGCCAGCGCCCGGCCTGCCAGATGCCGCGCCGCATCTTCTATGTGCACGTAGCGCCCGGCCTCCTGCTGCTCCTGCCGGGTGGTGTGGGGCGTGCACTGGCTGGGCCAGTCCGCAATATTCTCAAGCTCCAGGCCAACGCATAAAATAGATTTTTCCGGGGCGGACGGCGCGCGCCAATTGCAAAAATATTGCGCCAGCACCGTCTAATCCGTTGCCTCAAGGGTATGCATCATGTGGATTGCCAGTTCCTGCCAGTGATCCTGAACGTAAAAATGGCCGCCGCTGAATATGCGTACCGTGCATTGCGCGTCTGTCAGGTTTTGCCACTGCAGGGCGTCAGCCTCGGTAACGAGGTCATGGCTGCCAATGGTGGTGTGGATAGGCAAGGGCAATGGGCTGTAGGGGGAGGGCTGCCAGCCTTCAATCGCCATAAAATCAGCGCGGAGCACGGGTTCAAGGTAGTTTCTGAAATCCTGCGACCGCGCAATTTCTGGCGGGATGCCGCCCATGCGGGCCACATAGTCCCACAGCGCGCCGGGGGGCAGCTGGTCAATGGGGCGTGAAATCCCGGTGCGCATCAGGCCAGGCGTGGTGGCGGACGAAATGAACAGGGCCGTGGGCAAGGGCAGCGCCGCATCGCAGGCGAACCGCGCGCAAAGAAAGGCCAGCAGGCCGCCCATGCTGTGACCAAACAGGGCATAGGGGCCAGTGTAGGCGGCGGAGCGTATCTGCTCCAGCAGGTCGCGTCCCATGCTCTCCATGCTGGTAAGCAGCCGCTCCCGGCAGCGGCGGCCTTTGCCCGGCAGTTCCAGAGGTCTTATGGTGATCCAAGCCGGAAAAAATTCGCTGAACCGCGCATAAAAGGCGGTATTGCCTCCAGCGTGAGGAATGCAGAAAAGTGTTGTGGCCGTGTGTTGCATGTGTTGCGCCTACAGCTCAACCCAGCCAGCATCGTCATCAAGCTTCTGGATGATGATGCGCGAGGCCTGTTCTTCGTGTCCGATGCGGGCATGCATCTGCTTGAGAACAATATTGCCCTCGCTGATGCCGCAGATTTCCAGCTTGCCGATGTCGTGTCCGATTATGTATTTGAAGCGCTTGCCATAGCCGCTGAGTTGCGCCTTGGCCTTGTCCACAATGGCAATGCCCTGCTTGAGCGGCAGTTGAAAATGATGCCGTACCCGAGAAACAGGCATGCACTGATACAGATAATACGGGTTCACTCCAATGGAAAGCAGTCTGTTCATCAGTTCAACAATATCTTCCGCACTGTCGTTGACGCCGCGCAGCAGCACCGCCTGATTGTTGATGGTGGCCCCGCACAGACGTAACCTCCTGATGGCCTCGGCCGAGGTGGGCGTGATCTCTCGCGCATGGTTGTAGTGCGTGGCAACGTACAGAGCCTTGCGTTCGGCAAAGGCGCGCAGGGCATCCATGAGGGCGTCGTCAAAGATGCGCAGCGGATAGGTGACAGGAATGCGCGTGCCGATGCGTACAAAATCCACATGGTCGATCTCGGCCAGCCCCTCGAGCATTTTTTGCAGTACCGGGGTTGCCAGGGCCAGCGGGTCGCCGCCGGAAAGAATGACGTTGTTGATCTTGGGATGGTCGGCAATGTATTGCAGCGCCCCGGAAAAGTTGCGCAGGGTCTGCTGGCTGGAGTGCCCCACGATACGGCGGCGAAAACAGTGGCGGCAGTGCATGGCGCAGCATTCTGTTGTAACAAGCAGTGCAGTGCAGTCGTATTTATGCAATACGCCATTGCCCTTGTCGTGCTTGTCATCGCCGTAGGGGTCGGCAGTTGTAGCGCCCATGGATCCTGCAACCACCAGTTCTTCTGCATCCGGAAAGCACATGCGGCGTATGGGATCGCTGGAATCGTTTTTATCTATAAGGCTCAGATAATAGCGAGGAATGTTGACAGGATGCACCTTGGCGACTTCACGAAGCGTCGCTTCCTCTTGTGGACTGAATGTGGCGTATTGCTTCAACTGGTCGATGGTGACGACATTGTTGGCAAGTTCCTTTTTCCAATCAAGGCATTTCCAGCAAGGTTCAGCGTCCATTATTCCGGCCTCTGTTTGCGGATGGATTTTCTGTTGTTCAGGTATTTTGAGCGTGCCAGAACACCCGGATACAGATCAGTTGTTGTGGAAATGCATTCAATATCCGGGTTTCGGTCTGCTTGTGAATTTACGGCAAAAACTGTCCAAAGTATATGTAAAACTTGCTAATCCACAGACTGTGGGATATTTTTTCCCCATGTTTCAGTGAGCGCGCAAAAGCCGCAGTGGGGGACGGAATGGCAAAGATTGTGCCTTTAACCGGTTGTCAGAAAGAACTGTGGCTCTCGGCAAAAGCGGCGCTGTCCGACTATGCCGAAACCTCAATTCGGGGCTGTTATCACATTGGCGCAAGGCTCGACCCCGATCTGTTGCGCCAGGCCATCAAGCGTACCTTGCATTTCATGCCGCTGCCCGCCGCCTCCCTGTGCCAGGATGAAGCCGAGCCGTACTTTCTTGTGGATGAACCGCAGGATCCCGATTTCAGGGTTCTGGACGCCGCCGCGCAGCAGGATCCCGCCGCTGCTGCCGACCGCATGATCGACGAATTTTTTGAAGAACCGGTGGAAAATCCTCTTATGCGCTATGCCCTTGTCATCACTGGCGAGGCAAGCTGCACCATTGCCATGAAGTGCTCGCACGTGGTGCTGGACGGATTGGCATTCTTTTTTCACATCGCCGTTATTGCGGACGTTTACACAGCGCTCGCTCGTGGTGAAACGCCAGACCTTGGCGAGCCGTGCTCCTGCGAAGAAGCCTACCTTGAAGATCAGGCGCACTGCGCCTCGCCGCGTTTTCAGAAAGACATGGCCTTTTGGCACGAACACCTTTCCCGCCTGCCGGAAAAACGCCTGCTGCGCGCCCTGCCGGGGCGGCCCGATGTGCTTGGCGAGAGCCGTCACCAGAAATTTGTGCTGTCAGAAAAAACCTCGCGCGAAACGTCCGCGCTCATAGCCGCCTATAAGGTCAGCCCCGCGGTGTTTTTTACGGGCATCTACGCGCTCATCGTGTCGTTCATGAGCGGAGAAAAGGACATTGTGGCTCTTGCCCCTGTGGCCTATGGGGAGCGCAAGGTGATGCACCGGCGGCAGGGTGCCATGATGTCGCTGCCGCCCCTGCTGGTAAATGTGGCCGCCCATGATACCTTTGCCGGGCTGCTGGAGGCCGTCAGCGCGCAGAACGGATCGTTTTACCGCCATGTGCGCACGCCTTACCAACTGGCTGCCCGCCAGCTTGAAGGCAAAAATTTTGCCTTTCTGGCAGATACCTTTGTCAATTTTTTGCCCAATACGCCTCCCGGTACGCCAGAATTCCCCATTGTCGAGGCGGAGCAGCGGCACAGCGCCAAGGAGCCGATCCTTTTCGGCATGCTGGTCATGCAGGAGCTGCGCTCGGGCTGCTTTTCGCTCACTGTGCGCAACAGCCGCAACCATCTGAGCGACAGGGATGTGGAGCGTTTTATCGCCCGCGTTGAAAGCGTTGTGTCCCAGCTTGCCTCTGGCATTGAGCCGCCGCAGCTTGATTACCTGCTGGATGAAGAAAAGCGGGAACTCGCGCAATGGCGCAGCGGCCCTGCGAGAAAGTACGATATCCGTAGCCTGCCCGAACTTTTTGACGCCGCGGCGGATGCCTTTGGCGAGCGGGTTGCCGTCAAGGATGAATGGGGCAACACCCTCTCGTACGCGCAAGTGCGCGAAAATTCCTTGCGTTGCGCCACGTGGCTGGCCGGGCAGGGCGTTGCGCGGGGCGGCATTGTGGCAGTGGCTGCCCATCGCACGGCCAATCTGCCCGAAGTTGTGCTGGGGATCCAGCGGCTTGGAGCAGTCTATCTGCCCATAGACCCCAAGGCCGCACCCGACCGCATGGCCTATATTGTGGAGGACTCCGGAGCAGACATCACTCTTGATCTGGCCGAGCTTGCCTACCGCCAGGCCCCCATAACTCCCTTGCCGCAAGCGCCCCGGGCCGAGGATGGAGCCTATCTGATCTATACCTCCGGCTCCACTGGCAAGCCCAAGGGCGTGCTGGCCCCGCACGGCGGCTTTGCCAACATGATTCAGGGGCAGATCGAGCTTTTTGGCGTGCAGGCCGATGACCATGTGTTGCAGTTTGCGCCGCCCATTTTTGATGCCTCGCTGTCGGAAATGTTCATGGCTCTGCTGGCAGGGGCCGCCCTGTATCCGGTGAGCGACCAGTGCCGCAACGCGCCCTGGACGTTGCGTCAGTACATGATTGATAACGACATCACCGTGGTCACCCTGCCGCCCTCGTATCTTAATCTTTTTGAGGGCGAGCCCTTCCCCGGTTTGCGCGTGCTCATAACGGCGGGCGAGCCGCCAATTGCGGGCGATGCCCTGCACTATGCAAAATCCTTGCGTTATTTCAACGCCTACGGCCCTACGGAAACTTGCGTATGCGCGGCCATGAAGGAAGTTTTGCCTTTTGAGCCGCAACCTATCGGCGTGGGCAGCCCTATCCCCAACGTGACGCTTTCCATCCGCAATGCCGAGGGGCGCGAGCTGCCCGCAGGCATGGCGGGCGAACTGTGGATTGGCGGGGCCAGCCTTGCCATCGGCTACCACAACAAGCCGGAAATGACGGAACAGCGTTTTATCTACCTGCCGCAGGAAGGAAACGCCCGCTTTTACGCGTCCGGCGATCTGGCCTTGTGGTCGGACAAGGGCGAAATCCTGCTGCTGGGCCGTGCTGACGATCAGGTGAAAATTCGAGGCAACAGGGTGGAGCTGGCCGAGGTGGCCTGCCTGCTTGAGAGCTGCGAGAGCGTCAGTCAGGCGGCGGTTCTGGCCGTGAAGGATGCTGGCGGTCAGGCCAGCCTTGCGGCTTTTTTTGTGCTGCGGCCCGGCGCGTCCATTGAGGCGGTGGTTTCGTGGAGCAGAACAAGCCTGCCGCCTTACATGGTGCCCTCTGCCTGGCACATGCTGGAGGCCATGCCCCTTGCCCCCACGGGCAAGATAGACCGCAAGGCCCTGCAAAATATTGCACGGCGCGGCGATGCGCAGGGCGGCAGTGACCGTAAGCCCCATGCGGGACTTCTGGAGATTTTTGAGCGCGTGCTTGGCCGGGCCTATGATCCCGAAAAGAGCTTTTTTGCCCAGGGCGGCAACAGCCTTAATGCCATGTCATTGCTGCATGCCATCCGCAAGACCTTGAACGTTGATATTGCCTTCCGCAGTTTTGTCAGCTGTGAAACGCTGTTTGATGTGGAAGCCCTGCTGGGTGGAGTTCGTGGGGCATCTGCCCTAGCGGGCATTGAAAACGCGCCGCTCAGCACCGGGCAGTTCCGGATATGGGCCTATCAACAGGTGAACGAGGGCTCCATCGACTACAACATGCCTCTGCTGCTCGAACTGCGGGGCGACAGAACTGCGGATTTTCTGGAAGGCCTGCGCAGGGCCGCCAACGCTCAGGAGCTTTTCCACTGCACGGTGGCGGGGGATATAGACAATCCCCATTTTGCGCGGGGCAAGGGCGAGGTCTACCTGTGCAGCGTGGCCATTGCCGATGCGCGTGAAGCGGCGGTATTTTTTGATCAGCAGATACACACGCCTTTTGATCTGCGGGTGGAGCCTCCGGTGCGCCTTGTGGCCGCCGTTTTGCCGCAGTGCGTTCAGGTGCTGGTATTGGTGCACCATGTGGCGGGCGATGGCGAAACCCTCGAAATCCTGCTGCAAAATGCCTTGCGTTATTTGCGCGGCGAGCCGCTCGTGCACGGTTTGCTGGCAGTGCAGGAGGCTTTTTGCCGCAGGCAGGCCACCTATGCGGCATCGCCAGCCTGCGCCGATGATGCGGCCTACTGGCAGGAGGTGCTCACGCCGCCAGTGCCCCCAGTGAATCAGGCCGCAGGGGCCGCCAGTCGCAAGGGCGCCATGATCGGCGTTGATCTTGATGCGGAAACCGCGCAGGGATTTGAAATTCTTGCAAAAAATTCTGGCGCGAGTGTGCTGGCCTGCTTTGTGGCTCTTGCGGGGCGCACGCTCTGCCGCCGTTTTGAAAGAAATGAGCTGTTGCTGGGCGTGCCTATGGGCCTGCGCGAAACGCAGGACGAATTTTGCGCTGCCGGATTCTACGTCAACACCGTCCCCCTGCGCGTGCGCCTCGACGGCCTTGAAGACAGCTCCGCCGTTGCCGATGCCGCCCGGCAGATGCGGCAGGCCATTGAACACAGCCGTTACTGCGCCGCGGATATTGTACCCGAATTTCTGGCAACGCATGCGCACTTTGAACCTGTGGGAGTTCCAGGGCTTGAATTGCACAGGCTCGAGCTGGAATTGCGGGCCAGCAAGCTCACCGCCAGCTTCACCCTCGTAACGGGTACGGCTTCGCGCATTGTGCTGGAATATGACGCGGGTTGCATTGCCGATGCCCCGGCTTTGCTGGATGATCTGGTGCGGAGCATGCAACGTGCCTGCGAAGGTCTTGTCCGGCGCAATCCCCGTCAGGTATTAGGCGATGCCTGGTGTCAGATTCTGCACCCCGGCAGCGCCAGTTCAGTGCAGGAAGAAAGCGACTTTTTCCGCGATGGCGGCGATTCCATCAAGGCTATCCAGATAACGGGCATTCTGCGCCGCAACGGCATAACTGCCCTCAGCGCGCCGGATTTTTTGCGCATGCCCCGTTTTGGCGATCTCTGCACCCTGCTGGAAAACGCCGACAGCGACGCTTCCGCAACGCAGGCTATGGACTACACGCCTGTTGCCCCTGGCGAGCGGGTTCCCCTGCTGCCTTTTGCCCGCTATTTCCTGGGCGCGCATCCCAGCCACTGGCAGCAGTTCTTCATGCTGCTGCCGCTGGAAATCCGCGCGGATGTGCCAACGGCAACCATTGAAGCATGGCTGCAAACCCTGCCGGAATATCACGAATCCCTGCGAATGGCCTTTGCGCCGGATCATGCCGTGCTGCTGGCCGAACCGCAAAAAATATCCCTGCACTGCCGCGATTTTGCCGACACTGTGGAGCAGACAAACCTGCTGCGCGAGGCAGTGGCGGAGATCACGGCAGGCCTTGATGTGACATGCGGCAAAACTCTGGGGGCCATGCTGGCCCGGCAGGGCGAGAGGCGCTTCTTGCTGCTGGTGGGACACCACATTGCGCTGGATGCGCTCTCGCTTGAAACCCTGCGGCAAGGCTTGCTCCATTACTGCCGCACAGGTAAAGCCCAGCGCGAAGCGCACGGCCTTGCCCAGCGCGCCCGCGAGGTTGAACGCTTGCGCGCTGGCGGGATATTCCCTTCTGAGGCGCAGCGCGCCTTGTGGCTGGCTGCCTGCGCCGAACCATGCGAACCCTTGCGCGCCCTTTTGTCCCAGAGCCGGGACAGGAGCAGGGACAGAGCCGCCAGCCGCGCGAGCCTGTCCGCGCAGCTTGAGGGCTTCCGGCTGGAATACTGCACCGATGCCAAGGCGGATATATTGTCCGCGCTTGCCTGCGCCCTGCATGCTCAGGGGCAAAAGGCTGCGGTGCGTGTGACGCTGGAGAGCCACGGGCGCGATGAACTTTTGCCGGGCTTTGACGCCAGTCGCAGCCTTGGCTGGTTTACGGCGGTCTGCCCAATGCCGCTTGAGCCAACCCTGAACTGCGCGCAGGCCCGCAAAGTCCTCGGCCCCTGGCTGGCGCAGCATTTCAGCCCGGAAAATTGCAATGCCTATGGGTATCTGCGGCAGGAAAACCCGGCTGAATTTGGCTATACAGCGCAGATTGCCTTTAACTATCTGGGACGTGTGACGGGCCAGCCTGACGAAGAGGCCTCCCTGATGCTCTCGGCCCTGGCTCCGGGCCTTGTCCCCGAGCTTGTCCACGCCGACATGGAGGCAGACGCCCCGCTGGAGCTTTCGGTCTACTTTGACCAGCAGGGCATCCTGCACCTCGGGACGTGGTTCAGCCCGGACTGCCTGCCGCGTGATTGGGTTTTCGGCTTGCTCCAGAGCTGGCTTGCAGCCCTGAAGAGCCTGCCCGCCTATCTGCCGCAACAGACCCTGGATGCCATTTTTACCGCCTGCGGTTGCCATGCGGACGATGTGGAGCGCATCGCGCAGCCGGATGCAGGGCATGCGCCCTTGCTGTATCAGTCGCTGCTTGCGCAATCGGGGGTTTACACCCAGCAGGTGGAATTTCATTTTCGCGGCCCTGTGGATATTTTTGCGCTCATGCGTGCGTGGGAAGCGCTCACTGCGCGGCACGAAAGCCTGCGTTCCCTCTTTCCCATGCCCGTGGAGGGCGAATTTTACCGCGTGGTCTTGCTCAAGGGCCGCACCAGCCTTGAGTTCCACGACTTTTCCCATTTGCCGGAGGCCGAGGCCGAGGCGGAAGCACAGGCTCTGCTGCGCGCGGAACGGCAGCGCGGCTTTGATGTGCAGCGCGGCCCCCTGCTGAGGGCGCGGTTTTTCCGCCGGGGTGCCGACCGCGTGGTCATGAGCTGGTGCTTCCACCATCTGCTTATGGACGGCTGGTGCATGGGCGTGCTGCTGCGGGAGCTTTTTGCCCTGGCCGGGGCCAAGGGCGGGCCAGAAAACAGCCGTTTGCCGGAGCCTTTCCCGCTGGAAATCTATTCCCGTTGGCGCGCGCAGTTTGATGAACGTGCGGCGCGGGCCTACTGGGCCGGATTGTTGCAGGATTTCAACGGGCCGACCGGGGTTGAGCTGGCCCAGCCGGTTTCCCGCGCTGCCGCCACCGGGGAATTTGACGAGCCGCAGACAGTGGAACTGGAGCTGGACGCAGCCCTGAGCGCCAGCTTGCAAGAACTGGCAAAGACGGAGGCGGTGACCCTCTCCGCCCTTGTTCAGGCCCTGTGGGCCATTGTGCTCGGCAATGCCAACAATGGCTGCCGCGATGTGGTCTTTGGCGTGGTCACTTCCGGCCGCCCGGCGGAGCTGGCGGGCATTGAGTCCGCCGTGGGGCTGTTCATCCAGACCTCGCCGCTGCGTGCGCGCTGGACAGCCAGCGATTCCCTCGGCGCGCTGTTGGCCCAGGTGAAAGAGCAGAGTCTGCAGCAGATGCTCTATGGCTATGTGCCCCTGGCGGCACTGGGCAGAAACCTGCTTGACCATCTGATGGTCTTTGAAAACTATCCTGTTGATACGTGTTTTGATCACAATCGTGTTGAACTGCGCGACATGCGCGGTTTTGAAAAGCTGCCTTACGCGCTGGGCATTTCGGTTATCCCCGGCGTGAATCTGCGTTTCCGCTTTTTATATGATCCCGAGCGCCTGCCCAAAGAGGGGGCTCTTGCCCTGCGCAACGCGCTGCATGCCGTGCTTGCGGCAACGGCCTCTGGGGACGGGCTTACCTGCCTCGCGCTGGAAGAAGCGGCGAACAACGCGTTGGCGGACGCAGAAGAATCCGTAGAAGGACAGGATGGCGCAGAGCATGGCGGGGCAGAAGGTGCGCTCAACGGCCCGTCCGGGCAGGGGCTGGATGCGGCGGCTCTGGCGGAAACCGTGCGCGCTGCCTATGCCGCTGTGCTTGGTTGCCCTGTGGATTCTGTGGATTCGGATTTTTTTCAGCTTGGCGGCCACAGCCTGATAGCCATGAGTCTGCTCTCGCAGTTGAGCAAGAGCCTCTCTGTGGCGGTGGGCATAGAGGATGTGATGGGCTATCCCAGCCCGCGCGCCCTGGCCGCCCGCATTGGCAGTCTGGCAAGGCCGGATGTTGTTATTCCGCGAGTGGAAGGGCTTGCAGCCTACCCCCTGTCTCCAGCCCAGCAGCGCATCTGGTTTCTGCAAAAGCTGCATGAGGGCGGTCAGGTTTATGTGATTCCTTTTGCGGCCCGGTTGCGCGGCCCCGTGGACGCCGTGGCATTGCAAAAGGCCTTGACCCTGCTTGAAGAAAGGCACGATGCACTGCGCCTGCGCGTTGCGCTGGATGCGCCGGAGCAAAGGCTTGCCCCTGCAGGCGGCCTGCGGCTTGAATGCTACGGCACGCCCCTTACCGATGCCGCCTATCTGGGCATGAGCCTGCCTCTCGGGCCGGAAAGGCCCTTGGTGCGCGTGGCCCTGTTCCGGCAGGGGGACGGCAGCCATGCTCTGGTGTTCTGCTTCCATCACATCATTTTTGACGGCTGGTCGGCAGAAATTATCACCCGTGAACTCAACGAAGCCTACGGCGCCGTGCTGCAAGGCAGTGAGCCGCAATGGCGGCCCCTTGATCTGGATTTTGCGAGCTACGCCCTATGGGAATCAGAGCGGGAGGCGGAAGGTCTTGAGCAGATATGCAGCGACCTCGCGCCGCTGCCGGAGCGTCTGCGCCTGCCGCTGGATTATCCTCGCCCGGCGGTGCAGCGCTTTGAAGGGGCCGTGCAGAGCTTTGATCTGGGGCTTGGGCGCAGTCACGCCCTCAAAGACTGGGCCTTGCGGGCCGGGGTGACGGTATTCCCCGTGCTGCTCGCGCTGGTGGATGCCTTTTTGCTCCGCCATACCGGGCAGGATGACATCATTGTGGGCTGCCCTGCGGCAAACAGGGAGCATGAGCAGGTTCAGGGCGTTGTGGGCCTCTTTGTCAATACGCTGGCAGTGCGGGCACGCATGAATGCGCAGGGCGGCTTTGCCGAACTGGCAGGCACGGTGGATGCCGCGTTCCGAAAGTCATTGTCCGCGCAAGGCTGCCCCTTTGAAAAAGTTATTGAAGCCGTGGGCGTAGAGAGAACGCCGCGCGCAATCCCCTGTTTGACGTATTTGCCGCGCTGGAAGACGCAAGCTGGAACGATTTTGGCCGCGCGCCCCTGTGCATGGAGCCTCTGGCTCTGCCGCACCAGTGCAGCAAGTTTGACCTGAGTTTTTATTTCAAGGAGCGGGCAGACGGCGGCTATACGGTGGATGTAGAATACTGCACCGAGCTTTTCAGCCCGCAGACAGTCCGCCGCATGACCGAGCGCCTGCTGACCCTTGCGGACGCCGTGCTGGCTGACGATGCAAAGCCCCTGGCCGACCTGGATATCCTGCCGGCGCAAGAGCGCGCGGAACTCGCCAGCTTTAATGACACGGTGGAGCCGCTGGATATCGCCGCCGACATGGACAGCCGTTTTCGCGCTCAGGTTGCCCGCACTCCCCATGCCCCGGCTGTGCTGGACGCCGCAGGCGCGGCTGTTTCCTACGCGCAGTTCAATGCGCAGGTGGATGCCGTGCGCGCATGGCTGCAAGGGCAGGGCGTGGGGTGCGGTCAGTATGTGTGCGTATGCTTTGAGCGTTCGCCCGCAATGATGGCCTGCATTTTTGCCGTGTTGCGGCTTGGGGCCGTGTACGTGCCACTTGCCGCCACCTTGCCCGCCGAGCGTATGCGGTCTGTGTTTGAAGACCTTGGGCCGTGCGTGGTGCTGTGCGAGGCGCGCTTTGCGGAAGCCTTCTGCCAGTATGGGCAGAAGGGGCAGCGCGTGCTTTCACCTGATTTTGAGGCGCTGGTTGCCAGCGCTCAGATGCCGAACGCTGTTCCCCATTATGAGGCGAAGCCCTTGCCGCCGGATTCCCCGGCCTACGTGATCTTTACTTCCGGTTCCACCGGGCGGCCCAAGGGTGTGCCTATCGAACACGCCAGCGTTGCCAACCGTCTGTTGTGGATGCAGTCGCGTTTTCCCATCGGGCAGGGCGATGTTGTGCTGCAAAAAACCACCATCACCTTTGACGTTTCGGTGTGGGAACTGTTCTGGTGGTCGTGGCAGGGCGCAAGCATTGCCCTGCTGGAACCGAACGCGGAGAAAAATCCTGCCCTCATTGTGCAGACCATAGAGGCCCGCCGGGTCACGGTGCTGCATTTTGTGCCATCCATGCTGCGGGCTTTTCTGGATTATCTGGAGGCGCACTCCGGCGATATGAGCAGGCTGCGGTCATTACGCTACGTGTTCACCAGCGGCGAGGCTTTGCCCCGTGAACTGGTGGCGCGGTGGAATGCCCTGACGCATGCGGAACAGTTGCAGGTGGAGCTGCACAATCTCTATGGCCCCACCGAGGCGACCGTGGACGTATCGTGGCAACCCTGCCTGAACACGCCGCCCCATGCGGTGTCCATTGGCCGTCCTGTCAGCAATACCCGGCTGTATGTGCTGGATGCCTGCAAGCACCCTGTGCCTCTGGGCGTAACGGGCGAGATTTACATTTCGGGCATTCAGGTTGCCAGAGGCTATCTGAACAGGCCAGAACTCACGGCCCAGCGTTTTATGGATGATCCTTTCGCCCCCGGCAGCCGCATGTACCGCACGGGCGATCTGGGGCGCTGGCTGCCTGATGGCGGTATTGAATACCTCGGGCGTAATGATGATCAGGTGAAAATTCGCGGCTACCGCATTGAGCTTGGCGAGGTCGA
>JASGGT010000030.1:0-23575 GCA_047602655.1 Desulfovibrio sp. | reverse complement strand
AAGAAAACGAACGCCTGGGCAACCTGCTGTACATTCAGGGTAAAACGCAGACTCCCTGCAAGGAACCCATTGGCCCCGGCGCCATCGTGGCCGTTGCCAAACTCAAGAGTACCCGCACGGGCGACACCCTCTGCGATGAAAAAGCCCCCTTTGCCCTGCAAATGCCCACCCTGCCCCCGCAGCTTATCACCTACGCCCTCGCCCCCAAGGAAAAAGGCGAGGAAGACAAGGTCTACGCGGCCATGCAGCGGCTGCTGGATGAAGACATCACCCTGCGTCTGGGGCGCGATGAAGAAACCGGCGACATCCTGCTTTCCGGCATGGGGCAGTTGCATATTGAGCTTTCGGTCGAAAAGGCCAAGCGCCGCTTCAAGGTGGATATCATCCTCAAAACGCCCAAGGTTCCCTACCGCGAAACCGTGCGCGGCAAATGTCAGGTGCAGGGCCGCCACAAAAAGCAGTCCGGCGGACGTGGTCAGTTTGGCGACTGCTGGATCGAGATGGAAGGCCTGCCGCGCGGTTCCGGCTATGTATTTGAGGACGCCATCGTGGGCGGCGTCATCCCCCGCCAGTACGTACCCGCCATCGACAAGGGCGTTCAGGAAGCCGCCGCACGCGGATTCCTGGCCGGGTGCCAGGTGGTGGACTTC
This sequence comes from Desulfovibrio sp., assembly GCA_047602655.1. Lineage (GTDB taxonomy): Bacteria > Desulfobacterota > Desulfovibrionia > Desulfovibrionales > Desulfovibrionaceae > Desulfovibrio. The sequence continues at coordinate 22,925 of JASGGT010000030.1, read as the reverse complement.
CGCGTCAAGGTCTACGATGGCAGCTATCACACGGTGGACTCGTCAGAAATGGCCTTCAAGGTGGCTGGCTCCATTGCCTTCAAAAAAGCCATGGAGGGTCTCAAACCCGTGCTGCTCGAACCCATCGTGCTGCTCACCGTTTCCGTGCCCGATGAAAGCATGGGCGATGTCATCGGCGACCTTTCTTCCCGCCGGGGCAAGGTGCTGGGTTCGGATTCGCAGGGCGGCAGCACGGAAATCAAGGCCCACGTGCCCATGAGCGAAGTGCTGCGCTACGCGCCCGACCTGCGCTCCATGACTGGCGGGCAGGGATTCTTCACCATGGAATTTGCCCATTATGAAGAAGCCCCGCAACCTGTGGCTGAAAAAGTCATTGCCGAGCACCAGAAGCACAAGGCTGCCGAATAACCACTGAGGTGGGGCAGACCACCTCTTCCTCTTATAGATGACAAACCGGCTGTTTTCTGTAAAACAGCCGGTTTGTGCGTCTTTGCCGCAAGCAACAGAATACGGAACATCATGGAACGCCCGCTCACAATACTCTGCACCCCCCTGCCCGCTGGCTCCAGCAAAGAGCTGGAAGGCTGGCGCTGTGCGCTTGAAGCGGCGCTGGAACCGTGGCTGGACGAGAGGCAGCTTGCCCATGTGCGCCGCTTTGGCCGCTCGCCCAACGGGCAGGCCGAGGCGCGGGAGACGCAGCAGGACGTGCTGCGGGCGGCCTTATCGCGCCTGTTTGCGCGCGCCCAACTGGTAACGTATGCCGCGCAGCAGACCACGACGGCAAATCCACCCCTCGCAGGGCAGATGCTGCAAATGGGCATGGATACTCAGGGCCGCCCCCATTTCCCCGGTTGGCATGCGGCCTTCAGCCACAGCGGCGAGGCAGCCTTTTGCGCCCTTTGCCCTGCCTCGGCAAACGATGTGCTGACTCCGCACGCACTGGATGCCGAATCCTTGCTTTCCCAGCCGCCAGCCGCCAGTGCCTTTGCCCCGGCAGAACAGCCCCGACGCGAGGCAGGCCTTTCACAGCAGAGCATCAACCGCGAGGCCCTGCGCCGCTGGACAATCAAGGAGGCCCTGCTCAAGGCCTCCGGTCTGGGGCTGGGCATTGACCCCGCCAGGGTTGCCACAGGCATTTTGGGGCAGCGGGCCGGGATATGGCACGGGCCCATGGGCGCATTCTACTGGCGCAGCCTGCCCTGCCCCGGTCACTGGTTGAGCATGGCGCAACAGGTGATCGCCCAAACAGACTTTCTGCCAGAATTTTTTCGACCACGGGTGATCCACCAGAACCCGACGGCTCTGCTACGCGCCCTTTCTGCCCTACGCCAGCGCCGCTAAACGCCCCGGCAGACATTTCCTTGCAAGGCGAACGTTTTTACGGCACTCTCCGCCCATGCCGCGTTTTCACCTTGTCACGCTTTTTCCCGAATTTTTCGAATCGCCCCTGTCCACCGCCCTCATGGGCCGTGCGCGGGAGGCTGGCATTGTGGAATGCAGCCTTCATGATCCCCGGCAGTTCAGCACCGACAAACACCGCCACGTGGACGACCGCCCCTACGGCGGCGGCCCTGGTATGGTCATGCAGGGCGAGCCGCTGGCCCGTGCCCTGCGCTCCATTGAACGGCCCGGCCGCATGCTGTTCATGGCCCCCGGCGGGCGGCCGCTGACGCAGGACATGGTGCGCGACCTTGCGCGCGAGGAAGACCTGACCATTGTTTGCGGCAGATACGAGGGTATTGACGCGCGGCTGTTGCAGCTTTTTCCGCTTGAACCTGTGAGCGTGGGCGATATAGTGCTCAACGGCGGCGAAAGCGCGGCTCTTTCCGTGCTGGAGGCCGTGGCCCGCCTCATGCCCGGTTTTATGGGTAAGGAAGAATCCGGCGACGATGAAAGTTTTTCTCACGGATTGCTGGAATATCCGCACTACACGCGGCCAGAATCCCTGGAAGGCCTGCCGGTTCCCGAGGTGCTGCAAAGCGGCGACCATGCCCGCATCGCCCAGTGGCGCAGGCAGGAATCTGTGCGTGCCACCTTGCGCATGCGCCCGGAAATGTTGAATGAAGCGCCGCTTTACCGCGAAGACGTGCAAACGCTGGCTGAAACCCCGCGTGACAGGCCCGGACGCAATCTTTCGTTCTGCCTTGTTCACTACCCGGTTTCCCTTGGGCCAAAAAAAATCGGCGCTTCCTCTTTGACAAATCTGGACATACACGATATAGCCCGAATTTCCCGCAGCTATGCGATGGGTTCCTTTTATCCGGTGACCCCTCTTCGCGACCAGTTGCGGGTGCTGGAAGAAATTTTGCGTCACTGGACGCGGGGGCCGGGCGGTACAGGAAACGCCGACCGCGCCCAGGCCCTCGGCCTGGTGCAACCCGCGACTTCGCTTGAAGAAGCGGTGGCGCATATGACCGCGCAGCATGGAACGCGACCCAGACTGGTGGCTAGTTCTGCCGTCTGGCCTGCCAAGGGCAAGGCATCCCAACCGGGACGCATGCCCATGACTCCGCGTGACGTGCGGCGCTGGTGCGACCAGGGGCCGGTTATGCTCTGCCTGGGCACGGCGCAAGGGCTTGCGCCGGAGGTCCTCGAACAGTGCGAAGGCACTCTGAGGCCGGTGCGTTTTTTGGGCTACAACCATCTTTCGGTGCGCAGCGCGGCCGCCATTCTGGCCGACAGGATATTAGGCGACTACTACTGACGCAACACGGCGGCCTGAGCGCATCGGCGCCGCTTTGCAACGACGCAACAATCCGCCCGGATTTGCAAGGAGTTCACGATGGACATCATCAGGAAAATTGAACTGGAAAACCAGCGCATGGATCTTCCCGCGTTTCGCTCCGGCGACACCGTGAAAGTGCACCTGCGCATTGTGGAAGGCGAAAAAGAACGTATCCAGGTCTTCCAGGGTAACGTTATCCGCATCAAGCGCGGCACCACCAGCGCCACCTTTACGGTGCGCAAGGTTTCCGACGGCGTGGGCGTGGAACGTATTTTCCCGCTCAACTCGCCCTTCATCGACCGCGTTGAGCTGATCACGCAGGGCCGCGTGCGCCGCAGCCGCCTGTACTACCTGCGTGCCCTCAAGGGCAAAGCCGCGCGCATCAAGCCGCGTGGCCGCTTCTGATCCTTTTTTAGGCATCAGATTCGCAGCGAGCGTTTTTACGGCGCGCCAGGGCATGCAGGCAACTGCAAAATCCCTGGCGCGCTGTTCGCGCGTCTTTAGAACCGGCACATTGACCATCGCGTTGCCATCGAACTGGCCCTTGCAATGACCATAGGGTCGCGGCCCTTGCTGCGCAGCGGAGAACCATGGGCAGAAAAGCATTGAGCCGCCCGGCAAGGCCGAAAAACCAGCAGACGCAGGCAAGCCTTGTTCAGCAGGTGGACCTGCCCATCGCCCTTCTGCCCGAAGGCGCTTCGCCCCTCTTGCGGCCGGGCTCCCCAAACGCTCCACAGATTTTTACCGCTGGCATTGACGAAGCCGGTCGCGGCTGTCTGGCCGGACCGGTAGTAGCCGCGGCTGTCATATTGCCGGAATGCTATGATCTGCCGGGCCTCAACGATTCCAAGGCATGCAGCGCCAAAACCCGCGACATGCTCGCCCCGCGCATACGTCAGTGTGCTGTGGCCTGGGGTCTGGGTGTGGTGTGGCCCGCCCGCATTGACGCCATCAATATTTTGCAGGCCACCTTTGAAGCCATGAGCAGGGCCGTCCGCTGCCTGCGGTGTGCGCCAGCGCATCTGCTCATAGACGGCAACAAAACCGTGCCCGGCGATGTTTTTGCCTTCCACTGGCGCAAGGGACATACAGCCCCCCTGCCCTCGCAGCGCTGCATTATTGGCGGCGACGCCAGCGAACCTGCCATTTCCGCCGCGTCCATCCTTGCCAAGACTTACAGGGACAAGCTCATGACCCGGCTGGAAAAGCGCTGGCCCGGCTACGGCTTTGAAGCGCATAAGGGCTATGGCACAGAAGATCATTATGAAGCCCTGCGCCGCCTGGGGCCTTGCCCGCAGCACCGCCTGACCTTTCGCGGTGTTTTGCCCGAAAAGCCAAGTCCTCAGCAGGGCAGCCTGCTGTGACGCCGCGCTGGCTGCAAACATTTTTTGGCGGCAAGGATGAACCTGCCGCCGCCCCGGCCCATCTGAACCTTGGGCGCAAGGGCGAGGAAGCCGCCCGCAAGCTGCTGCAACGCAACGGCATGAAACTGCTGGACGGCAACTGGCGCAACGGCAGGCTTGAACTCGATATTGTCTGCCGTGACGGCGACACCATTGTTTTTGTAGAAGTAAAAACCCGTAGCGGTTCATCGCACGGCGGCCCCGCCGCCGCCCTGACCCCTGCCAAGCAGCGTACCCTGTGCCGGGCGGCCAGGGCGTGGCTTGCGGCCCACGATGCATGGAGCAGCCCCTGCCGGTTTGATGTGGTCTGCATTGTGCGCGAGGGCGATACCCTGCACATGGAGCACTGCCGCCATGCCTTTGAATGCGAACCGTCTGTGGATAGTGGCAACGCCGCTTGGCAACCCTGGTGATCTTTCGCCGCGCGCGCGCGAAGTGCTGGCAAGCGCAGATCTTGTGCTGGCAGAGGATACCCGCCGCACTGCCCGCCTGTTGCGCGATTGCGGCATTGAAGCCCGCCGCCTGCTGAGTTTTTACGACCACAACGAGGCCGAACGGCAAGAGGGCGTCTTGCGCATGCTGCGTGAAGGCCAGACCGTTGCTCTTGTTTCCGATGCCGGAACGCCGCTCCTGGCCGACCCCGGCTACCGTCTGGTGCGTGCCTGCCGCAAGGAGGGCCTTGCCGTATCCCCACTGCCGGGGCCTTCGGCTCCCGTAACGGCCCTTTCCGCCGCTGGCATCCCCCCGCTGCCGCACAGTTTTCTGGGTTTTCTGCCGCGCGATGCCGCAGGGCGCGATGCCCTTTTTGCCGCCTTTGCCCACGTGCCGGGCGCGCTCATTTTTTTTGAGCGCAAGGATCGGCTCAAGGAAAGCCTTGCCCAGGCCGCACGCATTCTTGGCCCCCGCGAAGTGGCCGTATGCCGGGAATTGACCAAGGAACACGAGGAATTTATAGTAGGTCGTCTGGAAGACAACGAGCTGCTGCCCGATGAACTGCTGGGGGAAATCACCGTGGTTGTCGGCCCGCCAGAGCAGGCGGAGCGAACCCCAAGGGAAGATGTGCTGCAACTGGCCCAAGAGGAACTTGCCCAGGGCGGCAAGCCCCGTCAGGTTGCCCGCAGGGTGCAGGACGCCGTGCGCGGCTGGTCAGGCAAGGAAATTTACGCCCTGCTGACAGGCACGGAGCAGGCAGAGCCGGAAGTTTAGGGGCCGTCAGCGTGCCACTGGCAGGCCCCCGGCAAGACGGGCTCTGCACCAGGCCAGCAGTTGCTCACGCTGCGCAATCAGCTTGCGGCAGCAGATCGTGGCTGAGTGATCATAAGGCGGCGCTTTCCTTTTGAACGCGCCCTCGCCGCAACTGCCAAACCGGCATGCCACGGGGTTGCCATGTATCCCACACGCGTTGTACTTGCCTGCCTGGCCCGCACAAGCTGCATCAATGCAGCCATGACCGCCAGGGGGATGCAGCAGATAGGCCTAGCCTACGTGCTGGAGCCTGCCCTGCGCGAGCTGTATCCCGAACCGCAGGCCTTTGCCCGCGCCATGAGCCGTTATGCCGGGCACAGCAACACACACCCCTTCATGATTCCCCTTTTTGTGGGCATCCTGCTTTCGCTCGAGCAGGCCATCGCCAAGGGGGCGCTGCCGGAGGGCGCGCTGAATTCCGTGCGCGAAACGCTGGCCACAACCCTTTCCGCCCTGGGTGATTCATTTTTCAGCGGCACATTGCTGCCTCTGTGGTCGCTGCTCAGCATCAGCCTGCTGCTGGCGGGTTTTACCAACATTGCCATGCTGCTGGCGGTGATTCTGTTCGGTTCACTGCTGCTGTTCAGGTCTATCTGCTTTGTTTCCGGCCTGCGGTACGGGCTGACCACGCTCGCCCGACTGCGCAAGCTCAACCTCATCAACTGGGTGGACAGGCTCAAGATGGTCAATGCGGCGCTGGCAGCCCTGGTTATCTGGCACCTGCCCATCAGCACCATGAAGCCCTTTCCCTGGACAGCCTACGCCATGGGCGCTGCAGCGGTGCTTGCCGCCGCATGGCTCGTGGGGCGAATGCGCCTGCCAAGGCTGCTGCTTTGGGTTGTGACAACAGGAGCCCTTATTCTCGTGGACTTGGGCTTCATAGGCATGTAGAATATACGTGTTTTTCGGTAGTGGACACGCTTTGTCCCCCTTTGGCCGATAAAACGCTCATAAGGTAGGATGATGGAAGAAGCCATTGAACAAACGCCGCGAGGGCTGGCGCTAAGGGTATGCATTGGCCTGCGCAACGGCCTGCACGCCCGGCCGGCGGCCCGGCTGGCGCAGGAGGCGCAGCGCTATGCCTCTGACATACAGCTTGTCAGCGACACAGGCGAGGTCGATGCCAAAAGCATGCTCGACATACTTTCGCTTGCGCCGCCCGCCAATGCGGAACTGACCCTGGTGGCTCAGGGTGACGATGCCCGCGAGGCCCTTTGCGGTCTGGCCCAATTTTTAACAAATCTGCAGGACTGACATGGCCCGCGCGGTACTTTTCGGCACACCTGTTTCGCCTGGCATAGCCATAGGCAGGGTGCGTTTCATGCACAAGGCACGGCAGGATGACGAGCGCCGTATTTCTGCCGCCGACGTAGCTGCGGAGCAGGAGACCCTGCGCGCCGCCGCTGAAAGTGTGCGCGCCTCGCTGGCCGCCACCATGGAAAATGTGCCCGAAGACCTGTCGGAATATCGCGACGTCATCGCCGCCCAGATGGAAATGGCCCGCGACCCCAAGCTGCTCAAGGCAGCGCTGGCCCGCATAGAAAGCAACCTTGTGTGCGCCTCGTGGGCACTCAAGCTCACGGTGGACGAGCTGTGCGCGCTGTTCAGAAGCATGGACGACGCCTATCTGCGCGACCGCGCGCAGGATATCCGCGCCGTGGGCCTGCGCCTGCGCGAGCACCTGGCGGCTGACCCGGCCCACAGGGGCGAGGATGAAACCCCCGGTGTGCTCGTGGCGGAAGACCTCTCCCCCGCCGACGTCATGGAACTCAACCTCGACCGGGTGCTGGGCATTCTGACCGCAGAAGGCGGCCCCACCTCGCACACAGCCATTTTGTCGCGCGGGCTGCACATTCCCTGCCTTGCGGGCGTTACCGGCCTCATGGACATCGCCCGCGAAAACGAGACGCTGGTGGTCGACGGCCTCGGCGGCAGCGTGCTGCTGAGCCCCGATGAGGCTGACGAGGCCCGCTTTGCGGCCCGACGCGAGGAATATACGGCGTGGGAAGACCTCACGCTCAAATCTGCCCGCTGGCCCGCCGAAATGTGCGACGGCGTGCGCGTGGAAGTGCAGGCCAATCTTGAAGGCACCAACGAGCTGTCTGCTCTTGCCCAGTGCGGGGCTGACGGCGTGGGCCTGTACCGCACCGAATTTGCCTATTTTACCGACCGCCTGCCGTCGGAAGAAGACCTGCTGGCAGAGTACGCGGCAGTGGCCCAGCGGGCCGCGCCGGATCGGGTGGTTTTTCGCACGCTTGACGTAGGCGCGGACAAGATGCTCCACGCCCAGGCTGTGCTCAAGGAGCCAAACCCGGCGCTGGGGTTGCGCGGCATACGCTTTTGCCTGCGGCATCAGGGCATTTTCGCACCCAGCTGCGGGCGCTCATGCGCGCAGGGGCCATGGGCAACGTAGCCATCATGCTGCCCATGATTTCCTGCCTGGATGAAGTGCAGCAGGTGCGGCGCATCATGCAGGAGCTGCATCAGGAGCTTGCGGCGCAAAATCTGCCCCATGCCCCCCTGCTGCCCCTTGGCGTCATGGTTGAAACCCCGGCTGCGGCCCTTATTTGCGACGCCCTGGCGCGGGAATGCGACTTTTTCAGCATCGGCACCAATGACCTTATCCACTACATAATGGGCATTGACCGCAACAACCGCCATGTGGCCTATCTCAACGAGCCGCTGCATCCGGCTGTCGTGCGCTCGCTCAAGCACATTATTGACGCCGCCCACCGCGAGGGCATAGGTGTTTCCGTCTGCGGCGAGCTTGCTTCTGACCCCTTTGGCCTGGCCCTGCTGCTGGGTATGGGCGTGGACACAGTGTCCGCAGCCCCACGATTTGTACCGGGCATGAAGCACCTTATACGCCAGTTCAACGCCCAGACCTGCATGGATCTGGCCAATAGCGTGCTGCTCAGCACCGATGTGGCCGCTTCCAAGCGCATGGTGCGCGAAGCGTTGCAACAGTCACTGGGACAGGAACTGGCCTTTCACACCACAAGCCTTTTCACATACAGTCACCCATGAGCCAGAAAACACCCCCATCCACTGTGGCCCTGAACAAAAAGGCCCGCCACCTCTATGAACTTTCCGAATTCACCGAGGCAGGCATTGTACTGACCGGCCCGGAAGTCAAAAGCATCCGCGCGGGCAAAGTCAACTTTATCGACAGCTACGTAGACTTTCGCCAGGGTGAAGCCTGGCTTGTTTCACTGCACATCGCGCCTTACGCCAACGCGGGCTACGTGTCGCAGGAACCAGACCGCGCGCGCAAACTGCTGCTGCACGAGCGGGAAATTTCCAAATTCGCAGGGCTGGTGGCCCAGCAGGGCCTGACGGTTGTGCCTGTGCGCCTCTACTTCAAACGGGGCAAGATCAAGGTAGAAATTGCCCTCGGCAAGGGCAAAAAACTGCACGACCACCGCGAAACACTCAAACGCAGGGCGGAGGAACGGGATATGGCCCGGGAGCTGTCCTAGCCTCCTGCTGTTCAAAGGGGCGCTCTTGCTGCAAGGGCGCTCTTTTTTTGCGCGCACAGCCCCGCCGCACCCACGCGGAGCAACACTTCTACAAGGTTCGTCATGCGGCACCCTCCATTGCAAGCCCCCCTGCTCTGGCAGACGTATCTGGGCTTCTGGATAGCGGGCATTACCGCGGCCCCCTGGCCCCTGCCTTCACTTTGCTGCGCATTGCTGCTGTTTTTTGCAGATGCCCGCCTGTGGCGCGCCGCGCGCACGGTTCTGGCTGCTCTGTGCCTGCTGGCGGGCTTCCTGACCGGATACTGGCAACTCTATGGTTGCCCGTGGCAAACGCTGCTCACAACAGAAGAGCAGACAAGGCAAACGAACCAGCCGCCCCAATGGCTGCACGACTCTGCCCAACCGCCGCGAGTGTGTGGCATTGTGCGCGATATGCAGGGCTTGCCCGACAACCGCCTGCGCCTGCTGCTGAGCGATGTGCGCCCCGCCGATACAGACGGCAGGGACGGCCTGACCTCTGCCTCTGATGCTGCCGCAATACCGCCAGACGCCGCAACTTCAACCATTCGTCCTCTGCCCGGCAAACTGGCCTGGACATGGGAAGCCCCCACAGCCGCCATTGCCCTTTCTCCTCCGCTCCCCGGCCAGACAGTCTGCCTGACGCGGCGGCCCATGCCCGCACAGGGCTTTGCCAATGAAGGCCAGACTGACTGGGGGCTGTGGCTGGCCGCTCAGGGCGTGCGCTGGCGCATGTGGACAATGGGGAACCAGGGGGATCCACGTATTTCCGGCCAGCCGACCCTTTCAGCCCGCTGGCGCGAATCCTTGCGTCAGGATTTTGTGGGGGTGCTGTTTCCTGCCCAGAAGGTGGCACAGGCCCATATGGGAAGGCCGGGCGACCCCATGGCGGCGGACGCATCTTCTCCGCCACCCCACAGCCAGATAGCCCAAGGCAAGACCGGGCAAAACGCGCTGGGGCACCCCAGACTTTCGCAGGGCAAGGCCATTCTGCTGGCTCTGCTCTTTGGTGACAGGCAGTACCTGGACCAGCAGACACTAAACAATTTCGCTGCGGCCACGCTGGTACACAGCCTCGCCCTTTCCGGTCAGCACCTCACCGTGGCGGGCCTTGTGGGCCTGCTCTGCGTACTTGCCGCCGCGCGGGTTCGCCCCGGCATCTACCTGCGCCGCCCCCGCGCCGTCTGGGCGCTGCTGGCAACACTGCCGCCGGCACTGGCCTACCTGTGGCTGGGCGATGCCCCGGCATCATTGCTGCGCGCTGCCGTCATGCTGCTGTTTCTTGCCATATGTTTTCTGCGCGGGCGGCCCCACACAACGCTGGATGTGCTCTGCGCCGCACTGCTCTGCATCAGCGTGGCATCCCCCCTGAGCATGCTGGACACAGGCCTGCAGCTTTCCGTGCTGTGCGTGGCGGTCATTGGCATGAGCCTGCCCTGGCTGCGCGTGCTGGCCCCGGAGCCGAACGCGACGGCACCTGCGCGGCAGGCCAGGGGAATTGGCGGGACCGGCAGACTGGGCGGGATTGGCAGCCCGGAAAGGACTGATAGCCTGGGCGGGCGCATGCGCCAGCGCATCAGGCGGGGCCTGTGGGTATTGACGCGGATATTTCTGGTTTCCCTGGGTATCCAGATTGCCCTCTTGCCTCTGAACATGCTGCTGTTCAACAATATGGGGCACTGGTTCTGGCTCAATGTGCTCTGGCTGCCCGTGGCCGACATGCTGGTGTTGCCCGCCTCTGTGCTCGGCCTGTTTCTGTCGGCTCTGGGCCTTGACCTTGCGGCGCGGGCAGTGCTGGACATGGCGGCCCTGCCCTGCCAATGGCTTACAGACTGCCTGGCATGGCTGGCTGGCGCAAACCTGTTGCAACCCCCGGCCCTGCTGCGCCCGCACTGGACAGCCCTGCCAGCTTTTGCGGCCCTGCTTGGGGCGCTGGCGCTGAAGGCTGGACGTACAGACCTGCCCCGTGCGGCGCAACGACTGCTGATGGCCGGAGCGCTGCTGTTATGCGTCGGACCGGCCCTGCGCACCGCAGAGCGCCTGTCAGACCACATTCGTCTTGATGTGCTGGATGTGGGCCAGAGTCAGGCCCTGCTGCTGCGTCTGCCGGGGCATGTGCGTCTGCTGCTGGACGGCGGCGGCAGCGCCTCGCCGCGTTTTGACCCCGGGCAGGCCCTGGTGGCGCCGGCGCTTACCTATAATGACGCGCCGCATCTGGCCGCCATACTCAACACCCATCCAGACCTTGACCACATGGGCGGGTTGCTGCACGTACTGCGCGTTTTCCGCGTGGACCATCTGCTGGAAAACGGCCGCGAGGGCAAGGGCAGCTGGGGCGAACAGTGGCGTACGGCGCGCACGGCCCACCACAGCCGCGCCCTTGTGCGTGGGGATGTTCTGACGCTGGGCAAAGCCTCTCTGGGACTGCACCTGGAAATCCTGCACCCGCCAGCGGACGAGCAGGACGCATGGCAAGGCAACGATGCCTCGGTGGTGGCCCGACTGACCCAGCATGGGCGTGGCCTGGCCCTGTTTCTGGGCGATGCGGAACGCCCGGTGCTGCGCCGTCTGATTGATAATGGCGATGACCTGCGCGCCGAGGTCGTTGTTGCGCCGCACCACGGCTCTGCCACCGGCTTTCTGCCGGAATTTTATGCAGCGGTGCAGCCCGGTGTTGTGGTCGCCTCGTGCGGATTTGAAAACCGCTACGGCTACCCTTCACAACCGCTGCGCACATGGTGCACGGCCACGGGCGCACCGTTGCACTACACGGGGCGTGACGGCGCGGTGCGGATTGTCTGGCCCGTTCGCGGCGGCAGCTTTGGACCGCCAGCCGTGCACACGGCGCGCCCCTGAAAGGCGCGCACCCCGGCGGCCTTTGCGGGCAACCGGGGTGCATCGGACGGGGTGCATCAGCCGAGAAACATCCGGAGGAACAATAAGGCCTCTTGCGGGAACAGGCTATTTTTTAAGCCAGGCCTCAACCAGCTGGGGATTTTCCTTCATGAACCGGCGGGCGTTTTCGAGCGGATCCGCACCCTTTTCCTGATTCACGTTCATGAGCCGCTGGAGTTGGTTCGTGTCGTCAAAACGGAAATTGGTCAAAAAGGCCCAGGCATCGGGGGCATCCTTTTTCAGACCCTTGCGGCCAACCTTGAAGATGCCTTCTTCCTTACCCAGGCTGCCCAGCGGATCATCCAGATAATGCATCTGCCAACGGCCAAACATCCAGTGGGGCGACCAAGCCGTTTCCTCATTCCATTCCTGCTTGCGAATGGCCTCGGCCAGACTGGAGGTCATGATGGCTCCGCTGCCTTCCACAATCTGCAACTTCTTGATGCCATAATCCTTAATGGCTTTTTCCGTAAGCTGCATCAGGCCGGAACCAGGATCAATGCCCACAATGCGCCCCTTGAACTTGTCCGCATTGGCGTCCAGTTCATCAATGGACTTGAGCGGCACATAATCCGGCACGGCCAACCCAAGGCGCGCGCCACCCACAAGCTTGCCCAGCATTTCCACCTGATTTTTCACCTTGCCGTACATGGCGGCGTGTGTATCGGGCAGCCAGGCAGTCACCATTGCGTCAGCATCGCCGCTGGCCATGCTTGTCCATAAAATCGGCTGAGTCACGGGCAGCAATTCCACCTTGTAGCCAAGCTTGTCTTCCAGCACGGCCTTGGCAAGATTGCTGGAGGCAGTGGCGCAATCCCATTCGACATAGACAATTTTAAGGGTTTTGTTCTGTCTGCTGCCGGCAGCGGCCTGAGCAGGCCACGCCCACAAAACCATGATGGCAAGAACCATTATAAAAAGTCTGCGGGTCATTGCGTCCTCCCGTCTAATTTTGTCCGGCGCATTTTTGCGCCAACGCACGAAAGAGGCGATCAAGCGTGATTGCCACGATAACAATTCCAAGCCCGGCTTCAAAGCCATTTCCTATCTGCAACCTCTGAATGGCTTTCCAGACTTCCCCGCCAAGGCCGCGCGCGCCGATCATGGCGGCAATGACCGCCATGGAAAGCGCCAGCATGATTGTCTGGTTCACGCCTGCCACAATGGTGGGCATGGCAAGGGGCAGCTCAAGCTTGCGCAGGCGCTGCACACGCGTGAGACCAAAGGCTTCGGCGCATTCCACAAGGTCTGCGGGAATCTGCCGGATGCCCAGGCAGGTGAGGCGAATGGCAGGCGGCACGGAAAAGACCACCGTTGCCACTACAGCGCTTACCTTGCCAATGCCAAAAAAGGGAATGGCGGGGATAAGATACACAAATGCGGGCATGGTCTGCATAACATCCAGCACGGGCATGATGATTTGCCTGCCCCAGCGCGATACTGCCGCCAGAATACCGCAGGGAACCCCCAGCAGCACGGAAAGCAAGGTTGCGGAAAGCACCAGGGCAAGCGTGCTCATGGTCGGTTCCCACAGACCAAGGTTCCACAGCAGGGCAAAACCCAGCATGGAAAAGGCGGGCATCTTGATGCTGCGCGTGGCCCACCAGCACACAAGGCCCAGCAGGAGGATAAAAAGCCAGGGTTGGGGCAGCATGAGCAGATTTTCAAATCCGTCCAGTAGTGTGCCCATCGCCGCAGAACCGGCGCGGGTAAAATCCGAGCAGGTTTCCACCAGAAAATCTACGGAGGCGTCAATGCTCTCGGCCAGGGGGATTCTAGGCAGCATTTTGACCTCCCGCTTCCATGCCCTCCACCATTGCAGCCAGCAGCAGCCCGCGCACAATGACGCCCTGGAGCTTCTGCCGCTCGTCAACAACGGCCAGCGGATACGGAAGCTCAGCCATGATGGGCATTACTTCTGCAATGGGGGTCGAGGGCGAGACTGTTGTTATGTCGCGCTGGGTGATGGCGGCAATGTCCGTCTTGCCTTCGGCCACCATGCGCTCGGCATCGGCGGCATACAGAATGCCCGCAAACCGCCGCTGCCCATCAATGACAAACAGGGAGCTTATGGAGTGCGCGGCCATCTTGCGCAAAACGGAATGCGGCCCGTCATGGCCCAGCACGGCCCAGTCTTCCGACCGTTTCATGATGCCGCCCGCCGTGAGCACATGGGTCACGTCGGCGGAGGCCACAAAGCGGGCCACGTGATTGTTGGCAGGCGATTGCAGTATCTGCTCCGGCGTGCCGGTCTGCACCACCGCGCCGTCCTGCAACAACACTATGCGGTCGCCAAGGCGGAAGGCCTCGTTGAGGTCGTGGGTGATAAAGATGATGGTCTTGTGGATATCCTGCTGCAGGGTCAGCAGTTCTTCCTGCATTTCCTGACGGATAAGTGGATCAAGCGCGCTGAAGGCTTCATCCATGAGCAGCACTTCCGGCTCCATTGCCAGGGCGCGGGCAAGGCCCACACGCTGCTTCATGCCGCCGGAAAGCTGCCGGGGATAGGCATTGGCCCATTGGGAAAGGCCTACGCGTTCGAGCATTTCAGCACTTTTTTTCAGGCGCAGGGCCTCGCCCACACCCATGGCCTCAAGGCCGAAGGCCGCGTTTTGCAGCACCGTACGGTGTGGAAAAAGGGCAAAATTCTGAAAGACCATGCCAAAACAGCGTTGTCGCACGCGGCGCAGCTCGCGCGGTTTCATCTGCATGATGTCCTGATCATCCACCAGCACGGAGCCAGCCGTGGGCATGATAAGCCCGTTGAGGCAACGCAGCAGCGTGGACTTGCCGCTGCCGGAAAGCCCCATGACCACGAGCAGCTCACGCTCTGCTATATCGAGGGAAACATCACGCAGTGCCACGGTGGAGCGCGTCTGCCGCAAAATATCTTCGCGGGAACGCCCCTTGGATGCCAGCTGAAGGGCATGCTCCGGGTTTGGCCCAAAGACCTTAAACAGATTCTTGACGGAAATCTTCGCCATATACTCTCCTTCTGCCGCAGCAAAAGAACGCCGCGGGTGTAGCCCCTGGGGAGGGACGAGTATATGGAAGCACGGCCCCAATATGGCCGTCAAAACGAACGGGCTGGAGTCATCAGCGCAGACAGCACCAGCTCTTGAACGCCTCCTCGGTTATTACCGAACTTCCATAATGTTAGCACAAAATCGTTAAACAACCACAACAGAAATGAATCACGACTCTACACGCGGCAATCTATACCACATGCCCATGACCTTTGTAGTTTCTGTATCAATAAAGGCACATTACTATAAAATTAAACTTTGTGCAAATTTGTAAATTTGCTGCGCTACAATGCAGCATAAGTTATATGCTGCATTGTAAATTTTTTCAGCTCTTGGAAACAGCAAACTGACCCGCCCACGATGGAAAGCACATGCGTTCAACGGCGGCAGTCAACTGAAGAAGAAGGAGGAGGAGGAGGAGGAAAAAGAAAAGCCTCAGCAGCGGGCAAGCGGGAGTTCATCCCAGCAGGTTGTGAGGCGGGGGGAGCGGTGCTCCTGCCGCATATGCCAGGGCGCATCGCCCATGCCCTGCGCGCCAAAGATAACCGTATCGCGGCCAAAGCGGTTATTGATGTTGTCCAGGGAGCGCATGAGGCTTTGCCGCCGCCCATCGCCGCTGGATTCAAGCCCGGCCGCAAGGGCCAGCAGGCTGCCCTGCACGGCATCAGCCCGTTCAAGGCCGTAGAGCATCACCCCTGCCTTGGCATAGGCAAAACCGGGCAGAAATATGCGCTCCAGCCCCTCCAGCGCCGTGCGGATGAACAACTGGCTGTCAGCCGTAGGGATAGGCAGGGAGCACTGGGCTGACTGGTCGTAAAGCCGCTCCTCCGCTGCCGCCTGACCGGGGCGCGCCGTGCGGATGTGAACGCCCAACCCGCTGGCCACTAGGCCCTCGCGCCGCAGCCGCATGGCCGCGCGCACGGCAAAGGTGGAAAGCGCCTGCGCCAGCATGGCCTTGTCGTGGATGCGCTGCGCAAAAGAACGGGTAGACATGAGCGTTTTGCGGGCCACAGGGGCGGTCTCGTTGCCAAGGCAGGGAACGCCGCGCAATTCCAGAGCCGTACGCCAGCCCGTCACGGTGAGCAGACGGCGCAGCATGATGTCGTCAGCGTTTTTCATATGCAGGGCCGTGCAGATGCCCTCGGCCCACAAGCGCCGCGCCTGCCGCCGCCCCACTCCCCAAACATCCTCAACGGGCGTACCCGCAAGCACTCGGTCGATGTCGCGCTCTTGCCGCGCCAGGGAAAACACCCCCCCGTAGGACGGATGCTTTTTAGCCACATGTGTGGCAATCTTGGCAAGGGTGCGCGTTGCTCCAACCCCGACGGAAACAGTGATCCCCGTCCAGCGCTGGATGCGTTGCCGCACATCGCGGCAAAATTCCGGCAGATTGGCCCGCTGGGGAGCCTCAAGCCGCACAAAGGATTCGTCAATGGAGTATGGCTCCACCTGGGGGCAGCACTGTTCGAGAATATCGACCACCCGCGCGGAAATATCGCCGTAAAGGGCGTAATTGGAGGAAAATACCGCCACATTCAGTGCGCGCAACTGGGAGCGCAGCTTGAATTCCGGCGCGCCCATGGGGATGCCCAATGCCTTGGCCTCCGCCGAGCGCGCCACTATGCAGCCATCATTGTTGGAGAGCACCACCACAGGGCGATCGGCAAGATCGGGCCGGAACAGTTTTTCGCACGAGGCGTAAAAATTGTTGCAGTCCACAAGCGCCCACAGGGACGCTGGCGAATCAGAGTTTGTGGACGACATAGGTCACAACGCCCCAGATATGCACAAATTCGCTTTCTGTAATGTCGATGGGGTCAAACCGGGGGTTTTCTGGGGCAAGCAAGACGCGCCCATCGCGCCGCAGCAGGCGCTTTACGGTCAGCTCCCCCTCCAGCGCGGCTATGACCACCTTGCGGTGCCCGGCCTCTACCGACCGGTCAACCACCAGCAGATCCCCGTCATGAATACCCGCGCCAAGCATGGATTCCCCATGCGCGCGCAAAAAGAAGGTGGCAGCCTCGTTGCGCACCATATGCCGATGCAGATCCAGCTTGCAGTCAAGGTAATCCTCCGCCGGAGAAGGAAAACCAGCCTCCACAGGAGCAAGATACAGGGGCAGCCCCGCCCTGTAGTCAGAAACGGCCGCTGCCGGAGCCAGCAGTTCCAGCGAAGACGAAATGAAAGCCATACCGCCTCCTGTGGATCGGTTCACCGCAGCCCGACGGGTGCGGATGGCATAATCTGCAAAAATGCGGACAAAACCGCGCGACCATCAGTTTTTAGCTTATTTTATCCTTGCAAGCAACGCCTGAGATTGATACCCTGAATGAAAAGTTGAAACAACCCCGCCGAAAGCGTGTGCGGCAATCACCCATTCGCGCGGAAGCGAGGAACGCCATGCCCGAAAAATCAGATTTCAAAGAAACATTGCAAAGGCTTATGCAGGCCCTCAGCGTGGTCAGCGATGCGGAACTGGCAAGATCGCTGGGCATCACCCCGCAATCCGTGAGTGGAGCGCGCAAACGCGGCGAAGTGCCGCCTGCGTGGATTCAGACCTGCGCAGCCCATACAGGCGTAAATGCCCACTGGCTTTTTTTTGGCAGCGGCCCCATGCGGCTGCCGGAAGCGGCGGATGGCGAACTGCCCAGCATTCAGGCGGATTGCGAAACCGATCTCATCAGTGTGCCGCTTGCAGAAGCGCGGCTCTCTGCCGGAACGGGCAGCCTTGAGGTCAACAGTCACAGCCAGGGCAGCTATGCCTTTCGTGGGGATTTTTTACGCCGCAAGGGCAACCCCCGGCGCATGGTGCTCATGCGTGTTTCTGGCGACAGCATGGTGCCGGAAATTTTTGACAACGATCTGGTGCTGCTGGATCGGGGGCAGACGGAGATCAGCCCCGGGCGGCTTTATGCCGTTGGCTTTGAAGACGCCATCTACATAAAAAGGATAGACAAGCTGCCCGGCAAAATTGTTCTGAACAGCGTCAACCCGGCCTATCCACCTGTGAGCCTTGATCTGCGCGGCGACTGCGCCGACCAGTTCAGGGTTATTGGCCGCGTGCTGTGGTCTGGAAGGGAATACAGGTAAGAATGCTTGCGCACGGCACCCGGCGCGCGTACACTTTCAACATATCAGGTTTTTTCGCCAAGGAGTCTGGGATGTCGTCTGCTCGTCGATCCTTTGCAATATTCTTTGCCAATCTTGCCGCATTCAGTGCGCTCTGCGCCGTGCTGCTTGTTGCCCACCCCGCCCTTGCCGCAGAGGCCGCGCCGCAGGCTGCCCCCCCGGCGCAGCAGGATGCCAGCGCCGCCGCTGCCGCCGACAGCCCTGACCAGCAGGATTCCGCCCTCCCGGTGGAGAATCTGTTCAGCCAGACCTATCAGGCCTGCATGGACGAAGCTGCGGGGGTGACAACCGGCATGCAGGACTGCATGAATGCGGAGCAAGAACGCCTTGAAACCCGCCTGAACGCGCAACGCGCGCGCGTGGCCGCTACCCTGAACCCGGAGCGCGCAAAGGCTTTTAATGACGCCCTGACCGCGTGGGACACCCTGCGCAAGAGCGGTTCCCTTGCCATGTATGACCCCGATGGCGGAACACTTTCGCCGCTCATGGCCGCTCTCTGGTATCTGGAGCAAACAGCGCGTATGGCGCGCTGGGTTGACGGAATGCAGGAAAACGCTGAGCAGTAGCAGCCCGCACTCCATTGGAGCATTTTCATTTTGAAATTGCTGGTGACTGCGAGAGCAGGCAGCCGCTGTGAAGCCATAAGCGCAGCTTCCTGCGTCGCGCGGCAGCCGTTGCCCGGAGGGCGTGCGCCAGTCGTTGCCGCCTCGCGGCTTACGAATGGCGACAGCAGTTCCGTTGAATGTTCTACCGCGTAACCAATTGCTGTCTTCGCGGCAGCCGTTGCCCGCAGGGCGTACGGATGGCGACAGCGATTGCATGGAACGGACTATGTCGTCACGCATGCTGTCTTCAAGCGTAGTTTTCTACGTCACAACGCTTGAAGCATCCGTAACTCGCTGCGCTCGCGGCAGCCGTTGGCCGAAGGCCTTGCGCCAGTCGTTGCCGCCTCGCGGCTTACGAATGGCGACAGCGATTCCGTTGAATGTTCTACCGCGTAACCAGTTGCTGTCTTCGCGGCAGCCGTTGCCCGCAGGGCGTACGGATGGCGACAGCGATTGCATGGAACGGACTATGTCGTCACGCATGCTGTCTTCAAGCGTAGTTTTCTACGTCACAACGCTTGAAGCATCCGTAACTCGCTGCGCTCGCGGCAGCCGTTGGCCGAAGGCCTTACGGATGGCGACAGCGATTGCAATGATGTAGCCGTGTCGTTACATGTGCTGTCTTCAAGCGTAGCTTCCTGCGTCACAACGCTTAAAGCGAACGGCTGAAGCACGGATGGCGACAGCGATTGCAAGGGACAAGCCGTGTCGTTACGCATGCTGTCTTCAAGCGTAGTTTCGCGGCAGCCGTTGCCCGCAGGGCGTACGGATGGCGACAGCGATTGCATGGAACGGACTGTGTCGTTACGCATGCTGTCTTCAAGCGTAGTTTCCTGCGTCACAACGCTTTAAGCCTGCGTCACAACGCTTAAAGCGAACGGCTGAAGCACGGATGGCGACAGTATCCGTGTAGTTGCGCTGCCACGTGCAGGACTGCCCTGTCTTGAACTTTGAAAATGTCCATTTTTAAAGTTCATCTGCTTTCAAAGGCAAGAGCGATTTTCTGAAAAGATCGGTGGGTCAGGTAGGTGATGCTGGAACACCCAGGTCTTAAAAGACTGTCTTGCGTATGGGAAGCTTGCGTGTCGCGGAAGGAAACGTCGACAAGGGGATATGCTGGCAACTCCCACAGACATGGGGAGCGGTGAGCCGTCGTCACTACCCGGCCAGGCGCATCGCCTTTGCCCAATGACACAGCATAAACAACGAAGGGGCGCGTTGCGCCCCTTTGTCAGTAGTATCAAACCAGCAAAGCTCTTACGCTTCGACGGTTTCTTCAGCCTTGGGCTTGCGGGTACGCTTGGGCTTGGCAGGCGCTTCTTCAGCGGCGGCTTCTGTGGCAGGAGCAGCTTCAAGAGCGCGAGAAAGCTCAATAATGGCCATGGGGGCGTTGTCGCCCTTGCGGGGCATGGCCAGCTTAAGAATACGGGTGTAACCGCCGGGAACACCGGCGAAAACAGGGCCGATCTCGTCAAAAAGACGCTGAACCAGAGCGTGATCGTTCAACACACGGTAAGCCTGACGGCGGGCGTGCAGGTCGTTGCGCTTGGCAAGGGTGATCAGGGGTTCCACCACCCGGCGCAGCTCCTTGGCCTTGATTTCCGTGGTGCGGATTTTGCCGTGGATCAGCAGGGCCTTAGCGAGATTATGCAACAGGGCCTTACGGTGCGCAGGCGTACGCGAGAGTTTCCTGCCGGAATTGCTATGCCTCATTTTGCTGCTTCCTTTTCCATTCCTGATATTTCTTGTCGAAGGAATCGACCTTCATGCCGAAGTCAAGGCCCATGTCCAAAAGAACACCCTTGATTTCATCCAACGACTTGCGACCAAAATTCTTGGTCTTGAGCATCTCGCCCTCTGAACGCTGCACCAGCTCGCCCACCAGGGCAATATTGGCGCCCCTCAGGCAGTTGGTGGCGCGCACCGACAATTCAAGGTCGTCAATGCTCTTGTAGAGATGCTCATTGATTTCGCCGCTCTCGCCGCTGCCGTGCCGCATATCGCCAGACACACGTTCATCAAAGTTGATGAACACAGAAATCTGGTCCTTGATGATCTTGGCACTGTAGGCAATGGCATCCTCGGGTGTGAGGGAGCCGTCGGTCCATACTTCCAGCAACAGACGGTCATAGTTGGTCATTTGACCAACACGAGCCTGTTCCACAGTGTAGGCCACCTTGCGCACAGGGGAGAAACTGGAATCCAGCTTGATTACGCCGATTTCCTCGTTCAGACCCTCGTGCATGTCCGCAGGCACGTAGCCCTTGCCCATGCGAGCCTCAAATTCCATTTCAAACACGACATCCTCGGTGAGGGTGGCGATGTGCTGATCAGGGTTGAGCACCTCAACATGCTGGTTGCCCATGATGTGCCCGGCGGTCACCGGGCCCTTCTGGTCAACGCGCAGGGTAATGCGTTGCGGTTCATCGGTGTCCATCCGCAGGCGAACCTGCTTGATGTTCAGGATGACATCAGTGATGTCTTCAAGAACACCGTGCACCGTGGTGAATTCATGCTGCACGCCGATGATTTTCACCGACACGAAGGCCGCACCCTGAAGGGAGGACAAAAGAACCCGGCGCATTGCATTGCCGATGGTGGTGCCGTAGCCCCGTTCCAGCGGTTCGCAAATGAATTTGCCATGCGTGATGCTGGCGGTTTCTTCTTCGCGCATGATCTGATCGGGCTTTACAAGCTCGGACCAGTTGCGTGCATTTATAAGGCGTTCGCCCTGTTTTATAAGCATGCGAACCCCCGCTTATTTCGAGTAAAGTTCGACAATCAGCTGCTCGTTGACGGGGAACTGGATATCGTCACGCTGCGGCAGCGCCTTGACAGAGCCTTTGAAAGCTGCGCCGTCGGCTTCAAGCCAGGCGGGGCAACCACGACGTGCAATGACTTCCTGAGCTTCTGCAAGCACAGGAATCTTGCGGTTCTTTTCGGGCACTTCAATGCTGTCACCCACGCGAACCTGCAAGGAAGGAATGTTCACCTTGCGGCCGTTGAGGGTGAAAATGCCGTGCCGCACGAGCTGACGAGCCTGGTTGCGCGAGTTGGCGAAACCAAGGCGGTACACCACGTTGTCGAGGCGGCGTTCAAGAATAACGAGCAGGTTGGTACCAGTAACGCCCTTCTGCATTTCGGCCTTCTCGAAGTAGCCATGGAACTGGCGTTCGAGAATGCCGTAAGCGCGGCGGGTCTTCTGCTTCTCACGCAGCTGCACTGCGTATTCGCTGACCTTCTTGCGCGCGCGGCCATGCTGGCCGGGGGCATAAGGACGACGGTCGTATGCGCACTTGTCAGTGAAGCAACGGTCGCCCTTCAGAAAAAGCTTGCAGCCTTCGCGACGACACATGCGGCACTTGGCTTCAGTATATTTAGCCATCTATCTTTACCTCTTACGGTTTTGGCGCGGTTTACGCTAGGCGCAAACTAGACGCGGCGGCGCTTGGGCGGCCGGCAGCCATTGTGCGGAATGGGCGTAACGTCGCGGATGAACGCCACCTTGAAGCCGATTGCCGAAATAGCGCGCATGGCGGCTTCACGACCGGAACCCGGGCCTTTCACATAGATGCCCACGGTACGCATGCCGTTATCCTGAGCCTTGCGGGCAGCCGTTTCAGCGGCAACCTGCGCAGCAAAGGGGGTGGACTTACGCGAACCCTTAAAGCCGCTCTGGCCCGAGGAGGCCCAGGAGACAGCATTGCCGCGCGTATCCGTAAAAGTAATGATGGTGTTGTTGAACGAAGCCTGGATGTGGGCAATGCCCACCGGCACGTTCTTCTTTTCCTTTTTCTTGACCACTTTCTTGGGTCTGGCCATAACTAACCTCAAATTGGAAGCTTGTCAGATTCTTTTCCACCAATGGCGGAAAAATCCGTTCGTCCTCACGGCAGCACTATTGCTGCATCCGCTTTACAAACTGCGACAAGCGCAGCCGCACCGCTACTTCTTCTTGCCTACGGCGCCGCGGCGGGGTCCCTTACGGGTGCGGGCATTGGTATGGGTGCGCTGACCATGCACGGGCAAACCGCGACGGTGACGCAGGCCACGGAAACAACCAATGTCCATAAGGCGCTTAATGTTGCTGGAAATTTCGCGACGCAGGTCGCCTTCCACCTTGTAGTTCTGTTCGAGTTCCTTACGGATCTCGTTAACTTCGTCAGCGGAGAGGTCGTCGATGCTACGCTCCCAGTTAACGCCGGTGGTATCCAGAATTTTCATGGCCGTGGTACGGCCAATGCCATAAATGTAGGTGAGCGCAATGTCCACCCGTTTGCCGCGAGGCAAATCAACACCTGCTATTCTCGCCACAATTAGTCTCCTGCCCTAGCCCTGGCGCTGCTTGTGCCGGGGGTTTTCGCAGATAACTCGAAGCACTCCCTTGCGCCGGATAACCT
>JASGGT010000029.1:0-23741 GCA_047602655.1 Desulfovibrio sp. | reverse complement strand
GCCATCAGGCTGTGGAATTCATACGTTGCATCATGATACCACTTGTTGTGCAAGTTTTTAGGACTCCGTAACCATATAACTGCAAGCAAAAATTCGCATGCCTCGCCCGACGCCTTGCATTATCATAGCGTTAACGCATTAATGCTGGTTTATTAGCAAGTTGCGACAAGCACGCAGGATCTTCTGGCAGATCAGATACATTTTCAGAGAACACAGCAGTATCGCACTGCCAGCTATTTCAGGATTGATGGCAGAAAAGGCTTTAGCCAGTCATCCCAAACCGGCCAAGGAGGAGAAACACAGCTCCTCCTTCTTTTTTACCTATTGGCAACTACCCAAGCACGGATAATCTCCGCCCCGCCTGCCAAGCCTCCAGCAGCCCCCACCATCTCGACGGCAATCGGCGCATTGCCTCGCCGCCGCACCTTTCGCCTTTCCACGAAAGCATCCCTCCTTCTGTCGCTCGCAGCATTATTTCATAAAAGTTTTTTTAATTTAGTTGGTTAAGTAAACTGCAGCGAGAAAGCACGGCGGCGTAGAATTTCCGATATTTTTCAATAATTATACAGCATTATAAATAACAGTGCATTATAATTGACACTATTTTAAATTCAGATTACTTAGCTAAGTCAAAAGAAATTCAATTTCATTTCCAAGTAGTAATTTCCATTACTCCAAGCACCCAAACATGCGGATATGAAGACATGCCCATAATTTTGACCGAATCGATCCTTGCGCTGTGCATGGTTTTAACAGCCTTAACTTCCACAGTATTTGCAAAAAATGCCCTCGCAAGCAACCCGGCAGAAGCATTCTGGTATGACGGCAAATGGGCGCACGAGCATTCTGACCTGCCGCCAGACCCTGCCATCACCTTTGGCCGGCTGCCCAACGGTTTCCGTTATGCGGTTATCCCCAACGCCAAGCCAGCTGGTCGCGTTTCCATGTATCTGAATGTTCAGGTCGGTTCGCTGATGGAAACGCCAAACGAGCTAGGCTACGCCCACTACATTGAACACATGGCATTCAACGGAACGCGTAATTTCGCTCCCGGATCGCTCATTCCATTTTTCCAGCGCCACGGCATGAGCTTTGGCGGCGACACCAATGCCCATACCGCCTGGACAGAAACCGTCTTCAAGCTCAACCTGACATCCTGCGACACCAGCACGCTCGCCATGGGGATGAAAATCCTGCGCGACTTTGCGGATGGCATCCAGTTTGCCCCGGAGGAAGTCGCCAAGGAGCTGGGCGTTATCCTGGCAGAAAAGAACGTGCGCGACAGCGAAGCGATGGCAAGCAAACGCCATCGCACGGCCCTGCTCTATGAAGGCACAGCCTTTGTGAACCAGCCCATCGGCACGGAAGACGGCATCAGGGGGGCAACCTCCGAGCGGCTGAAGGCCTTCTACCACAGATGGTACCATCCCGAGCGCATGATTCTGGTCATTGCAGGTTCGGTCACGGCCGATCAGGTCGGCCAGCTTGTTCAAAGCAACTTTGCCGACATGGTAAATCCCGGCCCGGCCCCGTTTCCGCCGTCCTGGGGCGAGGCGCAGACGGGCGGCATCCATGCGCAGGGAGAACAACGCGCCATCAGCGGCGAAGAAATCTCCGTCATCATGCGCTTTCCCCGCGCGCGCCAGCACGATACACGCCAGAACCAGCAAAACCAGCTTGTGGATTCCGTGCTCGGCTATTGCATGCAACGCCGCCTGATGGAGCGCGATCAACGCGACAATCTCTGGAACAACGCACGCTTTGTCGCCAACTGGCGGCAGGGCCTTACTCCTTCTGCCGCAATCGGCCTGACAACGCACCCCGACGGCTGGCAACAGGCACTGCCTGCCCTGGCGCAAGAGCTGAGGCGGGCGGCAACGCACGGCT
This sequence comes from Desulfovibrio sp., assembly GCA_047602655.1. Lineage (GTDB taxonomy): Bacteria > Desulfobacterota > Desulfovibrionia > Desulfovibrionales > Desulfovibrionaceae > Desulfovibrio. The sequence continues at coordinate 21,854 of JASGGT010000029.1, read as the reverse complement.
TCACCCGGCAGGAAATAGCTCAGGCCCTCGATTTTGCAGAAAAAAGAATTTCCCGCTTCAAGGAGCAGCGCGCGGGCATGAACAATGCCGATGTGGCAGACCAGTTTGTGCGCACCGCCAACGCGGACTACGTTCAGACCTCCCCTGCCTTTGATCTGGACCTGTTCCGGCAGTTGCGGCCCGCCATCACGGAAGATGCGGTCAATGCCGCGCTCCGCTCCATGCTGGCAATGGATGATGTTTTCCTTGCCGTGGGCAGCGCCACGCCGCCCGATACAGCCGCCATCCTCGCCGCATGGCAAAATGGCCTTGCTGCACAGCCAATGCCCACAGTGCAGACGAAATCCATTGTCTTCCCATATCTTGAACTTCCGGCAGCGGCATCGGCAACTGCGGCCCCCACAGATACGCCCGTGGCCAGCCGCGACCTTTCCCAGCCGGGCAGCCCGGCCGTAACCCTCCTCCAGACCCGGCTGAGCGAGGCCGTTGAATGTTATGTGCTGCCGCTGAATTTTGAACCCAACAAGGCCTCGGTACAGCTTCTCTTCGGCAAGGGATACGCCAACTTGCCCGCCAGCATCATCGCCCTTGCCCAAACAGCCAACGCAACTCTGGCAGAAAGTGGCCTTGGCGCGCTCTCGCGTCTTGAAACGCAAAAACTGTCAGAGCGCATGGGCGGCAGGGTCGGCGAGGTGCACGGCCCCAACAACGCCATCATCAGCGTTGAAGGCGACTCCCGGCAACTTGAACTGCTGGTGCAGGCGGTGTGGACGCAGTTCAGCGATCCGCAGCCTGCGGCTGGCGACCTCCAGCGCGCCCTGCGCAAGCTTGAGGCTCAAAACCGCAAACAGACTGAAACAGTTGAAGAAGTTTCAAAAATCGCAGGGCAGGCCTTTTTTTACGGCAATGCACGCAGATATCAGCCCCTCAGGCCCGAGGAGGCAGCCAGCCTTGGCATTGCCGATGTGCGCAGCTTTATCGCCGCCAGCCGTAAAAATGAACCTGTACGCGTTATCATCAGCGGAGATATCGACACCAATACATCAATTTTACTGGCAAAACGCTACTTCAGCCATATCGCGACACAGCCTGCAGCTACGGAAGAAAAGCCAGCCCCGCTGGTGTTTCCTGCTGGCAAGTCTGTGAGCATTCAGGTTCCGGATTCTGTAGATCAGACGGTTGTCCGCAAGGCATGGCGTCTTGATTTCGCACCGCAGGGCAACAGGGAGGTTCTGGCTGCCCGGCAGCTTGCGGCAGCGCTGCTGCGCGACAAACTGCGCCGCGATCTGCGCGAACGCATGGGCGCAAGTTACAGCCCCAGCGCCTTTTACCGCACCATGCCCAATGAGGACGGCTATTCCCTGCTCCAGATCGATGTGCACACCAACCGGGAACAGATGGGGCAGGTTACGGAATATCTGGCCACCCTCGCCCCATGGAATGTAAGCCAACAGGAACTGGATCGACTGCGTTTGCCCATGCTCACCCAGGTTCAGACCAGCCGCAGCAACACCCAGTACTGGCAGCGCATGCTGCTTACAGAACTGGCCACAGGCTTTCCCTATCTTGAGTGGAGCAAAACAACAGAGAACAACCTGCAAAACTGCACGAAAGAAGCGGTCACAGAAGCCCTGAAAGACCTTCTGGCAGCTCCCTCCGCCATCTGGACAGTTGCGGCGCATCCCCAAAAGGACGCCGACAACGGAAAAACCCTCAGCCCCAGCCCCCGCAGTGCCAGGACCGCCAAGGAGAGCAAGTGATGGATGAGCTTATTTCATGCAAGGCTCTCCGCCACAGCTACCACGGCACAGAGGTGCTGCACGGTGTAGATTTCAGCGTGTCGCGCGGAGAGATCGTAGGTTTGCTGGGCAAAAACGGCGCGGGAAAGAGCACCAGCATCAACATCCTGATGGGCTTTATGCAGCCGGATTCAGGCCGGTGCATGGTCATGGGGCACCCTAGCCACGCCATCCCGCCGCAGGTGCGCGCGCGTATCGGTCTGCTGCACGAGGGGTTCATCCAGTACAACTTCATGACCATCGACGAAATTGAACGCTTCTATTCCCGCTTTTATCCACAGTGGGACAAAGGCATCTACTATGATGTGGTTGGCCGCATGGACATCCCCTTTACCCGGCGCATCACCAGACTTTCCTGCGGGCAGCGCTCGCAGGTTACGCTGGGTCTCATCTTGGCGCAGCGGGCCGAGCTGATGATTCTTGACGACTATTCCCTCGGCCTTGATGTGGGGTACCGACGCCTGTTTCTCGATTTTTTGCGGGATCACGCGCGCCGCTACGGCACCACGGTATTGCTGACCTCGCACGTGGTGCAGGAGCTGGAGAATCTGCTTGATTCACTGGTGGTTATCCACAAGGGCACTGTTCTGGCCAAAGAGCGCCAGGCGGATTTCATGCGTTCATTTTTGCGCTATGACCTGCCGCTTTGCACTGCCGCAGACGGATTGCGCAACAACGACGGCCCGCTGCTGCGGGTCGAGCGCTGCGCAGACAGGCTGATGCTGTTCAGCCGCGCCCAACCGGAGGAAATACGCGCTTTTCTTGAAGCGCTAGGGGTGGCTTGCCCTGATGGTGCGCCTCAACCCGTACCCATGACCTTTGAAGACGCCTTTGTCGGTCTGACGGGCAGATACTAGGGTATTTTACGCGGCAATCTGCCCGGAACGGCGCAGCAATACGGCATACAGCAAAGCAGGAAGGACATGATCAAGGCACTGTTTTTTAAGGAATGGATCAAACTGCGCTATTTCTGGTGCATACCCTTTATTTTCGCTGGTGCGGCCCTTGCGGATTACCACCTGACGTTCAAGGGCGTGCTTTCCATGCACGGGGCCGTGGACACATGGAACGGGCTGATATTCAAGGAGAGCATCTATTTTACTTCTCTCCAGTGGGCCTTCATCCTTGGCGGCATATGGCTTGCCTCGGTGCAGATGGCTCCTGAATGCATGGGCAAAAGACTGCGTCTGCTCTTCCACCTCCCTGTCAACGCCATTCCTGCTCTTGCTGTTCAGGCCGTCACCGGTCTTGGCCTGATGGCGCTTGTATTCTGCGCCGCATCCGCAGGCTTTGTCCTGATAAACAATCACCACGGCCTGCCACCGGAGCTTTCCGTCCCCATGTTCAAAACCCTGCTGCCCTGGGGGCTGGCTGGCCTCACAAGCTGGTGCGCCACTGCCGCCGCCATTGCCGACCCTTCGTTCAAACGCAAGATATGCTTTGCTCTGGCAGGATTCGCCTATGTGACCATGCTGACAGGGGGACGAGGCTTCGCACCCATGAACAACAGCATATGGCTTTACGCCGCAGCCTGTCTGCCGTGGATTCCGGCTGTGGCCGCAGCCGCCCTGCGGGTCAAGGAGGGAGAATAATGCGTATTTACTGGCTGCGCCTTGCCCCGGTGTTTCTGGGTATTTTTGTTCTGGCCTGGTTTGTTCCGCAACTGTATCTGCGGGCCACGCGGGCGGATTATCTTCAGCTGAGCGCTGTATACAGTTCGATAAAAAACGACTTTATCATTTTTGAAACAGGACCTTCGGTGTTCCAGTTCAGGGACGAGGAAGGCAACCGCATCAGCCAGCGCGATGGCCGCATGGCCCTGCCCTACATGTTTTCACGCGATGTGGAAAAATGGGGTGGGTTCCCCATGAGCATCAACGGGCGCGCCGTCACCTTCAGGGATGCGCAGGAAGGCGTCCGCCTGCGGGCAACCCCGCGCGAAGTCATGCTTCCGCAGTCCCGCGTTCTTGTGCTTATGGAATCCGCGCCTGAAACCGCGTCCTTTTCTCTGCCGCCAGATATCATGCTGCTGGACGACACAAGCCTGCGCTTTGTGAACTGCGCCGACGGCAAGGAAAACACCGCCAAGGGAACCGCATTTACCGCCGCAGTGCTCGCCGCCGGGGCGCAGTTTCCCCTTCAGGCCGCGGGCAGCAATGCCGACCCGTACAAGGGCCTGGATGAAGGCCTCTTTTTTGTGGATGCGAAGGGTACGCTCTTCCAGTTGCTCATGGTGCGCGGCAAACCCGAGTGCCGCAATACCGGACACGTCATCCCCTGCAAAACGCTGCGCGTGGATGTGCGCGAAAACAAATACAGCGACCTGCTGGGCACCATCGCCACAGAAACCGGTCTGTACATAAACAGGCGCGGTCAGGCCCCCATGCGGCTGCCCTTGCAGTATCAGCCTGACGTGCAGAATGTTTCGGTGTGGGCCACACCGCTGGATGCGACCTTCAACGTGAACACTCTTGGCTCCCGCATGGCTCAGGATGTGCTTGTTATCGCCGCCGACGGCGACCTTAAAATCATCCGCAACCTGCTGCTCAGCCCCCCCGCAACGGTTGTTGAACGGCAGATGAGCCAGCAGCGCTGGCTTTCATTCCTCTGCCCGCTGACTGTGGTGCAGTTTGAACCGCATATTGCTGGAACCAGCCTGAAAATTGCCCTGCCGGAGTATCCGCTCTGGGCCGCTGGCGGAAACCTGCTGAGCACATTTCTGCTCCTGATACTCCGCAAGCGTCAGGACAACAGGCGTATGGAAACCAGTACGCTGCTGCGCACATGCGCCCCAGAAATCCTGCTTGTACTTGTTTTTGGTCTGCCTGCCCTGCTGACGCTTCTGGTTGCAGGCCCTCTGGCACGAATGCTGCCGCAGGGCTGTCATTGCGGCAGCGCCGCTTAACATACACGGGTTGATGCTGCGCTCACGCGCGCGAAAGGCAGTGCACCTGCATTAAGGGCGCACGAACTTTCGGTTTGTCTGTCACAGGAAGAAAGGTAGCCTTAAAGATGAAAAGGAAATTGCATTCTTTTTTTAAGAAAAAAGCGCTCTGTGTGCAGCTCATGCTGCTGGCTGCGTCGCCGCTGGCGCAACTACCCTCCGCCCGAATGGCGTTGGCTGTGGAATCGGAATCACCAGATGACGCTGCTATTGAGGAGGCCCTGCGCCGCAATGGCACGCCCTCCCCGGTGCAGCAGGGAAAATCTGCGGAAGGCGCAGCTGCGGACGAATCCGCCGGGAAAGTACATCGGCTGGAAGGGGTGCAGGTTCGCGGCCAGACAGAACAGCCCGGCGAAATTCTGATCGACCGCCGCACCATGGACATGACCCCCTCGGCCACCAACAGCATCAATGACCTGTTGCGCGGGCAATCCAATGTGCAGTTTGATTCGTCCTCGCGCAGCGGCATGCTCGGCGGCGAGATCACGCCGCCCAAGATCTCCATTCGTGGCGCAAAACACTACGAAAACAACTTCATCATCAACGGGCTGGGCAATAACAACCGCATCAATCCCGGCGGGTATGAACACACCGGCAACGCCGCCATTCCCAGCGGCGACTCGCAGTCCATCATGCTCAGCACTGACATGCTGGACACCGTGAAGGTTTACACGGAAAACGTGCCCGCCAAGTACGGCGACTTTCTTGGCGGCGTGATCGACGCCAAGCTGCGCGATGCCGCATCCGACAGATGGCGCGGCATGGCGGCCTTTCGCTATACGGACAGCAACCTGACGCAATTTCACTACACCAGCAGCGACAGCAAAGCCCAACCCCTTGCGGGCAACAACTATCAGCCAGAATTTTACAAGTATTATCCTTCGTTGCGCCTGGAAGGCCCCCTGTGGCAGAACGGCCCCGGCGTCATGATGGCCTATACCAACACCACATCCATCATCCCGCTCAAACTCAAGGCTGGCGATGGATCCGTGACTGAACGCCGCCTCAATGAGAACTACCTCTTCAAGATCAACACGCCGGAGAGCAGCCCCCTGTATCTGAGCCTCACCACCATTTACGCGCCCTACAAGGCCACCCTGTACAACGCCAATTTCAAGGACGGCGGCGAATACAGCGTGAACAGCGGCGGCGTTGATATGATGCTCAACAGCCACTACGACTTTCCCATCGGGCGCTGGAACAACGACATCACTTACAGCAAGAACAATCTTGACCGAAAAAACAGCAAAGATGTCAACTATGTATGGAAAGTAAGCCCTTCCACCAAAAGCTGGGCCTATAGCAACAATCTGGCAACGGAAGGCGGCTACGGCAACTACCTTCAGCAGCAAACCACCCTGAGCTGGGCCAGCAGCATGGACTTCAAGGCCTTTGGCCCCAAGTACTTCACCCATCAGCTGGAAACAGGCTTTGAACTCAAAAAGATCATGCTGGAGAGCGAGCGCGAGGGGTACACGGTTTTTACCAACGCAGCACTGGCCAGCGGGGCATCGGGATCGTACGGCAACGGCGTCATAACCGGCGAGCAGTACGCCAAGACAAAACAGGTTTACAACGATCTGGAACGCCGCGAGAGCGTATTTGCCCCGGCATTTTATTTACAGGACACCATCAAGATTGAGCGGGTTACCATCCGGCCCGGTGCGCGCGTTTCCTATGATTCACTGACAGAAAACACCGATGTGGCTCCGCGCTTTTTTGTCAATGTAGACCTGCTCAACGACAACCGCTTTAATGTTTTCGGCGGTTATAACCGCTATTACGGAACCCAGGTAATGGAAAGAGCCTTGCGCGGCAGTTCATTTTTACAGACCTTCACGCGCTCGAACTGGAACTCCCCCTGGGTTGCAGGCGCAAAAACGCCCCCCGGAGCATTCCGCCTTGGGTCTCTCAAAACGCCGTACAACGATGAATACACGTTCGGCGCCTCGGCTGACGTGTGGGACACGCTGTTCAAGGCCACCTACGTCAAACGCGACTACCGCAACCAGCTCAAGGGCGCAATGGTCAAGGAAGACGGGGTCAGCTACACCCAGTATTGCAACGATGGCAAGACTGACTACAAGGGCATCACGCTTTCTGCCGAGCGCACCTTTGATTTTGGCGACTGGGGCAAACACACGGGCGAGCTTTCCGCCACATGGTCCAAAACCGAAGGCAACTATACGGACTGGACAAACGCATCGTACAACGAAACGGATAACGTTCTCCGCGATCCAAACTTTGTGTTGCTCAACGGCGTGGTCACGCCAATTGGCGACATGCCTGCCAGCAACTTCAACTCCCCCTGGGTTATCGCCTATACCCACAGCGCCCAGTTCTGGGAAGACCGCCTGCGCCTCATGGGCCAGCTGCGCTGGGAACAGGGCGGAAAACGCCTTTACAACGATTCCGACTCAACCAATGTGGTCGGGCCTTCCGGCCTTCTCCTCTCGTCCTACAGAACGGCCTATCAGGAAGACAGCCTCAACGTGGACGCCAAGCTGAGCTTTGACGCCATCAAGTACAAAGACCAGACCCTTACGCTGGAAGTGGAAGCGCTCAATCTGCTGGACAGAAAAAACCTATCCAACCTCAGCACCACCGCCACATCGCAGGGCACCTACGCCCTGGGCCGCCAGTTTTATTTTGGCGTAAAATACACCTTCTAACGCATCTGGAGCCACCACGTCATGTATGCTGAAACGGCAGCGGCAGCCGCCATCCCACGTCATCCAGCCATGAGTCGCGCGCCTTACGGTCCGTTGCGCGGGATTCTGGCTGCGCTCAGGGCTGGCGTATGCGCGGCGCTGCTGGCCGCCGTAACAGTTTCGCCCGCCCTGGGCGCGCCCCACGAGGTACTGGGTCTGTGGGAGGATGCGCTGCAAAGCGACTCTCTCCCGCCATTTGCCCACGTCAACCCGGACGCGCCCAAGGGCGGGAGGCTCCGCCTGAGCGCCATTGGCACATTCGACAGCTTCAACCCCTTCAGCCCCCGCGGCGTCAGCGCGGCCCAGCTTGGCTTGACCTACGAAACTCTTGGTGTAAGCCAGCGCGGTACGCAGGAATTCATCATGCGCGGGCTGCTGGCCGAAAGCTTTGACCTCTCGCCAGACCGCACAACCCTGCGTGTACGCCTGCGCCCGCAGGCCAGGTTTTCTGACGGCGCCCCGGTTACTGCGCAGGATGTGGCCTTTACCTTCACAGCCCTCATCAAGCAGGCTTCGCCAGTCTATCGTTCCTATTACGAACAGGTGCAAGGAGTTGAAATAGTTTCTGAACGCGAGGTTATCTTCAAACTTGCCTCAGGCACAAACCGCGAGCTGCCGCTCATTGTCTGCCAGATGCCCGTGCTGCCAGCCCACTGGTGGCAAGGCCGCAATCTGGGCGACCCGCAGACGGACATCATGCCCGGCAGCGGCCCATACCGCCTCACGGGCAGCGTTATGGGCTCGCGCCTCATTTACGAGCGCCGCAAAGACTGGTGGGGGCAAGACCTGCCAGTCAATCAGGGCCGCTACAATTTTGATGCGGTTCAGGTGGATTACTACCGCGATGTTTCCGTTGCGCGCGAAGCCTTTTTTGCCGGAGAAGCGGATTTTTACAGCGAAAGCAATATCAAGGACTGGACCAATGCCTACAACGTGCCCGCTGTGCGCGATGGCCGCATAACCCGGCAGCTTCAGGAGTATGCCAGCCCCATGGGCCTGGGCGGCATTTTCATGAACACCCGCCGCCCGGCACTGGCGGACAGGCGCGTGCGTCAGGCGCTTAACCTGCTGTTTGACTTCGACTGGATGAACAGCGCCTTCTTTTACAATGCCTACACGCGCTACAGCAGTTTTTTCACCAGCTCCCCCTTTGCGGCGCAGCCCCTGCCTTCCGCCGGGGAGCTTGAACTCATGGAACGCTGGCGCGACAGGCTTGATCCCGCAGTTTTCGGCCCGCTGCCAGAGCAGCCTGCTGGCGGGCGCGATACCGAACGCCAAAGGATGCGCGCCGCCCTGCACCTGCTGGAACAGGCCGGATGGCGCATACAAAACGGCGAGATGCTCAACGCTCAGGGCCAGCCCCTCAGCCTGACCATCCTGACCAGCTCGCCCTCCATGCAGCGCGTGTACACGCCCTTTCGCAATACGCTCAAGAGGCTGGGCATAACGCTCAATGTGCGGCTGGTGGATCAGACCCAGTACGTCAGCCGCGTGCGGGCATTCGATTTTGATCTTATTCAGACCACGGTGCGGCAGTCGTCCAATCCCGGCAACGAACAGCGCAACTACTGGTCTTCAACAGCTGCCGGGGCACGCGGCTCGCGCAATTATGCGGGCATACGCGATGCCGTGATCGACACGCTGGTGGACGAACTGGTGGCGGCCCCCACCCGCGAGGATATGCACACCCGCGCCGCACTACTGGACAGGCTGCTGCAACACGGCTGCTACGTCATCCCCGCATGGTACAGCGGCAGCATGCGCATAGCATGGTGGAAAGACCGCATCACCTCGCCAGCAGAGCAAGGCAATGAAGGCGTGGACATCATGGCGTGGCATGTTCCAGCAGCCGGGGCCACGCCGCCCGCGCAAGCTGCGCCCGCCGCCGCTGCGCAAACCAACAGGGAGGCGCGCTGATGCTGCGTTACACTCTTCGCCGTCTGTTGCTCATATTCCCCACGCTGCTGGGCATTCTGACCATCAACTTTTTTATTGTGCAGACCGCGCCCGGCGGGCCTGTGGAGCAGTTCATCGCCATGCTGGAAGGCAGCGGCAGCGCCTATATGGAACGGGTGGGCAGCGCCGGGGCCGACCTGCCCGCCGCAGGCATGGCCGATACTGCGGAAAGCGCCTATTCCGGCGCGCGCGGGCTTAATCCGCAAACGCTGGACGCCATCCGCAAGCTCTATGGTTTCGACAAGCCCATCCTCACCCGCTATGTGGAAATGCTGCGCGACTTTGCCATGTTTGATTTCGGCAAAAGCCTGTTCAAGGCAGACAGCGTAGCCGGGCTGCTTGTGAATGCCCTGCCTGTCTCCATAAGCATCGGCGTGTGGAGCACCCTGCTCATCTACCTTGTATCCATACCAGTTGGCATAGCCCGGGCTGTGCGCCGGGGCAGCACCTTTGACTTCGCCACCGGGGCCGCCATGGTGGCGGCCAGCGCCATCCCCGGTTTTCTGTTTGCCGTGCTGCTGATCGTGCTGTTTGCGGGCGGCTCCTACTGGCAGATATTCCCGCTGCGGGGCCTGCACTCCCTGGGTTACGAGAGTCTGCCCTTCTGGCGGCAGGTGCTGGACTACCTGCATCATATGGCCCTGCCCGTGCTTTCCATGACCATCGGCGGTTTTGCCGGGCTCACCATGCTGACCCGCAATTCCTTTCTGGACGAACTGAGCAAGCAGTATGTTGAAACAGCGCGCGCCAAGGGCCTGAGCGAAAGAACCGTGCTGTACGGGCATGTGTTCCGCAATGCCATGCTGATCATCATTGCCGGACTGCCCGGTGCATTTGTGCGCATGTTTTTTGCCGGGTCGCTGCTGATAGAGACCATATTCTCACTCAACGGGCTGGGACTGCTGGGGTTTGAGGCCGCCATGCAGCGGGATTATCCCGTCATGTTCGCCACGCTCTATATTTTCACGCTCATCGGCCTTGTGACGTCCATCATTGGAGATCTGACCATGACAAAGGTTGATCCCCGCATCGACTTTGGCGGGAGGAGCAAGGCATGAACCCCATCACACGCCGCAGATGGCAGACCTTCCGCAGCAACCGCCGGGCATTCGTCAGCCTGTGCCTGTTCTGCCTGTGCTTTGCCGCCAGCCTGTGTTCCGAATTTCTGGCCAACGACCGCCCTCTGGTGGTGAGCTACGAAAACCGGCTCTACTTTCCCATGTTTCACACTCTGGACGAACGCGTTTTTGGGGGCGACCTGCCCATTGCCGCCGACTTTGCCGATCCCTTTATCCAGACAGCCATTGCCGAGCGCGGCTGGGCCTTGTGGCCCCCTGTGCGCTATTCTTTCAACACCATTTCGCGGCAGGAGGGCACAACCTTTCCCGCGCCGCCTGGGCATGGCAACTGGCTGGGCACGGACGATCAGGGACGGGACATACTGGCGCGGCTGCTCTATGGGTTCCGCATTTCCGTGCTGTTCGGCCTGTGCCTTTCTTTTTTCGGCTGCGCCGTGGGCATGGCCGCGGGTGTTGCGCAGGGCTATTACGGCGGGCTGCCAGACCTGCTGTTCCAGCGCTTCATGGAGGTGTGGGGCGGGATACCCGTGCTCTACCTCATCATTATCATTTCCAGCGTCATGACCATGGGATTCTGGGCGCTGCTTGCCCTGATGCTGGCCTTCAGCTGGATGCGCGTGGTGGGCGTGGTGCGGGCCGAGAGCCTGCGGGCGCGCAACATGGAATACGTGCGGGCGGCCCGCGCACTGGGCGTGCCGGATAAAAGCATCATGCTGCGCCACGTGCTGCCCAACGCCGTTGTGGCCCTGATCTCCATTCTGCCCTTTCTGGTCAATGCTTCCATCGTCACCCTGACATCGCTGGACTTTCTGGGTTTTGGGCTGCCGCCGGAATATCCCTCGCTGGGCGAGCTGGTGGTGCAGGGCAAAAACAACCTCTTTGCCCCGTGGATAGGCCTTGCCGCCTTTTTTACCCTTGCCGGCATGTTGACCTGCCTCGTCTTTATTGGCGAGGGCCTGCGCGATGCCTTTGACCCCGGCGTCTTTTTGAGCGGCAGCTCGGCTGAAGCAGAAACCCCGCAAAACACATGGAGGGAGCAGGCATGAGCCTTCTTGACGTTCAAAACCTGCATGTGGCCTTTGCCAGAGCCGATGCAAAAACCGCGGCTGCCCTCAGCCCAGCCAGAGGCACGGCTATGCGCACAGTGGTGCGCGATGTTTCGTTCAGTGTGGAGAATGGCCAGTGCGTTGCCCTTGTGGGCGAGAGCGGCGCGGGCAAAACCCTCACCTCCCGTTCCATCGTGCGTCTGCTCCCCGGCGGGGCGCACGTAACGCAGGGGCGCATTCTGTTCAAGGGCGAGGATGTGCTCAACCTGCCGGATAAGGCCGTCATGGCCCTGCGCGGGCGCAAAATCGGCATGGTTTTTCAGGATCCGCTGGCCGCGCTCAATCCCCTGCACCATGTGGGCGATCAGGTGGCCGAATGCCTGCGCGCGCACGAAAGCCTGAGCGAAGAGCAGGTTCGCTCGCGGGTGCTGGATCTCTTTGACCTCGTGCGGCTCGACCATGCAGCGGAACGCTACAGGGCATACCCGCATCAGCTTTCCGGCGGGCAAAGGCAACGCGTCATGCTTGCGCTGGCCGTGGCCAACAAACCCGACCTGCTCATTGCGGACGAACCCACAACGGCTCTGGACGCCACAGTGCAACAGGCCATTCTGGAGCTTTTGCGCGACATGCGCGCGGAACTGGGCATGAGCCTGCTGCTTGTGAGTCATGATCTGGGTATGGTGCGGCGCTTTGCGGATACGGTTCACGTGATGCGCCACGGTGAAATTGTGGAGTCTTCCTCCTCGCTCTTTGCAGACCCGCAGCACGAATATACCCGCGCCCTGCTCCACACAGGCAGCCGCCAGTGGGCCGAGGATGTTCCCCGGCATGACGGCAGCCCCATTCTGGAGGCGCAGGGGTTGAGCGTGGATTTTTGCCGTCCAAAAACGCGGCTTTTCCAGCGGACGCAGCCTCCCTTTACAGCGCTGGACAACGTGAGCTTTGCCCTGCATCAGGGCGAATGCCTGGGCATTGTGGGCGAGAGCGGATCAGGCAAATCAAGCCTGGCCCTGGCAGTGCTGCGGCTTGTGGCCAGCCGTGGCGGAATCCGCCTTATGGGCAAAGAAATCCAGAACCTGACCCATGCGCAAATGGCCCCCCTGCGCGCCAGCATTCAGGTGGTGTTTCAAAATCCTTATCTTTCGCTCAATCCGCGCATGTGCGTGCAGGACATCATTGATGAAGGTCTGCGCGTGCATGCCCCGCGCACGCAGGACAGGCCGCAGCGCGTTCTTGAGGCACTGCGGGATGTGGGCCTTTCTCCGGCATATGCCAGCCGTTTTCCGCACGAACTTTCCGGCGGCGAACGCCAGCGTGTAGCCATTGCGCGCGCCCTTGTGCTGCGCCCCCGCGTACTTCTGCTGGACGAACCCACCTCATCGCTGGACAGGGCGCTGCAATTCCAGATTATTGAATTGCTGCGCGGCTTGCAGCAGCGCTTTGGCATGTCGCTGATCTTTATCAGCCATGATCTCACGCTGGTAAAAGGTTTTTGCCAGCGGGTGCTTGTGCTGGACAAGGGCAAATGCGTGGAACAGGGGCCAGTGCGGGAGGTCTTTTGCCAGCCGCAGTCAGCCAAGTTGCGCGAGCTGCTCAAGGCTTCCATGCAGGGCGATACGCAGCATCAGCCTGCCGGGGGCGAGACGGCAGCGCGCCCGGGCCCGCGGCGCGTCAATCCGCACCAACCGGGCGCTGCTTCGGCCACATTCCGCAAAACGCACAAAAAAGGCCTGCTGTTCTCGCTGGGCGTACACGCCGGGCTGCTTGTATGCCTGTGGGCATCCCCCTGCAGGCCTCGGGCGGCGGGGAATCGTCCGTGCGGGTTTCGCTTGTGGGCATGGGCATGGGTACGGCTACGCAAGGCGCCAGCCACGCCTCGACCACCAACGGCACTGACCCCACGGCCACAGCCAGGGAGGAAAGCAACGCTCCTGTTCAGGAAAGGAACAACCCAAGGACAAAAAAGCGCCTCAGGTTGAGCAGCCCGTAGAACAGCCGGATCTGATCCTCAAAAAGAAGTGCGAACCCAAGCGTCAGCCCAAGAAGGAGCAGCAGCAAAAACGCCCAACTCCCAATGCACAGGATCGCCCCCCCATGCCCACGCCGCCACCCTCGCTGGGCAGTGATACCCGGCAGGGAACGGATGCCGAATCCGCTGGCAGCGCCGCCGAAGCTCAGGGCAGCGGCAGAAACGATGGCGGACAGGGCGGCGGCAGCGGCGGCGGGCTTGGCATGCACCAGGGGCGTGGGCAGGGCGCTGGCTCGGTATATGGCTTCAACCAGTGGGATCAGTCGCCAGTGGCCATTCATCGTGTCAAACCCAACTACCCGCCTGCGGCAAAACGCACAGGCAAGGAAGCTACCGTCATTGTGCGGGCCGTCATTGACGCCCAGGGCAAGGTTGTGCGCGCCGTGGTTCTGCCGGGCAAGGAAGCGCAGCACTTCAAGGAAGAAACCCTTGAAGCCGTGCAGCGCTGGCGCTTTGCCCCCGGCAAGGTGGGCGGCAAACCCGTGATGTGCGTGGTGGAATTCCCTGTCGACTTCAGTATCAGCAGGTAACAGGTTCAACATTATACGGTTTTATTTGAATTCATCGCTGTCAGGTTGACAAAGCTTGCTGAGCGTACTACCACACAATAGCTTTGAATTTCAATTTCATATTCTTTGGGGGATATAATGGATTCCATGATTCAGGCGGTATTGCAGGCGACATTTGTTTCCAAGTGCGTGCTGGCGCTGCTCTTGTGCATGTCTGTGGCAAGCTGGGCCTATATGTGCAGCAAATGGCTGTTGCTGCGCACAGCCCAGCAGCGCACGCAGGCGGGGCTGGCGGCGTTTGACGAGGCCGGGGAGCTGAGCCGGGCGCTGCCGGTGCTGGCAAATGACAAGCACTCTCCCCTTTTTGGCATTGCGCTCCGCGCCATCCGTGAATTCAACCGTATTTCCCGCACTGGCGACGTTGACCGCCTTTTGAACGACAATGTGCGCAGGGCCTTGCACTTTGCCGTGGCGGAAGAAATCGCCGTTCTCAAATCATCCCTGGCACTGCTCGCCACCGCCGCCAACACGGCCCCCTTTATCGGCCTGTTCGGCACGGTGTGGGGCATCATGCATTCCTTCACCGCCATTGCCCAGATGAAGAGCGTTTCGCTGGCAACGGTCGCGCCCGGCATTGCAGAAGCCCTCATCGCCACCGCTGTGGGCCTGTTTGTGGCCATCCCAGCAGTGTGTGGTTACAACGTGTTTCGCGCCAAACTGGCCCACATTGAGGGCGTATGCATCAACTTTGCAGGCCAGATGCTCAACCGCCTGCAACACGAAGCGCCGCAACACGCTGGCGGCATAGCCTTTTCAGAGGAGCGCTAGTCATGGCCGCATCTTCCGCTGACGACGATTTTGTTGCCGACATCAACGTCACGCCCTTTGTGGACGTGATGCTGGTTTTGCTGATCATCTTTATGGTCACTGCCCCCATGATGACAGAAGGTCTTGATGTGGCCCTGCCCAGGGTGGAGACATCCGAAGTGCTGCCCACGGATGACGGCCACGTTATCCTGACGGTCAAAAATGGCGGCGCGCTGTTTCTCAACGAGCAGGAAACAGACATGGACAATCTGCCGGATGCCCTGAACGCGCGGGTTAAAGACAGCGGGCGGCAGCTCTTTGTGCGGGCCGACAAGGATGTTCCCTACGGCATGGTCATGAGCGTAATGGACAGGGTGCGCGGCGCTGGCATCAAGGATGTGGGCCTTGTGACCACCTCCGTGCCGGATGATGGGGCTGAAGAAAAAGACAAGTGATAAGCGGTTGGGTCAAGCGCTGATCACACACCAAAAACCCGCGGCATTCCCGCAACAACAACAATCCCCGCAGCAATCCTCCTCAAGCGTTACCTAGGCAAGGTCTCCCCGCCCTGCCCCGCGCACACGGCCTTTCGCTTTCATCCGCTGTCATCACCTGTCATCTCTGCCCTGCCATAAAAAATAAGGGGCCTGTTCCTGCCCGGCAATAGGCAAAGAACAGGCCCGGTACTGCCGGATTTACATCCGGCGCGTGTCCGTGGGGGAGGAGCTACTTCCAGCTGGGAATGGGCTGCTGAACCAGCTTGAGGAACTTGTCTGTATTGATCTGGGCGTCCTTGAACTTCTTGATTTCAGCAGGCGAGAAACGCTTGATGCTGCCAAAGAAGTCGGCCACAGAATTCTGCCACTTGTCGGCCTGCGATTCGCCCTTGGATCTGTCGAGCAGAGCCATGGTTTCTTCATAAGACCAGCGGGGGTGAATCTGGATGTCGAGCTTGGCTTCTTCGTCCGTCATGCGGATACCGGCGAACTCGTTCATGTACTGGCGGTATTCCTTGATGATGCGGGGGCTAGGGCCTTCTTCGCGCAGCATGTTGGAGCCGCGCAGGTACACGCGCAGGAACTTGGCAACCAGCTCGGGGTTTTCATCGCACCATTTTTTGTCGCCCACGAGCGAAGACACGGTGATGCAGTCCATGTCGGTCATGGAGCCAGCGCGCTGCCACTTGCGGGAATCAGCCACAAAGGTAAAGGGCGCCCACAGGCACACGGCGTCGCCAATGCCCTTTTCAAAAGCAGGCACGGCAGAGGGCTGTTCCATATTCACCAGGGTCACGTCGGCTTCGGTAAGGCCAAGAATGCTCAGCCACTTGCCGATCATGTAGTGAACGGTGGTCTGGGAGGTGTACAGGATCTTCATGCCCTTGACGGTTTCAGGGCTGCCGTACACATTGGGATACTTGGGGTTGTAGCCCTTGACCTTGGCGGCGGGGCTGTCGGGGCGCAGGTAAAGCACGTGCACTTCGCCTTCGCTGATGATGGGGGCCACGGAGTAGATGTTGTAACGGATGCCGCCGATCAGCTGACCGCCAACGCCCGTGGAACCAAGCACCCATTCCTTGGCGGGCAGGGCTTCCATCTGGGCAGGGCCACTGTTGAACAGCAGCATCTTGATGTCCAGGCCTTCTTCCTTGTCCCAACCCATTTTTTTGGCGTACCAGATGTTGAAGCCCGGGGATTCGTCCATCCAGCAGGTGGAGATTTCAACGGGCTTGTCGGCTGCCAGGGTGGCGACGGGGCCGCCGCAGATGACAGCGCCCATGCACAGCAGAAGCGCGACCAGAAGCAGTTTTCTCATGCATGACTCCTAATTGGTTAGTGGACAGATCCGCTTTTACGAAAAACCTTTCAACTGCTTGAACCTTAAAACAAACCACTTGAGCAACCTCGGCAAGTGCATACAGGTTTGCCGAGAAATCCATGCTGTCGCATGCGCGGCAAGGGCCGAACCGCCAGCAGGCGCACCTATGTGCGGCGCGGCCCTTGCTGCTGTGCGCAGTACTAGAGCGTGAGCTTCTGTTCTTCCGTAATTCTGGCCCGCAGTTCGAGGAACGCGGGATCCATGGTATCGCGCGGGCGCGGCAGCGGCACGTCATACGAGGTGTGCACATGCCCCGGCAGCTTGTCTTCCATGGTGACGATGCGGTCGGCGAGGAACAGGGCTTCATCAATATTGTTGGTCACAAAAATCATGGTGCGCTTGTCCATGTGCCAGATACGCTCGGTTTCCTGCTCCATGAAAAAGCGGGTCTGGGCGTCAAGCTGGCCAAAAGGCTCGTCGAGCAGCAGCACCTCGGGGTTGAGGGCGTAGGCGCGGGCAATGCCCACGCGCTGCTTCATGCCGCCCGAAAGCTGGTGAGGATAGTAATCCTCAAAGCCTTGCAGACCCACCATGCCAAGATAGTGATTGGAAATCTCACGGATCTTCGCAGGCTCAAGCCCGCGCACCTCAAGGCCGATCTCCACGTTCTGGCGCACGGTCTTCCACGGAAAGAGCTTGTAGCTCTGAAACACCAGGCCGATCTCCGGGCCTGGGGCCACAATCTGCTTGCCGTCCAGATAGGCCGCGCCGGACGAAGGCGATTCTAGCCCGGCGAGGATGCGCAGCAAGGTTGTCTTGCCGCACTGCCCCGGCCCGAGGATGACCAGAAACTCCTGATCGCGCACCTCAAGGGAGATGTTCTCCAGAACCGGAACCACCTGGGTTCCCTTCTGGATGAAGGTTTTGCTTATATTGTCACAGACAATTTTTGGCTGCGTGTCTTTCACGTTCAGCTCCTTGGCTCTCTAAAGATTCTCGATTTCACGCTGCCAGGGGCACAGCTTGCGGGTCAGCAGATCCATCCCAGAGTGAACACCAGCGAAACGGCGGTAATAATGAGCATGCCGCCGATAATCATGCCGGGGTCGGAAAGCTTCATGCCCTGCACAATGATGTAGCCAAGACCGGAACGGGAATTCACAAGCTCCGCAGCTACAACGCACGTCCAGGCGCTGGACATGGCGATCTGCAAACCAGCTGTGATGGCGGGCAGTGCGCCGGGAATGCACACAAGGCGGATTTCGTCCCAGCGCTTGCCGCCGATGATGCGCACCACATCGAAAAATTCGGGTTCGATGAGTTGCAGACAGCTATAAGAGTTGAGCACCACCGGCACAAAGGAGCCAATGACGATGATGAAAATCTTGGGCGCTTCGCCAATGCCGAACCACAGAATGGCCACAGAAATCCAGGCCAGGGGCGGCATGGGCTTGAACATGTCGAAAATGGGCTTCACAATGGCGCGGAACGTTTCATTAAAGGCCATGAACAGACCCAGCGGGATGCCAAAGCCAGCGGCGATCAAAAAGCCGATGATAACGCGGCGCGTACTGATCCACAGATGTTCGAGCAGGCCAAGGCCGGAAAGCTTGTTGACGCTCAGGTCGTGCAGGCTTTCCACCACCTGAAAGGGCGTGGCCAGGGCGCTGCTGTACCCGAATACATTGGACGTGGCAGCCCACTGCCACAGGCCGAAAAAGCTCACCAGCGAAACGATGTACAGAAAGTATTCGCTCTTGAGGGCACGTATCAGCGAAAACTCGTACTTTTTCGTGTTCTTGATGGTTTCATTGCAGACGCTCTGGGTCTGCCCGTTGGACGCCGAGGAAGACTGCATGGCGCTATCTCCTGATGCCGGCCAGCAGCCGGGATTCGATCTTGTCAATGATGAAACCGATGATGGCGCCAGCAATACCCACGCTCACCATGCCCACCATCACAAGGTCGGTACGGCCAAGCATGCGGCCGATGGTGATGAGGTAGCCAAGGCCCTTGTCTGCGGCCAGCAGTTCAGCGGCAACCAGGGTCACCCAGCAGTAGGCCAGGGCGATCTGCAAAGCGCCAAACACCATGGGCAGAGCGGAGGGAACGCAGATGGAGGTAAATATCTGCCAGTCGGAAGCGCCATAGGTTCTGGCCATCTGAATATGCACGGGATTGGTCATGCGCACGCCGGTGTATGTATTGATGACGCACGGCACGATGCCCGAAAGCCAGATGATAAATACCTTGCCGGGCAGACCGATGCCGAACCAGAAAATGGTCAGCGGAATCCAGGCAACCGGCGGAATGGGCCGGATGATTTCAAATATGGGGCGCACAAGGCCGCGCACCGTGGTGAACCAGCCCATGGCAAGGCCCAGGGGCAGGCCCACAATCAGGGCCAGCACGTAGCCCAAAAAGGCTTCCTGCATGCTTGTCCAGGCATGCTCCAGCAGCACGGCGCCGTCAGGAGCGGGATTGGTGAGCTTGTCAAACATGAGGCTCAGAATGTCGTAGGGCGAACTGAGCAGCGTGCTGGGAATGCGCCAGTCGTTGCTGTCAGCCGGGCCAACGCACATCTGCCACACGCCAAGGAAAATACAAACGCTCAGAACCGGCAGGATGCGAAGCCGCATGGGCTTGCGGTAGGTTACTTTTTCATTGCATTGCATAAGCTGTCCCTTTTTCCTACCACCAGCGGATGAGGTCTGTGACCTGGCGGCGAAGTTCGACAAAACGCGGATCCCTGAAATCCCTCGGGCGCGGCAGGTCAACAACCACTTCCGCCCTCACCTTGGTGGGCTTGGGGCTCAGCACCAAAATGCGGTCAGCCACATACACGGCTTCTTCAATGTTGTGCGTAACAAAAAGCACGGTGCTCTTGAGGGTCTGCCACAGCTTCACAAGCTCGTCTTCAAGATAGAAGCGCAGCTTCACGTCAAGCTGGCCGTAGGGTTCATCCATGAGCAGCAGATCGGGGTTCACGGCAAAGGCGCGCGCCACGGCGATACGCTGCATCATGCTGGCCGAAACCTGGTTGGGATACAGCTTGGCCGTATCTTCCAGACCCACCATCTCCAGGATCATATCAAGGCGTTCCCTGAGCTGCTTGGGCGGAACCTTTTTTATGCGCATGCCGTAGGCCACGTTTTCTTCCACGGTAAGCCACGGCAGAGCCGTTGGTTCCTGAAACACAAAGGCCAGGTTATGCTTGCGCGGATTTGCCACTTCACCGTCAATGTAGATGTTGCCGGAGGTGGTTTCCGTGAGTTTGGACATGCAGTTGAGAAAGGTTGTCTTGCCGCATCCCGTAGGCCCGACTATGCAAACCAGCTCTCCGCGCTTGATGGTAAAGTTGACCTTGTCCAGAACGGTAAGGTCCCCATACATTTTCGTTAGATCCCTGACTGCTATTTTAGCGTCGGAACAGGCACAGTCATCGGTTTGCTGCACGGCTGCACTCCTTGGTGAGAGTTGTTGAATGTCCCGGTCTGCCGTCCGGGTGCGCAAAAGAAGCCAAACGCCCCTGAAAGCTGCCAATGGGCTGCCGGGATGGTCGCGCGTGCTTCGAAATTCTTTGTGAATCATTTTGCATAATATATACCATTTTTCACAACTCCTGCAAAAAACTGCTTATAGCCAGCTATTACAGGATATTTTTTACTCAACTTGCCCTTGTTGCTGTACTGGTTGCGACACGAACGCGCATTTTGCGACACTTGTGACGCGCCAGCCATTGGCGCGCATATTTAGGGCTTGCGCAAGGCGCTGTATCCATTTTTTGCAGGCCACGCTAGGGAATAAAAGAACAACCAGAGTCGCTCAGTCCCGGGAGGCATGCCTCTTTGCGCAGGAGAGACGACAATTACGTCGCACTTTCCCTCGCAGGGGATGGTTTGCGCTTTCCCTTTTTGTGCGGCCTTCCCTGCCCTCTGCCAAGCCCACAGCCACGCCGAAGAGCAAGCCGGGGCGGCACACGCGCTCGCCACGCAAAGCGCAAGGTCGCACAGCGCCCTTGCGGCACACGCGCCCTTTCAGAAAAAGCGGGCCGCCGCCGCAATGGCCGGATGCAGGGTGGAAGTGGGCGAGGCCTGAGCCAGCCCTGCCAGAATTCAGGTATGCTGAACGGCTCTTTCGCCGGCCCCTGTTTCAGGATTGGGCCATCAAGGCGGAAAAGTACCCCTGTCAGCGCAGCGGGAAAACCCTCTTGCGCACACCGCATCCCGCGCGGAGATGCCGCACACGCCCCTGAAGCTTTTCGGGCCGGCGCTGGCAGGGCCTTTTGCCGCTTTGCCCGCTAGGGGCTGTTTCTCAATAAAAGATTTTGCGCCGAGGACAAGGAAAACAGTGTTTTTTACGACAGCAGCGCTTCCTGTCCATGACTGGAGTAAAAAATGCTGGTTGACGCAGTACTCGGCCAAAAGAAGCAGTTAGAAACAGTCCCTAGCCCTTGCGCAAAAGGTTGAGGTAGGCGGCGCTGTCGGCCAGAGTTGCGGCCTCGGCAGGGTCGTCCATACGGATGCGCAGCATCCAGCCTTCGTTGTAAGGCTTGGCATTGACGAGGGTGGGCGTGCTTTCCAGGGTTTCATTCACTTCAAGCACAGTCCCGGCAACAGGCATGAACAGGGCGTTGACGGACTTCAGCGACTCAACGGTGCCGAATTCCTGACCGTTTTTGTAGGTTGTACCCACGGCAGGCAGGTCAACAAAGGCGATTTCGCCAAGCTGGTCCTGGGCAAAGTCGCTGATGCCTACGGTGGCGGTTTCGCCTTCCACGCACAGCCACACATGTTCGTCGGTATAGCGCAGATTTTCGGGCAAAGCCAATTGGTCAAGATCTTTCATGATACTACTCCTCTTCCATACGCAGGGCAGCGTCGCCAATGGCTTCGGCCAGCGTGGGATGGGCGTGAATGGTGGTGGCTATGTCGTTGATGGAAGCGCCCATGCGCAAAGCCAGAGTTGTCTCGGCAATGAGGTCGGTGGCGTGCGCGCCAGCCATGTGCGCGCCAAGCAGGGTGCCGTCGCTGGCATCCGCCACCAGCTTGCAGAAGCCGGGCAGTGCGCCCATGGCCTGGGCCTTGCCAAGCTCGCGCACCTGCACAACCGAGGTTTTGACCTCATAGCCCGCATCGCGCGCCTGCTGTTCG
>JASGGT010000028.1:0-24558 GCA_047602655.1 Desulfovibrio sp. | reverse complement strand
CCTGCGCGAGAAAAGGGCATAGTGGACAGGTGACTGTGAAAACTACTGAAATTCTTCCAGCAGATCAGGCGCTATGGCAAAGTGCAGTATCTCTCCATTGGCGAGGCCCAGGGTTTTCCACGAAGCCTGGCAGGTGAGTTTGCGCGCCGCCACAATGGATTTGCCAAGCGGGCTTGTGCCGTCAATTTCAATTGTCCATCTGCGTTCAAACGTATCACCGGGGAATGTGGGCTGCACGGCATTAAGAAAACGCTGCATCAGCTCCGTGCCGTCCGGCGCAAAAAATTTGACCGAAAGATCCATGTTGTTGACGGGAATCGTGCTGATGTTCTTGCTTTGCACGTCCACCACAACAAGAAGTGTCTTTCCGTCTGAAATCAAACCTGCGCTGGCTGTGCAGGTCTTGAGAGGAAGTGTATCTTCCATGCGTTTTTTTATCTTGGCGTTTTTGTCAAGAAGCAGCTGCCGTTGCGCGACCATGCGTTCCATCTGGAATTCGCGGAACTGACGGACGAGGTCTTCGGCATTTACCATATCGTCCAGTTTCCAGCCTTCGGGGGTCTTGTCCATGCGCAGCAGCAGTGAAAATTCTTTGTTCAGCACCGGGTGGCGAATTTGCGCGGCTATCAGCGCCGTATTTTCCGTGGGGTTCTGCAAGGTCATGGTTGTAAAAAACTGGGTGAAAAAATTGGGCGGCAGAACATACAGGGGGGTTCTGAGGCGCACCAGTTCGTCAGTTTCTTCCTTGACGGGCTCTTCCTTGACGCGCGCCTGTTTGAGCAGACCAACCTGAATCATGTCGCTCAGATCGCGCAACTGGTTGGGCCCTTTTTTTAAAAAGGGGTAATGCTCTGCAACGGCCTTTGCCAGAGGCTGGGAAATGGCGTCAAAGTTTATGCGTTGCGCCAGTTCTGTGGGTTTGGCCGGGTGTAGGGCGTCCTTTATTTGCATAAAGGCAAATTCGGCAGTCTGTCTGAACTGGTAGTACCGCCAGCCGCTGTATCCGCCCACCGCGGCCAGAATTACCAGCAGCACTGCGGCCAGCGCCAGCAGGTGCTGGCGTATGAATGCCACAAGGGAGGCAATAAAGGGCAGGTTCATGGCGCTTTCCTCTCTGTGTCGGCAGCCTTGGCCTGAGATTTGTGGCCGCATTCCAGAACAGGCTCTGCGCGGCGCATGCGTCTGCGCCCAAGCCGAAGGGGCAGCGGCGTGACCGGGCGCGATTTTGCCAGATCGATGCGATGACGCCCCATGCTCCCATGGGCAGCCAGGGCAAAACCCTGTTGCAGCCGGAAAGGGCGCACGATGCATTCCATGTGCCCTGCGGCCCGGCAAGAACGCTTGCCCCGCTGATGCGGCCAGCCGAAAGGCTCCTGAGCGTACGCCATATCTGCCACCAGCAGAAGGTCGGGCCGGGCCACGCGGTTTTACGGCCGCCAAGCAGGTGGAGCATGAAGGGAAGCGAAGCCGAGTTCCAGAATGTCAGGGCAAGGCCTGCGGAGGCAACACGCAGCGATTCGGCCATGGCCTCGCGCGCGCTTGCGGTATTGGGCGAAGCAAGGTGCAGCACAACCCAGTCAAATTCGGCATCATCAAAGGGCAGGTGATCGTCAGCGGCGGCGAGCACTTCGGCTCGGTCAGCCATGCGGCTTGCCTCAGCCCGCAATTCGGGATCGTGCTCCGTGGCTGTCATGTCAAAACCGTATTCCCACAGCAGGGGCAACAGCTCGCCGCGCCCGCAGTTTACCTCAAGCAGGGTACGGCCACGGCGAGGCCAGGGGGCAAGGCAGTGCTGCACAAGCTGCTTCTGCATATGCAGGGCATACCGCCCTGTGATATCCGACTGTCGGTCATCCATACCGCGCCTCGCATTTGCCGTTAATCCTGTGCATATTCCACTATTTTACAGCATCTGTAAATCGGCAAAGCGCCCGGACGAGGTGGTGTTGCCGTGGTGCCAGGCCACAAACAAACCGCAACGCGACTGCTTGCAAGCAAGAGCCGCGTTGCGGTTGAAGACCGGGCCATGCCGCCCGAATTGACGCTAAAAATTACAGAGCCGCAATGGCCTCAATTTCAACCTGCGCGCCAAGCGGCAGCTTGCTGACCTCAACGCAGGAACGCGCGGGGCAGGGCGCTGTGAAATACTTTTTGTACACGTCGTTCACAGCCGCAAAGTTGCCCATATCTGTAATAAAAACTGTGGTTTTGACCACATTGGCGGCCGTGAGGCCCTGCGATTCCAGCAAAGCCATGACGTTCTTGCAGGCCTGTTCCGCCTGAGCCGTCACATCGCCTTCCACAAGCTTGCCGATGGCGGGATCAATGGGAATCTGGCCGGAAAAGAAGAACATGTTACCGGTCTTGATACCCTGGCTGTAAGGGCCTACCGCCCCAGGTGCCTTGCTCGTGCTGATGACTTCCTTGCTCATGGCGCTTCCTTCTTCAGATTGCTGGTAAGGGTTCAAGGTATTAGGCCGTCGGCCTGCTGCCAGCCTGCGTATGGTTAGCCAGTGGCATAACCTGCCAGCGGCGGGCGGCTGTGGTCAACTTGGCACAGGCCTGCGCCGGAGTCAAAGCCCGACAACTCAGGGATGGGGGCCTTGGGTCTGGTGAGGCGGCTCAGCTCCGGGCTTCGGTTGCGGGTTTGGTTTCACTTCCTTGCCGTGAAAGTAGTTTGAAACCAGCGCGCCAGAAATATTCTGCCATACGCTGAACAGCGCGCCCGCAATGGCCGAAACCGGAGAAAAATGCGCCAGCGCGAGAGCAGTAGCCAGACCGGAGTTCTGTGTGCCGACCTCAAAGCAAAGGGCGCGGCAGCGGGGTTCATCAAATTTCCAGATGCGGCCCGCCACATAGCCAAAGGCCAGACCCAGCAGGTTGTGGAATATGACAACCAGAAAGATATTGACGCTGGCTCGAAGGATGCTCTGGGCATTGATGGCCATGATGCCAGCCACCACAATGGTGATGGTCAGCGCCGAGGCCGGGGGCAAAAAGGGGATGGCCCGTTCTGTAAGCCTGCCGCAATAACGGTGCGCCGCAATGCCCAGAATAACCGGGATCACCACAATTTTAAGGATGGAAACGAACAGGGCCCCCATGTCTACAGGAACCCACACGCCGCCCAGCAACCATGTGAGCACTGGCATAAGCGCCAGCGCAACAACGGTAGTCAGCGAGGTGAGCGCCACGGAATACGGCACGTCGCCTCTGGCAATAAAGGTCAGCACATTGGAGGCCGTGCCGCCGGGGGCGGTGCCCACAAGAATGACGCCCATTGCCAGATCGGGCGGCAGGGCGAACAGATGGCACAACGCAAATGCCAGCAGCGGCATGCAGCAGAACTGGGCCAGCAGGCCCAGCAGCAGGGCGCGCGGCTGGGAGAATACCAGGCTGAAATCCTTGAGGCGCAGGGTCATGCCCATGCCAAACATGATGCACCCCAGAAGCGGCGTAACATATGGGGCCACCCAGCGGAACAGCTCCGGCTTCCATAAGGCCAAAGCCGAGCATGTCAGAATAAGCGCTCCCATATAGCGTGTAAGTGCGTTGCCAGCGCGCTGTAAGATACTCAACCTTTGTCTCCTGCTGCGATTTTTTTGCCGGGATGGCGTGAGGGGCATACTGGCAGAGAGAGTACCCGGTTGCAAGCCGGTTGACGTGACACAAGGCGCGCCGCTGCCGGAGCGCAAGGCCACTTGAAAAAGAATCCGCGAACGGATAGGCTTATATATTACACGAGCGAACAGTAGAGCATTTAACGCTTGAAATGCTCGCCTACGGCAGGCAAAGCCTGCCTGCCCGCATTTTGCGGCAAGGATTTTCAGGAAAATCCTTGCAGAGCGGTTACCTCATTTTATTCGTAAACTGCTCTGGCGTTGGCGGGCCTGTGGCCCTTCCTGGCTTTGCCCAAGGCTTCGCATCCCGCGCAAGCCAACCGGCGGTTCCGTCGGCGCGGCATGCTCGTTGTATACGCCCTACGGCGCTGCCGTTTGGGCGGCGCAAGCCTCTGGCCCGCACGGTCACAGGTTTGTATTCACTCCAGCGCGCCCATTTGGCGCGCGCTTCCCCCGCGTTATCTCAATCCCCGCAGGGCCGGAAGCGTCACCAAATTTTGAGGAGCATCATGAGTAACGAACCGGACAAGATTATTTATTCCATGATCCGCGTCACCAAGCGTCATGGCCAGAAGGAAGTGCTGAAAGACGTTTCTCTTTCGTACTTCTACGGGGCCAAAATCGGCGTGCTTGGTCTGAACGGCGCGGGTAAATCCAGCCTGTTGCGCATTCTGGCGGGCGTGGATCAGGCCTTTGACGGCAAGACCGTGCTGGCCCCGGGCTACACCATCGGCTATCTGGAACAGGAGCCGCTCAAGGACGAAACCCGCACCGTGCGCGAAGTGGTGGAAGACGGCGTGAGCAACCTCACCGCCATTGCCCGCGAATTTGAAGAAATCAATGCCAAGTTCGCCGAGCCCATGGAAGCGGACGAGATGGACGCCCTTATCGCCCGTCAGGCCGAAGTGCAGGAACTCATGGACGCCAAGAACGTCTGGGATCTGGATTCGCGCCTTGAAATGGCCATGGACGCCCTGCGTTGCCCCCCCGGCGACATGCCTGTTGCCCAGATTTCGGGCGGCGAGCGCCGCCGCGTGGCCCTGTGCCGCCTGCTGCTGGAATCGCCCGATATCCTTCTGCTTGACGAACCCACCAACCACCTTGACGCCGAGTCGGTGGCCTGGCTGGAACGCTTCCTTTCCACCTTCCCCGGTACAGTCATTGCCGTTACCCATGACCGCTACTTCCTCGACAACGTGGCGGGCTGGATTCTGGAACTGGACCGTGGCCGGGGCATTCCGTGGAAGGGCAACTATTCTTCGTGGCTGGAGCAGAAGCAGAAGCGCCTCGCCAACGAAGAAAGAACCGAAGCCGACCGCCAGAAGACCCTGCAACGCGAACTGGAATGGGTGCGTATGTCGGCCAAGGGTCGCCACGCCAAGGGCAAGGCGCGCCTTAACGCCTACGAGGCCATGCTCTCGCACGAGAGTGAAAAGCGCGCGCCTGATCTGGAAATCTACATTCCGCCGGGACAGCGCCTTGGCAAGGTCGTTTTTGAGCTTGAGGGCGTCAGCAAGGGCATGGGCGAAAGGGAACTGATGGAAAACGTCAACGCCATCATCCCTCCCGGAGCCATTGTGGGCATCATCGGCCCCAACGGCGCGGGCAAGACCACCCTGTTCAAGATGCTTGTGGGGCAGGAAAAGCCCGATACCGGCACGCTCAAGGTGGGCGAAACAGTGCAGTTTGCCCATGTGGACCAGGGCCGCGAATCCCTCACGCCCGGCAAGACCGTGTATGAGGTCATCAGCGATGGCGCTGAAGTCATCAAGCTGGGCGGGCGTGAAGTCAACGCCCGCGCCTACTGCACGCGCTTCAACTTCCACGGCGCCGACCAGCAGAAGAAGGTGGACGTGCTTTCGGGCGGTGAACGCAACCGCGTGCACCTGGCCTGCATGCTCAAGTCTGGCGCAAACGTGCTCCTGCTTGACGAACCCACCAACGATATTGACGTAAACACCATGCGCGCCCTTGAAGACGCGCTGGACAACTTTGCCGGTTGCGTGCTGGTCATCAGCCATGACCGCTGGTTCCTGGACCGCGTGGCCACGCATATCATGGCCTTTGAAGGCGATTCCAGCGTGGTGTTTTACGAAGGCAACTATACGGACTACGAAGAAGACCGTAAAAAGCGGCTCGGCAAGGATGCCGACACGCCGCACCGCATCAAGTACCGCAAACTGACGCGTTAGCCGCCCGCCGCCGCGCTGCATCTAGCGGCGCGGCGGCATTTATGCGGCGGTTTTCGCCGGAGGGCCAATGTCGTACACCGTCCTTTCTCCCCTGCGTTTTTTCCTTTCCGGTCTTGGCATTTGCCGCAAATCTGCCAGCGGGCGGCTTGCCCTGCCTGCTCTGCTGCTGTTTTTTTTGAGTGGGGTATTCCCTCTAGGCGCGCAGGCCGCCGCCTTGCCCAATGCGCCAGCAGCACCGCAGACCGCGCGCCTCACGCCTTCCGGCGGATTGCTTGAGGTGGAGCAGCAAGCGCCCGTTATTTCCGCCGATGGCGCAAGTCAGGTGCGCGTGGTGCTGCCAGCCGGGGCCGAGAATTTTCAGGTATCCGTTCCGGGCCATACCATCGTGCGCTGGGCTTTTTTGCCCCAAACGCTCGATCAGGGTGGCAATCTTGCCAAGCTGCGCGAGGAGCGCCAGCACGCACTCATGACCCTCGAGGGCAAGCTTGATGCCATAAAGGCCCAGTTGGCCCTGTGGCAGGGCGCGCCCGTCGAGGGCGGTTTTCAGGATCTGACCCAGCGCGAGAAGCGCATGGCCGAAGTTGTGCCCTCTCTCAGCTACGAAAAGGCCGAGCTGGAGCGCCGTCTGGCCCTGCTGAAGCAGGAATTGCAACAGTTGCCGCCAAGCCCCGAGCTTGGGCAGACAGTGCTGATCTCTCTGCAAAAACAGGTATCCGCAACCACGCTGCCTGTGCGTTACAGCTACACGCTGCGCAATTGCGGCTGGCGGCCCGCCTATGTTTTTGACGTGCAGCCCGACAAGGGCAAGGGCGATGCCGTGAGCGTGCGCTTTATGGCCGAGGTGTGGCAGTTTTCCGGCATGGACTGGACAGACACGCGCCTGACGCTTGTTTCCCGTGGGCAAGGCCCGCGTGAACCCCTGCCTTTGCCGCACTGGGTGATTGATTCCCAGCCCCAGCCCGTGGCCCAGCCCCTTGCCAAGGCGGCCCCGCGCATGCTGATGGCAGCTGATGCCGCCATGTCGGAAGCTGCCCCGGCCCCTGCCGCGCCTGTAGAAGCCGACACCAGCGGCATGTATGCCGCCTGGACGCCCGGAGAAAAGGGCTTGCCTGAAGGCCGTTCACGCCTGCTGGTGCTGGCGGATGAATGGAAGGCTCCCTTGCAGTGGCTGGCGCGTCCCTCCGTGGGCGACAGTCGCGTGTGGCTCATGGCACGCCACACCCTGCCCGAGGGGCAGGCCTGGCCTGACGGGCAGGCGGAGTTCAGCGTGGACGGGCAGAGCGTGGGCATGGGGCAGTTCCGCCCCAAGGGCAACGAGGTTACGCTCTACTTTGGAGCGGACCCGCGCGTGCAGGTCAATGCCGCCGCCGATCTGCGCCAGCGCGGCGAAAAGGGATTTATCGGCAAGAGCCGTACCTGGACATGGGGCTGGACGTACACCGTGCGCAATACCCGCGACAGGGCCGTGACCGTGCGTCTTGAACGGCCCATGCCCATGCTGGTGGATCAGGGCGTTACCTTGACCTACCGCGACAAGCCGCAGGCCCAGCAGGATGCCAAGGAGCATCTGCTGTTCTGGAATGTGGATGCGCCTGCGGGCGGCAAGGCCGAGGTCAAGCATGAGCTGACCATCACCTCGCCTGTTGAGATTGAGTTGAATCCCGATGCTCCCTAGGTTTCAGAGGTAGCAAGGCCGCCTGATAAAATGAAAGCCCGCGTTGCAATGACGCGGGCTTTCTGCCTCTGTTCCGGCATGCTCAGCCAAACAGGGGGCGCAGTGCAAGCCAGAGGGCAATGCTGGCAAGCGTCAGCCCGGCCAGCCCTTCAATGAGCGGAATGCGCTTTTCCAGCGCCCGCTGTGCGCCGGGCAGGGATATGGCTGCGGCAAGGGCGGCGTCCCAGGCAAAGACCAGCAGGGTCATCCATGCTCCGGCAAAGGCCTGCTGCGGCAGGGTGGCGGTGGGGCCGAGGATGACAGTCATGAGCGTGAGGTAAAAAACAGCGTTCTTGGGATTGAGCAGGGCTGAGCCAAGCCCCGTAAGCAGTTGCCTGCCGGGGGACAGCGGGCTTGCGTGGCCTGTGGCGAGGCTGCCTGTCTGGTTATGTGAAGGTTGGCTTGGCTCGTGCCGGTCCGGTGTGGTGTGATCTGGTGCGGGCTTGCGGATGACGGCTTCGCGGCTGGCCCGCAGCAGTAAAAAGCCCAGCCATGCCAGATAGGCCGCGCCCGCAAGCTCCAGTACCCGGTACAGGGCGGGCATCTGCCGCATGACAGACCAGCCGGAAACCGCCAGACAGATGTACAGGGCATTGCCCAGGGCGATACCAAGGCAGATTAACAGCGAACCGCGCAACCGATGCCGCACGGCATGGCCGATAATAAGAAAAAAATCCGGGCCGGGGCTGAGCAGGGCCAGAAAATGCGCCAGGGCCAGAGCGGGAAAAGCAGCGGGAATCAGTGTGGAAACAGACATGGGTGGCCTCCTTGCGGACAGCACACCCTTTTTTTATCTGCGCGTATTGTACGAATGTGACCACCCCCGCTGATAGCAGCCGGGCGTGACAGAATAAAATTTTACAAACATGCGGTGAAAATGGCTTTGATCGGCATAGCCAGCCGCAAGGGCGGCATCGGCAATGCTCTTGCCCTGCCGCAGCATGGCGCGGGCCTTTTCCAGCCGCAGGCAGTGCAGCCACGCCTTGGGCGGCAAGCCCGCGGTGCGCCGGAATGCGCGCGAAAAGCTCTCGCGCCGCAGGCCAGCCCTGCGGGCTAAAGTTGTAACGGGCGCATGGTCTGTGGCAGGCGGGCCGTTTCCATCTGTTATCTGCGCGCAGTCTGCGGCCAGCAGAATGTTTGCGGCGGCAAGGGGATAACCAGCTTTTGGGGCCGCCTTGTTGCCCGCGCTTTTATCGGCAGGTTCCGCACGGTTGGCGAGGCAGCCGTATCCCCTTTGGAGTTGTGCAAAAAGTGCCGCAAAGCGTATTTCCGCATCGTCCGCACCATTGCAAAAAGCCTCCATGGCGGCAATCCCCTGCTGAAAAAGCGCCGGGTCGCGCACAACGGGCATTGTTATTTCATACGCTTCGGCAATGCCCAGGGGGCGGCAGATATTGCGCGCAAACCATGCCGCGTCAAAATAGGCCATAAGGTAACTGCGCGCCTTGCCATGCAGGGGATTGCAACTGTGCGGCAGTCCGGGGGCAATCAGGGCAATGTCGCCCTTGAGCGCCTCGTGCGCTTGCCCCATGAGCGTAAAGCAGGTGCCCCCCTCAAGAATAAGGCCAAAAGAAAAAGCTGAATGGAAGTGCTCGGCATAGGGCTGGGTGCTTTCCAGCGTGGTCCGCACTTCAAGATACGGATACTTGTCCGGCGAAATGAAGGTTTGCTGCGGGGCAGAAGGGCGGGAAGGCATGGCTTTTCACCGTTTGCAGTTGATGTACCCGCAAGTGTAGCCACCGCCATGCGGCATGGCAAGCGGGGGCCGCCCAGAGCTGGCGGCAGGGGGTCAGGCAAAGAGCTGCACACGCACTGCTGCGCCACGGCGTAAACCGCCTCTGGACATATCATCGCTGCCGGGTATGGTTATCCAGCCGTTCATGTCGCGCAGAACGGCAGTTTTGCCAGTACCAGCGGCAACGGGCCATGCCGTTACGCGCCCGTGCTCCCGCCGCAGCACCACGGGGTAGTGGGTGGGGGCGTTCCCTTCCACTGGCAGAGCAAGGCCAAGGCGCGCCAGCACGGAGGGGTGCCTGTTCATGGCATGCGGCAAGGTCTGCTGCCCGGCGAGCCTTTGCAGCAGCGGCGCCAGAAAAACTTGCGCAGCCAGCGCAAGGCTGAGGGAATGCCCCGGCAAGCCCCATATGGGTGTTTGCCCCACCCTCGCAAGAGTGAGAGGGCGTCCGCTGCTTACCCTTTGGTCATGTCCGCAGATGGTGCAGCCCGGCAGCCCGGCTATGGCCTGAGCGCTGAAATCGCGCCTGCCGCCGGAAGAACCACCAATGACCACAATGACATCGCAGGGCGTGGAGCCGCCAGGCAAGGCCGCGCGCAGATGCTGGCCCAGAGCCTGTGCATTGTCCGGCGCAGTGCCAAGGTGCAGGCAGTGTGCGCCCAGCGAGGCGGCCAGCCCCTCCAGAAGCAGGGCATTGGTATTGCTCTGGCAGGCGGAAAATTCGTTCTGCGGGGCAGAACCGCAAAATTCGTCACCTGTGGAAAGCACGCCCAGCAGGGGGTTGCGGTGGAGCGGCACATCCTTGAAAAACTGGGCCAGCAGGGCCATATGGTGCGCCCCAAGCTTCGTTCCTGCCTGTGCCAGCAGAGCGCCCTGAGGCATGTCCGCACCGGGGGCGAGGATATTTTCTTCCGCTGCGCAGGGGGCGGAAATTGCCACCATTGGCGGAGCATATTTCGTGTCTGCCGACTGATCCCCCAGCGTTGCATATTCCTGCATAAGCACGGCGTCAGCGCCTTCGGGCAAGGTGCTGCCCGTGTAGACGCGCCACGCCTCGCCTTGTTGCAGCGTACCGCCACAGGGCTTGCCCATGCGGCTTTCGCCCGCCATGTGGAGCAAAACCGGGGTTGCGGGACTT
This sequence comes from Desulfovibrio sp., assembly GCA_047602655.1. Taxonomy (GTDB): domain Bacteria; phylum Desulfobacterota; class Desulfovibrionia; order Desulfovibrionales; family Desulfovibrionaceae; genus Desulfovibrio. The sequence goes on along the minus strand of JASGGT010000028.1, from coordinate 14,159 downwards.
GCCCCGGCGATGTCTGCCGCGCGTACTGCATACCCATCGCGCGTGGAGCGGCGCGTGGAAGGGCAGGGCACGGGCGCAAACGTATCTGCGGCAAGCACTCTGCCCAGGGCGGCGCTTATAGATACTGGCTCAGCCTGCAAGGGGCTTGCCCCTGCAATAAAGGCGGTAATATCCGCAGTTTCCCGCAGGCAAAAATACAGGGACACGCCTTGACCCTCCATGTGGAGTGCATTCCGATAACTGATTCTTTATTTTTGTAACTATACTAATTTACAATGAAATTGTAAATATTATTATATTTTAGCAAGTTATTGAAAATTTAGTTTGGTGAAAAATACCGCATGTGCTTGACGGCACAAAGCGATTTACCTAAGCTTTGTTCACGCAAACAATTAAAACCATGAAGATTGTCAGGTAATTTTTGCGTATAGCCAGCTAGTTGCGCGAGTTCACACGTATTCCATGCGGTATCCCCCCCGCCGCTTACGGGCAACATCTGGCGCAGAATTAATCTCTCCACCTGTTCTCAGGATACAAGAAATCAGGCAGAATTGAAAAGCGCACATTGTTCATTGCGGGAATAATGTGAAAAAAAGAACAAATTTGTATCAGCTCCAAATCTGCTGTCCTGCCTGGGCATGGCGCATGCAGCTGGAGCGGATTAACCGTGAAAACAGTTAGCCGCGCTGCGCGGATGTTGGAAAAAACGCGTTACGAAAAGCTTGTAGGGCCTGACGCGGTGGAAGAAGGCGGCAGAGCGCTTTGCCGTTACGCAGGCAGTTCAAAGTGAAAATGCTCCAGGGTCTGTTACCACTATGAGAAATTTTGTTCCCTGCCAAGGAAGGGAGCCTTTTTATGGAGGGAGTGTACTCTTTGGTACTCGACTGGAATAAAAAGGCTTCCTGACGCAAGCAGGGGGCAAAAGAGCCATAGAGTAAACAGGCCCTAATGAACTCCGGCACCGCGCGGACAGGCAGTGTGGATTGCCGGGAATTGCCGCCTCCGTAAAGACAGCGGTTCTGCATAGTAAAGGAAGGGGTACCATGGCTTTGCTCAAAAACACAATCGCAGGCGACGTCCTGCCGCTGGCTTCTCCCCCGGCCACGGTGCGCAGTTACGATATCCTGACCTACAGCAACGGCAAGGTTGAGCCGTCCGTATTTTTGTCTTGTCGGGAGCAGACGCTGACCATGCACGTCAACGGCGTGCCCTTTGTGCGCGTGGCCTGTTCAGGGCAGCATTTGCGCTATCTTGTGCCGGGATTTCTCTACTCCTGCGGCGTGATAGAAAGCCTGCATGACCTCGCCGGGGTGGATGTTACGCCATTACCTGACGCCGGCTCCGGGGCAACGTCTCCCGATGGAGCGGAAGAAGTGCGGGTGGATGTGCTGCTGCGCGAGGCCTGCTGTAGCAAGGCGGCCGGTTCTACGGAGCAGGCCGCCCCCAGGCTCACCATCACCTCGGCCATGGGCTGGAACATTCCCCTGGCTGCCAGAAAACTGCGCCGTATGCCGCGTGCGGAAGTTCCCAGCTGGGAGCCGCGCGTCATTCTGCGGGCCGCGCAGGAGCTGGAAGAGCGCTCCGAAGTATTCCACCAGACAGGCGGCTGCCACAACGCAGCCCTGCTCAACAGGCAGGGCATGGTTTTTTATTGCCTTGATATTGGCCGCCACAATGCCATTGATACCCTTGTGGGCTACATGCTTGTGGAAGGGCTGAATCCTGCTGACCATATGATTATCAGCAGCGGGCGCATTGCCTCTGAAATAGCGCAAAAGGCGGTGCGCGCTGGCGTGCCGGTTTTTGCCTCCCTTTCTCGCGCCATGTCGCGCGCCGTGGATATGGCGCGCGCAACCGGGTTGACTCTGCTGGGCAATGTTAAGTCCGGCAGCATGCACATATATCATGAAAACGGGCAGCTTGTGCTGCCGTGATGCCGTTGTCGATCATGACAAGGAGCGCTGTATGGCTGATATGCTGAACAAACTGAAACGTGCCGATGAAGATATGCTGCTCGAAAACCTTTCGCGCCGTGGATTCATCAAGGTAACTTCCTGCGCGGCCCTTGGGCTGGCCACGCTGCAAGCTTCCGAGGCCCTGGCCACCATGAAGGCCTCGCCGCTGGTGATTATGGAAAAAGCAGCCGGCATGATCGTGGGCGACCCCACCTTGTGCGTATGCTGTCAGCGGTGCGAGCTTGCCTGTACGGAGTTCAACGATGGCAAGGCCGACCCCAAACTTGCGCGCATCAAAATAAGCCGTAATGCCATGTTTGGGCCGGAGGGCGGGCTGGAAAACACCACCAAGGGCATTTACGGCTCAGGCTCGCTGGTGATTCAGGATACCTGCAAGCAGTGCCCGCACCCGGTGCCCTGCGCCACGGCCTGCCCGCAAAACGCCATCATCGCCCAAAAGGGCACGGGTACGCGCATGGTGCTCAAAGACCGCTGCGTGGGTTGCCGCCTGTGCCAGAAGGCCTGCCCCTGGGGCGTGATGACCTTTGATGAAGAGCAGGGCAAGGCCGACAAGTGCTTTTTGTGCAATGGCGCGCCCAAGTGCGTGGATGCCTGCCCGGCAGCCGCACTGCGCTATGTGCCGTGGAGCGACCGCACCCGCGAGGCCACAACGCGCGGCTCGTTCTCGCTTATGGTGCCCGATGACCGCCGCGCCGCCTGCAACGCCTGCCATGTGGAATCACCCGGCGGGCCGCGTAACCTCAAATACGAGCAGTAGCGCGCACCCCTTGCACCTTGCAGAGCGAGGCGCAGCGGGCATTCACAGGAAGTACACTCCATCAGCGAGCCGGAGGAATTTATGGCAAGGAAATATGGCGGTTATCAGGGCAAAGGCCTGCGGGTCAATCTGAGTACGGGCCGCATCACTGTTGAAGACACCTATCAGTATCTTGACCTCATTGGCGGCACGGGCCTTGGCTACAAGGTTTTTTGGGACGAGGTCGCGCCCAAGACCAAGGCTTATGACGAAGCCAACAAGATAGTTTTTGCCGTGGGGCCGCTGGCCGGCACGGGCGCTTTGTGCAGCGGACGCACGGCGGTTACCACCATCATGCCTGTTTCGTGGCCGCAGCACCTCATCGGTTCCGGCCACATGGGCGGCAACTTTGCCGAGCACCTGAAATACGCGGGCTATGACTTCCTCATTATTGAGGGCAAGGCAGAGCGCCCCGTGTGGCTGCATGTGCGCGAGGGCAAGGCATGGCTCAAGGATGCCAGCCACGTATGGGGCCAGGGTACCCGCCGCACCACCCGCGTTATCAGCGAAGAAGTGGGAGCTGACGGTACCGTTGCCGCCATCGGGCCTGCTGGCGAAAATCTGGTTCCCTATTCCGTGGTGGTCAACAGCCGCGCCCACACTGCAGGCTGCGGCATCGGGGCCGTCATGGGTTCCAAGATGCTCAAGGCCATTGCCATTCAGGGTAGCCAGCCCGTGCACATCGCGGGCGACAAGGCCGACTGGGAAAAGCTCATCAACTACCACCGCACCATCATCGGGGCCAACAACCAGAACGTGGTGCCCAACTTCCCCAGCCCGCTTTTTGAGTACTGGGATGCCGGTTCCCGCTGGGTGGGCGCGCCGGGCAAGCGCTGGGGCGCATCTGAAGCCCCCGTAACCCTGACAAGCGATGTGCGTTCGCTCAACCGCATTTCGTACCGCACCAACAATGCCGCCTATTTTCTGGGCGACAACGTGTGGCAGTACACCGTGCGCAACAACGGTTGTTTTTCCTGCCCCATCCGCTGCTACACAGTGATGAAGGACGAAGATACGGCGGCAAAGTTCGGCGTCAGCCCCATCCAGTTCAATACTTGCGTTGGCATGTTTGGCGGGCGCGAGTGGTTCCCCAAGCTTTCGCGCAAAAAGAGCGATCTGGCGCGTCAGGCCGGTTTTGTGGGCATTGAACTCATGGACGATCTGGGCGTGTGGGAAAACTACGGTCAGCTGTTCCGTGATTTCAGTACCATGTACGAGGACAGCATCTGGAAGCAGAAGCTCGGCGCGGACGAATACAAGTCCATTCCCTGGGAAATGGTGGACGCCTGCAATCCCGAATTCATCAAGACTGCCGTGCACCGCATTGCCTACAAGGAAGGCGAATTCGGTCAGCTTCTGGGTATGGGCACCGGTTATATGCTTGAAAAAATGGGCATCCCCGAAGAAAAGTGGAAGGACGACCACCGCACTGTCTACTGGAAGATGGGGCACCCCAAGCATCACGCCAACGAGGACGACGGCCAGGCCGGGTGCGTCATCAACACCCAGTACAACCGCGACCCCATGTGCCACTCCAACTGCAACTTTGTGCGCAGCGGCCTGCCCATTGATGTGCAAAAGCGCCTTGCCGAGCACTTCTGGGGATCTGCCGACGCGGTGGACGCCATCGGCGATTACAAGCCCACCAACAAGTACAAGATGATCCGCGCCAAGTGGTCCATCGAGCGCAAGGAACTGCACGACATGCTTTCATTCTGCAACTGGATGGGGCCGTGGATTTCCACCCCCAACAAGCAGGATGGCTACATGGGCGACAACAGCCTTGAGAGCAAATACTACCGTGTTCTCACCGGACACAATCTGGATGTCAAGGAACTGGACCGCTGCGCAGAGCGCGCCTTTAACCTGCACCGCGCCTACACCGCGCGCCAGATGCAGACCACGGACATGCGCAAAAAGCACGACCAGTATCCCAACTGGCTGTTTGAAGATAAAAAAGACAAGGCTCCCTTCACCAAGGGCACCATCCGCATGGACAAGGCCGATATCGAAAAGAGCCTCGACCTGTTCTACGAAGTGCAGGGTTGGGATGTGAAATCCGGCCTGCCCGGCGCGAACCACTATCGTTCGCTGGGCCTCAATGACGTGGCCGACACCATGACCAAGGAAAAGCTGGTTCCCGGCGCATAACCTTGGAGAGCCTATGAACGATCAGAATCAGGCCCGGAATCAGTCGCAGGCGGCTGCCCCCTTTGACGGGGGCGGCGTAGCCGCCACGGAATCAGAACGGATCGGCGGAGTCGCCCCGGAGACAGGGCAGACCGATGCAGCCGCTCAGGTCATAGAGGCCGAAAACCGCCAACTGGTGGACCAGCGCAAGGCCGACAAGGTGCTGCTGGTGGAAACGCTGGCTGATTTCAGCAGTGACGAACGCCTTGTGACCGCCGATGAACTGCTGGCCGCTTTTATGGAGCGCGCGGCGCTCACGCCGCCCGTTACCGTAGCCCAGGTGCGTCAGGAGCTGGAGGCTCTGCCCGACCCGCGTTTTGAAGGGCCGGATTCCCAGACCGTGGCAGCGGATATGGCCCGCATCAAGGCCATGGAAAAGGCCCAGCCCGGTTCGGCCCCCGACCCGGAAGTGCCGGGCCTGCGCAAAACCCGCCGTCTGCTGAGCCGCAGACAGTTGCTGAGTTCGCTGCTGCATCCCGCAGAGGCGCTAGTGGAGCCGCAAGTTGACGCGGCGCAGGCAAGTGAATCTGCACCCGTAGCGGAACCCGCAGAGGCCGCAAACGCTCCCCGCGTGGTGGAGCGCGAGTACGCGGCGGCCCTGCTGGCCGAACTGCTGGATGAAAGCGAAGACGTGGCGGCTTTTACCGCCTGGGACAGCAAGGAATACTATCATTACAAGCCGCAGATGAGCAGCCTGTACGCGGGTATTCTTTCCACAGCCAACAACCGGATGGTGCAGGTCGCCAGCGTGGTGCGCGACAGCTCGCGCGACTACCCCCGGCCTGTGCCCCTTGAGATATTTGAATATCCGCCTTTTCTTTTTGAGGCAGAAGCCTTGCAGCAGTGCCTGCGCGATATGGCGGAAACCGAGGAATACGCTGACATCAGGTTTACGGAAAGCTCCGTGGGCACGGTGTATCTGTATTCCACCCGCTACCTTGATGAGGATTACGCCGCCTTTCTGGCGGAAAAAGAGGACGTGGGGGCCATAGCCAGCCCATAGGCCGCAGGGGCGTGTTTACGGCGCCGCCTTGGCGGCTTGCCCCACGGCAGACATGGGGCATGAAATGATGCAATGCGCAAGCAGGGGAGGATCGCCATGCGGCGCAGACAGTTTTTGAAAATATTGGGCATCGGCGGCGTGGCCGGAGCAGCGCTTCCCGGTGCTGCCGGGGCAGCCACCTTTGCCTATGACGGCAGCCCCGATGCCGTGGGCGTGCTGCACGATTCAGTGCGCTGCATCGGTTGCCGCAAGTGCGAGGAAGGCTGCCAGAAGGTCAATGCCGACGTGCTGCCGCCTCTGGAAAAGCCCGTTGACGACAGTTCGGTATTTGAGCAGACCCGTAGGCCCACATTCAAGGCCTATACGGTGGTCAACAGATATCAGCCGGAAGGGCACGCCCCCGTGTTCCGCAAGTTGCAGTGCAATCATTGCCAGGAACCGGCCTGCGCTTCGGCCTGTTTTGTCCAAGCTTTTGTAAAAACAGAGGAAGGCCCGGTAGTGTACAACCCCAAGCTTTGCGTGGGGTGCCGCTACTGCATGATGGCCTGTCCTTTCTACGTGCCTGCCTACGACTACAACAATGCCTGGAACCCCTTGGTGTACAAGTGCACCATGTGCGCCCCGCGCCTCAAGCAGGGCTTGCTGCCCGGCTGCGTGGAGGCCTGCCCCAAGGAGGCTCTGGTCTTTGGGCGGCGCAGCGACCTTGTCAAACTGGCCCGCCGCCGCATTATGGACAATCCCGGCATGTACGAAGACCACATTTACGGCGAACACGAGATGGGCGGCACCAACTGGCTCTACCTCTCGCCCGTGCCCCATGCCGATCTGGGGCAGCCGGATGTTCCCACAGTTTCCGCGCCGGAGCTCACGCGCGGCATGCTCGGCTCCATCGCCGTCATTGCGGGCATATGGCCGGTGATTCTGGGCGGCGCGTATTCCATGAGCAAGCACTACAAAAAAATGGTGGAGCAGGCCCGTTGCGAAGGTGCGCAGCAGGCAAAAGGCCAGAGCTGCGCTGACGCCCGTGCAGAAGACGGCGCACAAGCCTGCGGCTGCAAGCCCGCTGACCACAATCCTGAAAAGGGCCAGGGAGGCGGACAATGCTGAAGCCTTCGGAACTGCTGAAAAATACGCTTGGCCTGCTCAACACGCCGGGCAACATCATCACCGCCGTCATATTGTTCTGCGGGGCTGTGGCTACGGTCATGCGCTTTGGCTGGGGCATCGGCGCGGTCACAAATCTTGATGATTACTACCCTTGGGGCCTGTGGATCGGCTTTGACCTCTTGTGCGGCGTGGCCCTTGCTGCTGGCGGCTTTACGCTGGCGGCGGGCTACTACATCTTCGGCTTCAACAATCTGCGTTCCATGTGGCGGCCCGCGCTGACCACGGCTTTTTTCGGCTATGCCTTTGTCATTGCCGATCTGCTGTACGATGTGGGCCAGCCCTGGCGGCTGCCGTATCCCGTCTTTGTATCGCAGGGCACCACATCGCTCCTGTTTACCGTGGGCGTGTGCGAGTTCTTTTACCTTTGCGTCATGGCTGTGCTGTGGTTTGTGATCCCCTGCGAGTGGCTGGGGTGGAAAAAACTGCGCGCCATGCTCATGAAGCTGATAATGCCACTGGTGGCGCTGGGCATCATACTTTCCACCCTGCATCAGTCCTCTCTGGGCGGGCTGTATGTAATGGTTCCCTCCAAGATGCACCCCTGTGGTACTCGTCATGGCTGCCCGTGTATTTCTTTGTGTCGAGCCTCTATGCCGGGCTGAGTATGGTGATTTTTGAAGGCACGCTGGCCCACGCCGGCATGCACAAGTACATGGACGAAAACCACGCCAGGAGCTTTGACGGCGTGAGTCTGAGCCTTGCGCGGGGCGCATCGCTGGTGATGATGGGCTATTTTGTCATCAAGATCGGCGGCCTCACCCTCGACAACGGCTGGAAGTACGTGTTCAGCGGTTACGGCCTTTTGTGGCTGCTGGAAATGGCCCTGGTCATCGTGCCTGCCTTCATGTTTGCCGTGGGCGTGCGCGAGCGGCGTTACGGCATGATCCGCCTCGCTGCGGGGCTGTCTGTGGTCGGGGTCATGCTCAACCGCATGGACGTGAGCCTTGTGGCCTACAACTACAATCTGCCCACGCACCTCAAGTATTTTCCCTCGCTGGGCGAGATCACGCTCTCGCTGTTCATGCTGGTGGGCCTTGTGACGGTGTACCGCTTTGTGTGCGCCAAGATGCCCGTATTGCGCGATCACCCTGACTACAAACCCGAAGCCTGACAGGGAGGACGCCATGCAGACGGTATTTTATTCGCTTTACGCATCCCTGATGTCCGGCACGGGCTGGATGTTTATTTTCATCTGCTTTGCCCTGTTCGGCCTGCTGGGCTTTTACCTCTTTCTGAACGGCAAGGATTAGGCTGGAGCACGTTATGACAACGCTGATATCCTTTCTTACTGGCTGGGGGCTGCTCATATCCCTGCTGGGATGTCTGGCCGGGTGCGTGCTGCGCCTGCGCCAGTGCAAGGCCAGCGGCTGCACTGCCGAGAATTTCGTGGCCCGCTGGCGCGCGCGCCTTGTGCCGCTTGATCTGCTGCGCGGGCAGTGGCCCGTGCGCGTGCTGGTCAACGACGCCATTTTCTGGCTGTTGTTTATGGCTCTTGTGGTGGTGCTGTTTGCCCCCGGCCATGCGGTGCTTATCGGACGTGGCCTGGGCCTTGACTGGCCGGGCATGGCCTTTCGCTGGGCGGACGGCCTTGCTGTGCTGTTGACGCTTGGGGCGCTGGCCCTGCCGTTGCGTCATCTGCTGCTGGCCGACCTGCGCGCCGCCGCCACCAAGGCGGACTGGCGGCTTATGGCCCTGTTGGTGCTGCTGCCGTTTACGGGCCTGCTTGCCCGCTCGGGCATACCGGGGTATGGACTCTGGCTCTTGCTGCACCTTGTTGCCGGGCATGTTTTTTTGTGGTGTGCGCCCCGTTGCCAGTTTGCACGGTTGCTGCGCTGATGGTTTTTCTGATCAAAGTCCCCAAGGGGGAGTTAATGCGAACCATATGTAGTACAGCCCTCGTTTCTGCTTGCGCCATGCGGTTTGTGGCCGCCAGCGCGTTGGTTGCTGCGGCGCTGTGTTTTTCTGCTGTTGGTGTCCAGGCTGCTTCCGCGCCTCTGGCGGGCAACACCATCTACCTTGGCGGTCAGCGCGCCAAGGAGCTTAAAATGCCTGTTGTGGCCTTTGACCATGCGGCCCATGCCAGGGCCAACGCCTGTGCGAGCTGCCACGCGGCTGATCCCGGCGTGGAGAAGAACAGCGCAGGTCTGCCGGTCAATATTATGCAAACGCCTGTGTTCAGTGCCTTTGCAGGCATGAATTCCAGCGATCCTGCCGCGCGCAAGGAGGCCTTTCATGCGGCCTGCGCTACGTGCCATGCGCAAAAGGGCGCTGGCCCGTCCCTTGCGCAGTGCCGCGACTGTCACACCATTGCCGATGCCGCTAAGCTGCCCGCGCAAAAGCCCTTCAAACCGCAGATGGACGCCTCTTTGCACCAGCGGCATCTGACATCCGGCGCGTTCCCCGTAAAGGCGCAGCCCGGTCTGGCCCCCGGTGCGATACTGGCTGAGAATGATCCCCAGCGTTGCGTGACCTGTCACCATGCCAAGGATTTTTCACCCACCTTGCCGCCAAACATTGATTCGTGCCGCACCTGCCACGAAAGCGGCCCCGGCTCGGCCCTTGCCACCAAAGATGCCGCCTATACGCCGCCGCCCCTGCGCGCCGCAGCGCATGAAGTGTGCATGAAGTGCCACGCTTCGCTGGCGGAGCAGAAGCTGCCGCACGGCCCTGTGGACTGCGCCACCTGCCATGACAAGGCGCGTTTTGAGGCTTTGCCCCGCTTTGAGGCCAGCCCCTCCATCATGACCATGAACAGACCCACGGGCGTGGTGCTGACCGACAAGGTCGCGCCGCCCCAGGTGCCGCTTTCGCCTCTGTATCCGCAGGGGCCCAAATGGCCTACGGTCATGCCTGCCGTGCCTTTTGACCACGGTCTGCACGAAAGGGCGCTTAACTGCGTGGATTGTCACCACACCAGCGTCAAGCAGTCGTGCATCACCTGCCATACGCCCGGCGGCGACCCCAAGGGCAAGAATATTCCGCTGGCGCAGGCCATGCACTCTGTTACGTCCAAAAATTCCTGCGTGAACTGCCACACCAGCCTGACCACCTCCGCGCCGGAATGCGCGGGCTGCCATACGCCAAGGCCTGTGAGCAAGAGCGGCAGCAACTGCGCCTTCTGCCACCGCGCCGCCCCTGGCGTGAAAGGCACCATGGGGCTGATGCTGCCCAGCAACTTGCCTTCGCCTCAGGCCGCAGCGGCGAGCGCGAGCAGCGCGACTGCCACCAATGGCGCTGTTGGGTTGGAAGCTCCGGCCCTGCCGCAAAGCCTGCCTGCCCAGCAGGCCGCGCAGCAGAACGCCAAGCTCGCGCCAACGGCTATCCTGCTGCCTGTTGAGGCTGCGGTAAAGGCTGCGCAACAGTCAGCCGATGCATCGGAAGCAGCGCTTGCGGCTTCGGCTATCCTGCTGCCGCCGCCGGACAAAAATCAGGCCGCCAAGCCCGACCCGGCAGCCAACGCTGCTGCGGCCAAGGCCTTGCAACCCGCGGTTACGCCGCCTCCCGCTCAAGGCGTTCAGCCAGCCGTTGAGGTGGCTGACGCGCCCAAGCTTGGGCCTGTCTCTGACGGTCTGCCCGAAAAGGTACGCATTGAGCTCATGAGCAAGGAATTCCGTCCGGTGGACTTTGCCCATGCGCAGCATCTGCAAAAGCTGCGGGCTGGCATTGGCCGCAAGGCCGCAGGCCTGCAAGGCATGCATGCCAAGGATGGTCTGGAATGCGCCGCCTGCCACCATAACAGCCCGCGCCTTAAAGAAGGGATGACGCCGCCGCGCTGCGTTTCGTGCCATCCCGCAAACCTGCCCGCAGGCGTAACCACCATGCCGGACGGCAGGCCGCTGCTCAAGGCTGCCTACCACCAGCGCTGCATGGACTGCCACACTCGCATGAAGGTTGAAAAGCCCCGTGCGACCGATTGTCAGGCCTGCCACATCAAGCGTGACCCGGCGGAAGCTCCGGTCTGGTAAAGGGCTACGGCCAATCATAAATGAAAGCATGGCGGCAAAGGTTTTCCCTTTGCCGCCATGCTGTTTTTATAAACCCTTGAGGCGAATGACCGCCTATCCGCCAAACTGGATCATGTGGAAGCGCCGCAGCATGCCCGGGGGAATTTCTGAAACCCAGTGCCCGGTGCCCACGGCCCAGAGGTACGCGGCAAAAAGCACCACAAGGCAGCCAGCGGCAACCGTCCAGAAGGGCACACGGCTGCGGGCCGCAGATAGGTGGAGGCAGTCTTTTTGCGGGCAGGCTTCAATACAGGCGGTGCAGCCAAGGCATTCCGGCGAATTGACGCGTGTTTTTTCGTGTACGGCGATGGCCGAAGGGCAGGCGCGCTGGCAGCGGCGGCAGTTCGTACAGGTCGCCGCATTGCGGCGCACCGCCACCGGGCTTGCCAATGCCAGAATGCCCAGAAACGCCCCGTAAGGGCAGAGAAACCGACACCACGCATTGCGCGCCACCAGAGAGGCCGCCACGATCACGCCAACCACAATCAAGGTGGTGGTTGAAGCCCGCAAAAAGAAAAACATCATGCTTGAATCGGCAACCATATTGAAGGGCGCGCCCATGAAGGAATCGATTTCGTCCACGCTCATGGCAAAAAAACTGAAATAGCACAGCAATGCCAGAGGAATATACTTGATGGCCTGGAGCGCCAGCTCCAGCTTGCGCGGCAGGTTGCGGTTCAGCCCCAGGCGCTCGCCAAGGCGGCCCAGCAGGTTGGAGGCAAGGCCCACAGGGCAGATGTAGCCGCAAAATCCCTTGCGGAACAGCAGGGCCATGAGGGCAATTGCCAGAAAGAGCGTCAGCCCGGCAGGGTGCACAACGTCCCACATGCCAGTTTCAAACAGGCGGCGCGCGGCCATGAGCTCACTGATGGGCAAAAAGCCTTCCACCGAGGGCGGTTTGGGCGTGAAGGTCTGGCTTTTCCCCGTGGCCCACTGCACGTAGAGGTAAAAATTCCAGCCTACCCAGGCAAGAAAGATGGCGAATGCGCCCTGTATGCCACGCCGCAACAGGGTAGGGGTGAGGTGGTGTTTGGGCGGTTTGGCTGCAAGGGGTGTATACGCTTGCGCTGTGGACTGTGCATCCTTTTGCGCGGAATCGGCAGATTGGTTCATGGCAAATTATCCTTTCAGACTGTTCAGGTAAACAATTGCGTCACTGGTTGTGTCACCATTGCTTATGGCTGTCCATGACCGGCATCACAGCTGGCTGGCATCCAGCGGTCAATGGGCGGGCAAGCGGTATGCTGCAACAGGAATACGCGAGGCGAGCACACATAATATCCGCACAAAGCAATGCATGGCGGGCATCATATTGCCCCTGCGCGCCGCCGCATGCGGGGCCTCCGCTGGCAACTTGATTTTGAACGTCGCCTTGGGGTAGAATGCCGGGTTATTCATGCTGTGCCTGCGTGAATTCTTTACTTTCGCGGACAAATATCGCATTGTCTGGCGACACCGAAAACAGGCTCAGGAACCATCGCATGATTCAGGTAACCAATCTTGGCAAGCTCTACGGAAGTCACCTTGTGCTGCAAGACATCAATATGCATGTGCACGAGGGGGAGATTTTCGGCATAGTGGGGCATTCCGGCGCGGGCAAGTCCACCTTGCTGCGCTGCCTTAACGGCCTGGAACCCTACCAGATGGGCAGTGTCAAAGTCATGGGCGTTGAAGTTGCCTCCCTTGAAGGCACGGCCCTGCGTATGCTGCAAAGCAAAATGGGCATGATTTTTCAGAATTTCAATCTCATGTCCCGCAAAAACGTGTTTGACAACGTGGCTTTTCCGCTTTCGCTGTGGGGTGTTGCCAAGCGCGAAGAACGCGTCATGGAGCTGCTTGAGCTTGTGGGCCTTGCCGACAGGGCCAAACAGCGCGTGCAGAGCCTGAGCGGCGGGCAAAAGCAGCGCGTGGGCATTGCCCGTGCGCTGGCGCTCAACCCGCGTGTGCTGCTGTGCGACGAGGCCACCTCCGCCCTTGATCCCAAAACCACCTCGTCCATTCTGGATCTGCTGGAAGACATCAATAAACGGCTGAATCTCACCATCATCATGGTCACGCACCAGATGGAAGTGGTCAAACGCCTCTGCCACAGCCTGCTTATGCTCGATGGCGGCAAAACCGTGGCCATGGGCAAGACGGAAAATCTCTTTCTGTCGCCCACCAAAGAAATGCAGGCCATGGTGGAGGACGAGTATACGCTCATCCCCGGCGGCACCAACATACGCCTCATGTTTCCGCGTGAAATTTCGCAGCAGAGCGTCATCACGCAGATGGCGCGCACCCTGGGCATCGATTTTTCCATCGTTGGCGGCAAGCTTGAACGCTACCTCGACGATGTTTTCGGCTTTCTTATCATCAACGTGCAGGACAAAGACCTGGACGCAGTGCTGCAGTATCTGAAAACGCAGAACCTGTTCTGGGAGATCCTGGCCTATTCCGACACCACGGGTGAACAAGCATGATTGAGAACATGAGCGGCCTTGCGGCCTACTACCCGCTGTGGGAGCGGTTTCTGGACAAGCTGCCGGAAATTATTACGGCAACGTGGGAAACGCTGGACATGGTGCTGCTCTCCACGCTGTTTTCGCTCATTTCGGGCTTTTTGCTGGCGATCCTCATGATCGTCACCAATCCCATCGGCCTCAAGCCCAACCGATCAGTTTACCAGGCCGTGGATTTCGTGGTCAACCTGCTGCGTTCGTTCCCCTTTATCATTCTGCTCATTGCGCTCATTCCCTTTACCCGTTTTGTGGTGGGCACCTCCATTGGCAGCGCGGCGGCCATAGTGCCGCTGACCATCGCGGCCGCTCCCTTTGTGGCGCGGCTTATCGAAACCTGCTTTCTTGAGGTGGACAGGGGCGTTATTGAGGCTGCGCGGTCTTTTGGTGCCAGCAATACGCAGATCATCTTTCGCGTGCTGATTCCCGAAGCCTTGCCTTCCATTGTGCTGAACGTGGCTGTTATCGCCTTTACGCTACTGGGGTATTCGGCCATGGCCGGAACCGTGGGCGGCGGCGGCCTGG
>JASGGT010000027.1:0-24773 GCA_047602655.1 Desulfovibrio sp. | reverse complement strand
TGAAGCGAGGGGTGAACACGGCCAAGGGGTTTATGTCGTGCATGGTGGAGCCGTCAGTATACGCGCCATTGCCCCAGAGCGGGGGGGAGCCGTCGCCCGCATCGCCGTGACAGGAGGCGCAGTTGTCTGCGTATACGCTGGCCCCGCTGGAGGCATCGGGCTTGTGGTTGCTGTCGAGCTTTGCGGGCAGGGCCCAGGGCAGCTTGGCATAGACGGGGATATCTTTTGAAATCCAGTGCAGATAGGCGAGCACCGCCTGCATGGTGCGGCTGTCGAGGGCCGGGGGCGCGGCATTGAGGTTGCGCGCAAAGCAATCCTGAACTTTCTGGGCAAGATCTGCGCTGTAACCGTGGCTGGGCAGAAAACGCGGATAGGTTGCCGCAACGCCCACAAGGGTGATGCTCGCCTTACTGGTGCCGCCTTCAAGATGGCAGGTGGCGCAGGCGAGTTCGTTGCCCACGTGTTCGGGGGCGTACCGGGCCGTATCGTTGATAATATTGTAGCCGAGCATGACGGCTTCGCGCATTTCTTCCGGCGCGTCCTGCGGTTTGGGCGGATTGAACTGCGGTTCTGCTGCCGGGCCTGCCTGTAGTGTTGCCAGAGCCTGCGGTGCAGGGCTTTGCCGCACGGCTGCCCCGTAATGGAAAAAGGCCAGCGTCCACGCGCCAAATATCAGCAGAATGCAGGTGAGCGTCAGGGCGTAAAGCAGAGTGCGGTTGTTCATGGCGGCTCCGGTTAGAGCATTTTCACGTTGAAATGCTTGCGTGACGGTGGGGTACCTTTGCCATGCAAGCACCTCGCAGCGCGGATTTTTGCAAAAATCCATGCAGAGCAGACAAACAAGTTCAATGTTGATCTGCTCCAGCGGTGACCGTGACAGAAACAGGCCAGCTTGAAGCCGAAAAATGGCATACCGGCCACAGGCTGAGGCCGCGAATTTTCAAGATATATTGTAATGGGTATCAGAACTTCCCGCTATGTCAACAAGGCGGGACAATCGTTTTTTTCATATTGGCCTGAAATCTTGGGGCAAGTTGGCAAGGGGCAGCGATTGGGTGAGGGCGGGGCACGGAATGTCGGGGCGCACCCCGGCAAGGGGGCTCTGGCGGAGCCTAGGCGGGCATGGATTGACCGCGTGTTTCCAGCACATCCTTGATGTCTATGCCCATGCGCTGCATACGCGAGAGCAGGGTTGTGCGCTTGAGGCCCAGCATGGCGGCCACCCCGCGCGAGCCAGCCATTACGCCGTTGCAGGCCAGAATGGCGGCCACGATGCGGTCGCGCTCGCTGAGGGTTTCGCCGGGCTGGTGGTGGGCATCCGTATACACGGGTCGGATGGGCTGCACGGGCGCGGGCGGTGCGCTGGCCTCCTGCCTGCGCTGGGAAATGGCAGCAACAGGGGCGGGAACCTCCAGCGGGCAGATATTCAGGCTGGGGCCGCTGGAAAGAATGACCGCGCGCTCGATGACGTTGGCAAGCTCGCGCACGTTGCCGGGCCATGGCTGATCGCAGAGCCAGCGCAGGGCGGCGGACGGAATATGGGTGATGTTCTTCTTCATCTGCCGCGCCATCTGCTGCGTAAAATGTTTTGCCAGCAGGGGGATGTCTTCGCGGCGTTCGCGCAGCGGTGGAATGGCGATGGGAAAGACGTTGAGCCGGTAAAACAGATCATCCCTGAACGTGCCGTCGAGCACCATTTCCTGCAAGTTGCGGTTGGTGGCCGCCACCAGACGCACATCAACGGAAATGACCTTGTGCCCGCCCAGGCGTTCAATTTCGCGCCCTTGCAGTACGCGCAGCAGTTTGGGCTGCAATTCCAGCGGGATATCTCCTACTTCATCCAGCATCAGGGTGCTGCCGTGGGCCAGTTCAAAGCGCCCTTTGCGTTGCGCGCCAGCCCCGGTAAATGCCCCTTTTTCGTGCCCGAAAAGTTCGCTTTCCATAAGCCCCGCAGGCACAGCGGCGCAGTTCATCTTGACCATGCGCTTGGATTTGCGCGGGCTGCGGTTGTGGATGGCCTGGGCAAAAAGCTCCTTGCCGGTGCCAGTTTCGCCCAGCAGCAACACGGTGCTGTCGCTGGAGGCCACCATGTCCACCTGTTGCAAAACGCGCATGATGGCGTCACTTTGCCCAATAATGACGCCCATGTCCGATTGGCTCTGTATCTGCTCGGAAAGATACATATTTTCCTGAGCAAGGTCGTTTTTCTGCACGGAGATCGTGGTGTAGTCCAGGGCGTTGCGCACGGCAATGGCCACGCGTGAAGCTATCTGGGCGAGCAGACTGACGGATTCTTCGGTAAAGACATCGGGGTGGCGGTGGGCAAGCAGCATGGCCCCGAGGCAGTGCTGGCCGAAATGCAGCGGAAACAGCCCCGCAGCCTGATTGCCGTTGCCAAGAATAAATTCAGAAGCCGGATCTTTGCGCGAAAGCCTGGCTATATCGCCCTGCCGCGCCAGCAGCGGGGCATTGATGTCGTGGCAACGCTTGAGCAGGGTGTTGGACAAAGAAAATGAACCCGTTGGTAGCACCGGATTTTCAGTTGACTGCGGCGGTCTTGCGCAGTGGAAGGAAAACGTGTCGTCTGTTTCGTGCAGCAGCAGGGCAAAATCGCGTATGCCAAAGAACCGCCGGATCTCGCCCGCGACCACGGCCACCATGTCGTTCATTTCAAGGGTGCCGATGGCCGTGTTGGTCACGTCCACAAGAATGCTGAAGTGGTCGCGTTCGCGGCGCAGGTGCTCGGTTTCCTGCCGTACCGTGTCCATGCAGAGGATGGCTGTGATGGAAGCCGTGACCACCCCGGCCAGCACCCGGAAAAAAACAAGCGAATCATCGCTGAACATGCTGCCGTCTGTTTTGACAAAATCCATGGCGCAGTGGCAACCGCCCTGCGTGGAAACGGGAACAAAAAGGCAACCGCTGGCGTTGCGGTACTGGTCAAGGTCAGCAATGGCGGGAAATTCCCGACGTAGGCGGTCGCCTTCAAAGCAGGCCACTTCGGTCTGGCTCCAGAATTGCCGTAACCCCTGCTGGGGAGTCAGGTCTTGTTCTGAAACAGCAGAGCGGTCAGCGTGGGCGTCAAGCATGTAGAGCCGCGCCTTTTCCTGCATGGGCGCGGCAATAACGATGTGTATGCGCTGAAAAGCCATGAGCGGATCACAGCAGTTTTTCAGCATGCGCAAAAGGCTGGGAATGTCTTTTTGCAGGGGCAGCACCCGGCTGGCTGCGAGCAGGGCTTCCTGCCAGACAATAGCTGTACTTTTTACCATCTCGGAAGCGCTGGCTGTAAAAAACCCGGCTGGCGGCATGCGTCCGGGGGGGATTCTGGACGGGGTATCCACAACATTTCTCCATGCACCATAGGTCAGGATTATAGGACTGTCTACCGAGCTTGCCTTAAGCGGTCAGGCAAGGATGACGTCTACCTCCATGCCTTTGCGCAAAGGGGCGCTGCCTGCGGGAATATCCACAAAACAGTTGCAGTCGTCGCACAGGGCAGGCTGCCCCATGCGCTGTGCATCGCGCGCAAAATACACATCCCTGCCCTCAAGGCGCGCCAGCACGATGCGGCGTTCGTCCTTGCGGCAGGAGCCAAAATCGTTGCGGGCCACGGCTTTTTGCCGCAGGGGCGCAAAGCGCGTTGCGCCGCCCATTTTTTTCAGCACAGGAACCGCCAACAGGCCAAAGGTCGCGGCAGCGGCCACCGGATTGCCCGAAAGGCCCAGCAACAGGGTTTGCGGCAGTGCCGCCGCCAGCGTCATGGAGCCGGGCTTGAGCCGCAGGCTCTGAAAAAGCATGCTGCCGTCCTGTTCCGCCACAATCTCTGAGGCGATGCCGGGCACAAGGTCTTTGGGGCCCACAGAAGCCCCTCCAGTGGTGATGACAAGATCGCTTACGTCCAGCATTTCGGCCAGGTGCTCCTGCAAGGCCTGCCTGTTATCGCCTCTGGTCATCATGCGCACGATGCGCGCGCCCGTTTTGCGCAGGCGCAGGCCCAGCAGAGTGCTGCTGATGTTGTAGATGCCTCCCTGCGGCAGCGGCGCGCCGGGCAGCACAAGCTCGCTGCCCGTAGCCAGCAGGCTGACCCTGGGGCGGCGGAAGACGCGCACATGGGTATGGCCCTGCCCGGCCAGCAGGCTGAGGGTGCCGCTGTGCAGCACGTCGCCGCTCTCCGCCAGCAAGCTGCCGCGCTCCATATCCTGCCCGCGCATGCGGCAGTTGCGCATGGCGGCAAGGCTGCGCGAAATCACTACCGTCCGGTCGTCGGCCAGGGTGTCCTCCTGCCAGATAACGCAGTCCGCCCCCTGGGGCAGCACTGCCCCGGTGGTGACCCGTGCCGCCTGACCGGGTTCAAGGGGATGGCCTGGTGCATCACCGGCATAGAGGTGCTGCGTTACCAGCAGCATGACGGGACGTTCCGCCGTGGCGCTGGCAATGTCGGCACTGCGCAGGGCATATCCATCAACCTGAACCCGGTTGTAGGGCGGCTGAGGCAACTCGGCGCGCATATGGGCAAAACATATGCGGCCATCGGCATCAAAAAGAGGAATTTCTTCCGACTCTGCAACTGTGGGCGTGTGCTGCAAAAGAAGCTCCAGGGCTTCCTCCAGCGGCAGGCCTTCCCGCTCCTGCGGGGCAGAAACATGGGGCTGTGCTTCAGCCGCAAAGGAGTGCAGGGCGCGGTTCATCTCAGCAGATCCTTTGCGGGCAGGTGTAAATATTGATGTTGTCGCGGCGCACAAAACCCAGCAGGGTGATGCCGTGAGCCTCGGCCATTTCAACGGAGGTGAGCGAGGGTGCCCCCGGCGCAATAAGCAGCCTGACGCCGCAGGCCACGACCTTTGAGAGCATGTCTGAGGCGAGCCGCCCGCTGAAAATGAGGATTTTTCCATCCGGACTCAGCCCTTGCAGCAGCATGGCCCCGATGACTTTGTCCAGTGCGTTGTGGCGGGCGATATCCTCGCAGAAAAGCAGCAGCCCTTCCGGGGTCGCCAGAGCGCAACTGTGGGCCGCGCCCGTGGTGCGAAAGAGGTCGCAGCGCTCGTTGAAGGTCACTTGCAGTATGTGCACCTGCGCAGCTGCAAGCCGCACATCGCCTGGGGCGCTCGTGGCTGGCGCGGGTGATTCCGTCAGCGTTGCCTCTATGGTGCGGTTTTGATCGTCAATGGAAAGCGCCCGCAAGGCGGAGATTTCATGCAACAGCCCCAGGGTGCGGAGCCGCCCCACGGCAAGCTCGCGCAGCAGGCTTGGCATGCAGTGTAGCTCGGCCACGCAATTGCCGTTGCAGAAGAGTTCGTAGCGTTCTTCGCGCAGGAGCACGTCCATGACCTCGCGGCGGCCCTGAGGCCCGATGCGGGTAATGGTGCGTTCAATACTGATGGAAAGATCTGGCGGCTGTTTCATGGTTGTGGTTCCCCGCGCGGCTGCACCTTGGGAGTGTCCGCGCGGGGATTGTTGAGGGTTATCGGAGTCAGGCAGGAATCCTGGATGCAGAGCCGTCTGTCAGTTCTTTGCGCAGGCGTTGCCTGAGGTTGGTATACGTCTCAACCAGATACTGTTCCGCCCACTTTTGATCTTCAATTTTTTCAATCCGCACTGCGGCATATTTGTATTCCGGCGTTCTGCTGATGGGGCTCAGTACTTCGCCGATCAGTTCATTGCAGGCGCCGATCCACCACTGGTAGGTCATGTACACCGCCCCTTCATTGGTGCGCGGGCTGACCTGAGCGCGGCTGATAACCTTGGAGTGGCGCGATGCAACCCACACCAGCTCCTGATCTGCAATGTGCAGCCTTGCCGCATCCTTGTCGTTCATCTGCACAAAACCGGGTTCGTCCGCCAGCGCCGCAAGGGCCTTGCAGTTTCCTGTCATGGAGCGGCAGGAGTAGTGACCCACTTCGCGCACGCTTGAGAGCACCATGGGGAACTCTTCATTTATCTGGTCCACAGGCGGAATCCATTCCACCGTGTAGAGGCGGCCCAGCCCATCGTCTGTTTCAAACTTGATGCTGCCGTCCGGCTGTGCGTAAAGCACCTGTGTGCCGTTGGGGGCGTCCTTGGTGCAGGGCCACTGGATGTAACCAAGCCCGCCGTTTGCATCGAGCTTTTCATAGGTCGCTTCCGCATACTTGGGCGAGAGCGAGATCAGCTCGTTCCATATCTCCCTGGTGTTGTTGTAGCGCATGGGATAGCCCATTGCCGTGGACAGGCGGCAGATGATGTCCCAGTCCACCTTTACATCGCCCTGCGGTTCCACAGCCTTGTAGAAGCGCTGGAAGCCGCGGTCGGCAGCCGAATACACGCCTTCGTGCTCGCCCCACGTGGTGGTGGGAAAGATCACGTCGGCCACGGCTGCCGTCTTGGTCATAAAGCAGTCCTGCACAATGAGCAGGTCAAGCTTGCTGAAGCCGCTGCGTACGCCGGAAAGGTCAGGTTCTGTCTGCAAGGGGTCTTCACCCATGCAGTAGAATGCCTTCAGCCTGCCAGCAGAAGCGCTTGCGGCGACTTCACTCAGGAAATGACCCACCCTGGGGGACATTTTTTCAACAGGAACCCCCCAGGCCTTGGCGAATTTTTCGCGCATGGCCGGGTCTGTCACGCTCTGGTAGCCCACAAACACATTGGGCAACGCGCCCATGTCGCAGGCTCCCTGCACGTTGTTTTGCCCGCGCACCGGCGCAACACCGGTGTGTGGCTTGCCTATGTTGCCGGTAATCAGCGCCATGGAGGTCAGTGCCCGTACGGTCTCCACACCCTGATAGAACTGGCATACGCCCATGCCCCAGTAAATGCCTGCGCCCTCTGGGGCAGTGGCATACATACGGGCGGTCTTGCGGATGGTTTCGGCATCAATGCCCGTGATTTCCGTAACCGCTTCAGGAGGATAGTTGTCCACAATGGCTTTAAGTTCTGCAAAGCCAGTCGTGTACTTTTCTATGAACTCCTTGTCCGCGAGTCCCTCGTTGATAATGACGTTCATCAAAGCATTGACGAAGGCCACGTTGGAACCGTTTTTCAGGGGAACATGCAGGTCGGCGATACGCGCAGTTTCAATCTTGCGCGGATCACAGACAATGATGGTTGCCCCTTTTTCTTTCGCCTTTACCACCCGGCGGGCGATAATGGGGTGCGAATCTGCCGGATTCCACCCAAAGATGAACAAGCATTTAGTGTCTTCAATCTCCACAATGGAGTTGCTCATTGCGCCATTGCCGACCGATTGTTGCAGACCTGCAACTGATGGGCCGTGTCAGACCCGCGCGCAGCAGTCGACATTATTGGTGCCGAGAGCCGCGCGGGCGAATTTTTGCATTATGTAGTTGGTTTCGTTGCCGGTGGAGCGGGAAGAACCGGATACCATGATGGAATCGGGGCCGAATTCTTCCTTGATTGCCGTAAGACGCGACGCAGTGTAGTCGATGGCCGTATCCCAGGAGACAGCCTCAAACTCGCCACCACGCTTGCGGCGGATCATGGGATTTTTGACTCTGGGGGTCAGGATCTTGGTGTCGTTGATAAAATCCCAGCCATACAGACCCTTGAGGCACAAGGCCCCCTGGTTGGTCAGGCCGTTGGCGCCTTCTGCGCCAACCACGCGGCCATTCTCAACCAGCAGGTTGATCTTGCAGCCCGAAGCGCAGTACGGGCAGACTTCTATTACTTTTTTCATGATAACCTCTTGTATTCATTTTAACAGCGGCGAGCACTCCGCTGCTCTGGCAGGCTTGTTGCGCTACATTTCAATCAGCGGGCAGGCGGCGTAAGCACACCGACCGCTTACTGAAATGCTGCTGTTCCTGCGGGCTGCATGATTTCATCCTCCACCACAAACAACACGTTGGTGGGGCAGGCCCGCACGCAGGAGGGGCCTTCTGGCACGCTGGCGCACAGATCGCATTTTTGCGCCAGGGCCTTGCGGCTGAATCCCAGAGGTTTGCCGCATATGGTGCGGCGCACCTTGTGGCTTGTGACCCGCATGACCCCGTAAGGGCAGGCCATGATGCAGGCCTTGCAACCTATGCATTTGTGCCGCAGCACGTTGACGCTTTCACTGTCGGCAACAATGGCACCGCAGGGGCAGGCCGACGCGCAGGGGGCGTCTTCGCACTGGCGGCAGGCAACAGGAGTGCTGATGTCTTCGTGCTTCAGGATGGCGACTCTGGCTTTGAAGTCAGAGGCGGTCATGTCTTCAATTCGCAGTTCACTGTGCGCCAGGGCGCAGGCTATCTCACAGGTGCGGCAGCCTATGCAGCGCCCGGGATTGGCCGCTATGCGTTTTTTCATAGAAAGCCCTTGCTTGTTTTACGGCTCGGCGTGGGGCCAGCCTGTACTCGTTAAATTGCAACAAGGATGCCAGTATGTTGCAAAATTATTCTGGCATTCTGCATTGTTACGATTGTTGTAAAAACCGTGCTCACGAATATTCGTCAAAAGTGTCGAACTGTCGAATGGCAACCAAGTGTGAAATTTGTAACAATCGCTGTTACTCCAGACAGTTAGCCGCATTTGCCCGTGTTCGTCATTTTTGACGAAATATCAGGCCAGCCAGGGGATGTCGCCAAGACCGTCCGCCAAACCTGCGTGGATACGCTCCACCGCATGCTGCACAGCATCGGTAATCGGCAGGCAAAAGCCCACTTCCTGCGGCTGGATGCCCAAAAAAACAACCTGATCAATCTCCCGTTCCAGTTCGTCCATAATGAAGGAGAGGGGCATGTTGTGGGTGCTGGCTATGCCCATGGAGCGGATGCGCTCCTTGTCCACAAAGCGTATTTCACCGGGGGCAAGCTCCAACGTGGCAACGTCCACAATAAGCAGACGCCGGGGCTTCATGGCTTTGACCGCGTAGGTGACGTTTTCGGGCATGGAGCCGCCGTCCACCACAGTCCAGCCCGGCACAGGGCTTGCCTCCATGCGCTCGCACAAAAGCGGGCCTGCGCCGTCATCGCCCATGAGGCTGTTGCCCACGGTCAGCACCACGTTGCGGTCCTGGGGGGCGAGGGCTGTCACTCCATCCTCCGGGGCAGCTGCACCATGAGGTAGAGCGCAGGCTCGCGCTGAATGGCGGCCAGTTGCTCCATGAGTATGGCGCTCCAGCCCTTGTACGGCTCATCCATGCCGGGCATGACTTCGGCAAAAGCCTTGCCCAGCATACCCGCATGGTTGGCGTCGATATGGATTTCGCCAAAGGTCAGCAGGCCGGACATCTTGCGGCGGGCCTCGCCCTGCGGCAGCAGGCCCACCCATGCTTCATAGGCGTCTCTGGGGCATTCCAGCACCTTGACGAGGCAGTCGATAACCCCCACGTGATGCCCGATGGCAAGGGAGTAGTACATGACCTGCCTGGTGGCGTCAGAAGCGGGAAGATCCTTCTGCGTATCCAGAAACTTTCGCCGCAGCGCGTGGAAGCTGACCATCTCAGTCATGGTAGATCCCCTGATCCTGGCTCATGTTCAGACTGTCGAAAAACACTTCGCGCAGGCGGAAGAGAATTTCCGTCAGGCGGGGGTCTTCGGCATCGCGAATCCATTTTTGCAGGTTGGCTTCGAGGGCGGCGGTGCTCCCGGCCTCAAGGCACTGGAAGAACCTGTCGCTGATTTCCCTGCCCTGGCGGTAGCCAGCCAGCAGCCGCGCCTCGCGTTCAATCCGCACGCGGATGTCGAGCGGGGCATCGGGCAGCAGGGGCGCTGGCGCGGCTGCGCCGGATTCCTCGTGATTGCGCTCCTTGAGCTTTTGATCCAGCAGGCCGAGTGCCATTGCAAAGCCGTAGATGGTGGCCTGCGGGGTTGGCGGGCAGCCGGGAATGTACACATCGATGGGTACTATTTTGTCGCTGCCGCCCCACACGGAATACATGTCGTGGAAGATGCCGCCGCTGCACCCGCATGCGCCGTAAGAGACGCATATCTTGGGGTCAGGCGCGTTGTGAAAGGCGCGCAGGGCGGGCATGCGCATGGCGCGGGTAACAGCGCCCGTGAACAGCAGAATATCCGCATGGCGGGGCGAGGGAACCACCTTGATGCCGAAACGCTCGGCATCAAAAATGGACGTGATGGACGCGAAGATTTCAATTTCGCAGCCGTTGCAGCCGCCGCAGTCGATGCGGTAGACATAGGCCGAGCGCTGAATGCGCTGTAAAAGCGCTCCCTTGAGCGCCGCTATGGAATCCTCAACGCTGACTGGTTCGGTTTTGTAGTGCGAGATACCGGGCGCGTAGGCATAGGGAACAATGGACATGGCTATACCTCCTGCCGGGGTTTGAGGCCGAGGGTCTGCTTGCGCTTGCACTGGGGGCAGGTTTCAAACTGCCGCCGCTGGTCGGGGTCTTCTTCTGTGGTGCCCTCAGCCTGCATGGTCAGGGCCAGCGCGTAGTCCACCTCTTTTTGCGGGGCAAAGGGGGTGCCGCACTGGCGGCAGTGGCACAGGCTGAAAGTGCAGCGCTCATAAAGGTCGTCCTTGCGCATGACGGCAAGCTCAAATTCCTGCGAGAGGCGCAAGGCCCTTGTGGGGCAAACCTCTTCGCAGCGGCCGCAGAAGATGCAGCGTCCGGCGCAGAACTGCCATGTGCGCACGCCCTTTTCCAGGTCGGTTTCGATGGTCAGGGCATTGGGCGGGCAGGCAATGGCGCAGGCCGCACAGGCAATGCAGCGCTTGGGATCATATTCCGGCTTGCCGCGGAATGTGGGCGTGAATTCGGCAGGCGCAAAGGGATACTTGATCGTTACCTCGCCTGCATCACGGACTATTTTGAGTAATTTCAGCATGACAGCGCCTCCTCAAGCATGTTGCGCATGTGCATGGCCGCCGCAGCGGCGCAGTGTTGGGCCGCCCAAATGGCGGGGGCCGTATTGCGCTGCCGCGCGCGGTTCTGGTGAATGTTCGTGGTTTTCATACGCGTTGCCACATGCTTCAGGGCAGGGGTGAATGTTTGCGGTCAATGCCGTACTGCTCAAATTCCTGATACGGCACGGTCTTGGCTTTCTTTTTGCGCACATCCACAAGGGTGACGCGGTCTGTGCAGGAATAGCAGGGATCAAGGCTGCCGATGATGAGGGCGGCATCCGAAACCGTATTGCCGCGCAGGGCGTAGCGCAGCACCGGCCAGTTGGCGTAGGTGGCCGCGCGGCAACGCCAGCGGAAGATCTTCTGGTTGTTGCCGGTCATGCTCCAGTGCACGTCTTCGCCGCGCGGGGCTTCGGTAAAGCCCAGAGCGAACTTGTGGGGCGTGTAGGTGAAGCCCTCGGTCAGCACCGGGCCGCCGGGCATGTTGTCCAGCACGTAGCGGCACTGGGCGATGGAGTCGAACACTTCCTTTACCCGCACAAGCGCGCGGGAAAAGATGTCGCAACCGTCAAAGGAGAAGACGTTGACGGGGATATGGGCGTAGCCCTCAAAGGGATGATCGGCGCGCACATCGCGGGCAAAGCCGCTGCCGCGGATCATGGGGCCAACGGGGCTGTAGTCGCGGGCCACCTTGCGGTCGAGTATGCCCACACCCTTGGTGCGCTGCTCAAAGTTGGTGGTGCTGAGGAGCATGTCCACCAGTTCGGCCACTTCCTTTTCAATGGAATTGAGCAGGGCAGTGGTGGTTTTGCGCGCATCGGCCAGAATATCGTTGCGGATGCCGCCAATGAGGTTGAGGCCGTATGTCTTGCGCGACCCGGTGAGCAGCTCGGCAATGGTCATGGATTTCTCACGCACGCGGAAGAACTGCTGAAAGCCGGAGTCAAAGCCCGTAAAGTGGCAGACAAGGCCGAGGTTCAACAGATGGCTGTGCAGGCGTTCCGCCTCGAGCAGCAGAGTGCGTATCCAGCGGGCGCGCATGGGCACGTTGATGTCCAGGGCGTTTTCCACCGAGTTGGCATAGGCGATACTGTGGGCATAGCCGCAGATGCCGCACACGCGCTCGGCCAGAAAGGTGATTTCATGGTAGCCCATGCGTACTTCTGCGGCTTTTTCCATGCCCCGGTGCACATAGAACATGCGGTAGTCGGCATCCACCACGTTTTCGCCGTCAACGAACAGGCGGAAGTGCCCGGGTTCGTCAGAAGTGACGTGCATGGGGCCCACGGGCAGGATGCGGTTTTTCTCGCTGCCCAGCTCGTTGATGAAGTCGTAGGTTTCCGTGTCCGTGGTGGGCGCTGGCCGCTGGCGGTAGTCCATGCAGTCCTTGCGCAGGGGGTGCAGGTTGTCCGGCCAGTCGTCGGGCAGCACCAGACGGCGCGCATCGGGCAGGCCCACAGGGGTAAGCCCGTACATGTCGCGGATTTCGCGCTCGCCCCACACAGCGGCGGGCACCCTGGCCGTTACGGAAGGGAACTCCTGCCGGTCGGCGTCCACAAAGGCGCGCACAACTATCCAGCATTTTTCGCCTTCTTCCATGGAAAGGGCGTAGTAGATGGCAAAGCTGCCATTGAGCGTGCGTTCGTCGTTGCCAAAAACAACCGGCAGCCAGCCGCCCTGATCGTAATAAAGGTAGGAAACAACATCGGGCAGAGCCTCCAGCTTGACCGTGATGGTGAGCTGGTTGCTGGTTTGCCGTTCTTCATCAAGAACAGCATAGGGAAAGCGCTGCCGCACGTTTGCCACATACCCTGCGCCGCGATTGCCGCTGGCGGGGTGTTGGGTCTGTTCCGTGGTCGTGCTCACGTTATATCTCCTGACGGGAAGAAGTTTGCTTTGCGTCGTCGGTTGCCGTGGCATCCGCCGTATCGTGGGAAGCGGCGCGCACCATGTCGCGCAGGGCGGGCTGCACCTGGGCCGTGGCGGTATTTTTATCCAGCACGATGCTGGTGGCTGCGTTGAGCATGTTCACCACAGGGGCGGGCGTGCAGGTACCCATAACAAGCAGCAGGCCCAGCAGCACAGCGGCGGGAATGAGGGTCATGCTGCCCTGTTCGCCTTTTGCGATGGATTCCGGCGCCTGGCCGGAGAGCGTCACCGCCACCAGATGCACCAGCGCACCCAGAGCGACCATGAGCAGCACGGCCAGAGCCGCAACCAGATACATATGACCGGCGGTGATGCCGGAAACTACCACCATGAATTCGCTCAGGAACACGCTGAATGGCGGCAGGCCGCCCAGAGCCAGGGTTCCCGCTGCCAGAAACACGGCGGAAATAGGCATGACCTTGAGCATGCCGCGCACGGTGGCCATGTCGCGCGTGCCGTACTTGAGCAGCACGTTGCCCGACACGCAGAACACCAGACCTTTGGCAAGGCTGTGGCTGATAACATGGAACAGGGCGGCAAAGATGCCCAGCGGGCCGCCAAAACCGAGGCCCACGGCGATGATGCCCATGTTTTCAACACTGCAATAGGCGTAGCGGCGTTTGATGTCGTTTTGCGAGATCATGCTGAACGCGGCCACAAGTATGGAGAGCAGGCCGAAAACCAGCAGCATGTTTTGCGGTACAGAGCTTGAGATGCTGCGGCTGATGAGGATGTAGTAACGCAGGATGACCAGCATGGCCGCCTTGAGCAGCACGGCGGAAAGCAGGGCGCTGGTGGGGCTTGGGGCTTCGCTGTGGGCATCGGGCAGCCATGCGTGCATGGGGAACAGCCCGGCCTTGGTGCCAAAGCCGATCAGCACGAATACAAAGGCCAGATACATGAGGGTGTGGTCAAGGCCGTCCGCATAACGGAGGGCTTCGGTCCAGAAGATGGCGTCCGAGGGGTCGAGCCCCTGGGCGGTCATGGCTGCGGAGGCGTTGGAGTACACAAGCACCGTGCCGTAGAGGCCAAAGGCCACGCCCACGGTGCAGATGACAATGTACTTCCAGGCCGCTTCAAGCGAGGAATTCTGCCCGTAAATGCCCACCAGAAAGGCCGAGGCCAGGGTGGTGGCTTCCACGCCAGCCCACATGAGGATCAGGTTGTTGGTGGTAATCACCGAAACCATGGTGAAGATGAACAGGTGGAAGAATCCGTAATAGTTGCAGAGCGTGGGCACGGAGACTTCGCCGTGGTCCACTTCCTGCTTCATGTATCCATAGGAATACAGGCCGGTTACAGCGCCAAGCACGGCCAGCACGGCCAGGAACATGGCCGAAAGGCTGTCGAGGTACAGCCACTTGCCGGCGGCAAAGAGCGCCATGCTCATATACCCTGCTTATCACGCCGTAGGCCGTGACCAGAAGGGTCGCACAGCCGGCCGTATTGATGGTGTTGACCACGGCGCGTATGCCGCGCCCGCAAAAGGCGCAGGCAAAGCACAGCAGCGATGTGACCAGCGGCGCGGCGAGCAGCAGGTAAAAAAGCATGGGGTTGCTGTTGGTCATGACATTCATGGCTCACCCCTTCAGCGCGGAAAGATCATGCGCGCGCAGCGTGTTCATGGTGGTGAAGATGCGGCGCACCATGTAAACCATGATGATAACCGCAAAGATGGCGTCTGTGGAAATGCCTATTTCCACAAGATGCGGGGCCTGATTGGCCAGCAGGGCCAGGGTCATGTGCGCGCCGTTTTCCATCAGGCAATAGCCGAATATCTGCTTGATGATGTTGCGCTGCACCACAATGCACATGACGCCGATCATGAAGTGCCCCAGCGATACGGCCAGTACAGGCTCAAGCCCGTGCTGGGTGATGATGGGCACCTCAACCGTGCTCACCACAAAGTGGCACAAGAGCAGCAGAACGGCTGAAAGGATGACAACCACAGATGTGGGAATGACCATTCCCTGCGCTTCGGGGTCGCTCATTTTGCCGAGTGCCTTGTACATTATCAGCGGCACAAGGATGACCTTGGTCAGAACGGCGGTTCCGGCCCAGGTGTACAGCTCGTGCGCCTGCATCAGGCCGCCCAGCGCTATGAACGAGAGCACCAGCACGGCAGACTGCACGGCATACAGCAAGGCGGATGTTGTGGCTTTTTTGCAGGTGACCACCATCAGGGATGTGACCACCAGAAGCCCCGCGAGATTGTTGATGATTATGCTTGAACTCAACATGCTTAGCCTCCGTGGTTCAACCAGTAAACGGCCATGATGCTGGAACAGAACGACATGAAAACAAGGATGGCCAGCACCAGCTTCATGGCGGCGGGCACAGGCTGCGCCTGCGCCACAACCTCAGAGGGTTTGCCGGGAACAGTCTTGCCGAACCAGTAGAGGAACCATGCAAAACTGCCCACGGATTCGATCATGACCAGCACCGTCAGCACCAGCACCAGCCAGTGGCTTGAGCCAAGGGCAAAACCGGTGGTGAAGATGGGGTACTTGCTGAAAAAGCCATTGAGCGGCGGCACGCCGGTGATGGCCAGTGCCGCCACGCAAAAGCCCACGCCCAGCAGAGGCAGGCGTGACAGGATCCCTTGCAACTGGGTGAGGGTGCGCGTGCCGCATGTGTAGCTGAGCGCGCCAGCAACAAGGAAAAAAAGGCTCTTGGCAAAAGCGTGGTTGAAAATGTAGGCGATCGCGCCAAACAGCAGCACCGTGTTGCGCAGAACAGGGTCCGTGCACAGGGCGGCCAGAGAAATGGCAAAGAAAATGTACGAAAGCTGGGTGATGGTGGAATAGGCCAGCAGACGCTTCATGTCTGTCTGCGGCAGGTACATGATGAAGCCGTAGATAAGGGTTATCACGGCCATGACCATGCCCACCTGACCCACAACCGGGGGGATGTCCCCGGCGGCCATGACGGCGCGGGCAAAGATGAACACGCCCACCTTGACCATGGATGCCGCGTGCAGGTAGGCGCTCACCGGGGTGGGCGCTTCCATGGCGTCTGGCAGCCACATATGCATGGGGATCTGGGCGGATTTGCCCCAGGCCGCAAAGAGCACGCCGCCCACAATGATGATCTTGGCGGTGTCGCCAAGCCCGGCGATGCCGGAAAGGGCGAAGGAGCCTGTTTCGTGGAACAGCCATGCCGCGGCCACATACAGGCCCAGAGCGCCAAGGTGTGTCACCAGCAGGGCCTTCATGGCCGAGCGCAGCGCCTTGGGTGTCTGGTAGTACCCGATCAGACCCCACGAGCAGCCGCCGGTGATTTCAAAAAACAGCAGCTGCCCAAAGAGGGTGGAGGACAGCGTAAGCCCGGCCATTGCGCCGATAAAGGCGAGCATGATGGCGTAAAAGCGGGTGGTGCCTTCGTGCGGATGCTCGCGGTTGCCCTTGGTCAGGTAGGCTGTAGAATACAGCACCACCAGAAAACCGAGAAAAACCACGGCAAAGCAGATGAGCGTGCTTACCCTGTCTACGAGTACGCCGAATATTTCCACTGTGTGCCCAGCCCCGCCAAACATGGCGGAGTTGTAGCTCACAAGGCTGAATGTGCAGTTTTCGGGCATACCTGCGTTGAAGTATGCCAGGCCAAGGGCCGCGCTGCCTGCCGAAGCGGCAAGGGCAACCACCAGCGCCAGCGCCCGTGCCGCGCGATACGGCAAACAGGCGGCGAGCAACGCGCCGATGAACGGTATCAGGATTGTTGCCAGTGCAATTTTATCCATGACTTCTTCCTCGACGCCCTAGAGCTTGCTGAAGTAAAAGACGAATGCCAGGGCCGCCACGCCGAAACCGGACCATGTGACGCGCGGGGTGAGCAAAAAACGCCCGCGTGCAAGGCTGTTTTCGTACAGCGAGGCCAGCACAAAGATGACCAGCAGCTTCAGAACGAATATGACTGTGGCGGTAAGCACGGATACAAGGCTCAGGCTCTCGGGCGTTACATTGCCAAAGGGCAGAAACACGCTGATGAACACGCTGGCCACTACTGCCTGCTTGAACTTCACGCCAAGGCAGACCAGGGCAAGACCGGGGCCGGAATACTCGGTCAGCGGGCCTTCCTGAAGCTCCTGTTCCGCTTCGGGGTAGTCAAAGGGGATCTTGCCCATTTCAATAAACACGGCAAAGGCGCAGGCCACCATGGCCAGTGCCGTTGCCGTGGGCATGGATCCGCCCCAGTTCTGGCGGAAAATCTCGCTGATGATGCCGAGGTTGGTCGAACCCGCAATAAGGGCCGCCACCAGCAGGGCCAGCATGAGCACTGGCTCCACCAGCACGCCCAGCAGCATTTCGCGGCTTGCGCCCATGCCCGCAAAGGGGCTGCCGGAATCAAGCCCGGAAAGGGCGAAGAAAAAGCGGTAGAGGGCGAAAAGGTACAACAGGGTTATCAGATCCGCCGCGCTCGCCATCTGGGAGCCGGTCACGATCAGGGGCAAGGTCATGGCGATGGCCGCCGCGCTGGCAATGAGCACAAAGGGCATGATGCGAAAAATAATGCCCGACTGCGCAGGGGCCACTTCCTGCCGGGTCATGAGTTTGGCCAGGTCACGGTAGTCCTGCAACACGCCAGCTGCCCCCAGGGGGCCAAGGCGCGAGTGCATTCTGGCCCGGATTTTACGCGAAATGCCGGACAGCAGAGGGGCCAGCAAAAGCAGAAGCAAGGTCTGCGCTGCGGCCAGCAGCAAGGATACCGGCCAGGACAAGAATTGCATGGTAAACATGATTCCCCCTAGGCGGCTTTGATGAGAAGCAGCGCAATAAGCGCGATGATGATATACAGGCAGTAGACGCGGAAATCGCCCTGCTGCAGCCGCTGCACACATATGCCGGTTTTTTGCACGGCGCGGACGATGCGGGCAAGGATGCCGTCGTCCCACATGGGTTCCACACGCCGGGCAGTACGGATGACCGAGTCAAGCGTGCGCGACATGGCCGGGGCCGGATCAAGCGCCTGACGCAGGCGGTAAAGCCCTGCAAATACATGGCGCAGGCCCTGGGTGAAGCTCCCGGCAGAGAGCGCCATGCGTTCTTCGTAGCCATAACCGCAGGCCCATGGATCGTTTTTGCGGCGCATGGGCAGGCGGTCGGCCTTGCCAGCCATAAAGAGCAGCACGGGCAGAAGCATGCCGCCCAGCAGCAGGAGCATCACCAGCGTGGGCGAAAGCCCGGTGGCGGCATCCGCACCCGGAACAAGCACGCCCTGCCGCACGGCTTCAAAGTGCTGCTGCCCAGCGACGAGGGAATCGGCCACAGCGCTGATAACAGGGGCCACACAGGCCGCGCCCACGCCCAGCACCACGCACAGCGCGGCCAGCCCAAGCATGGAAAGCGTCATGGCAGCGGGAACTTCCGTTGCTTCCGCAGCCTTGGCGCTGCGCGCCTGACCGCAAAAGCTGATGCCGTAGACCTTTACAAAACACATTGCGGCCAATGCGCCGGTGATGGCCAGCATCACGATTGCCACAGGGCCGGAAAGGCGGGCAATGGCGGAAGAATGCTGGCTGATGCTCACAAGGCCCTGATAGGTGTACCACTCGCTGACAAAACCATTGAGGGGCGGCAGGGCCGAAATGGCCATGCAGCCAACCAGAAAGGCCAGAGCCGTGCGCGGCATGCGCTTGCCAAGGCCGCCCATCTTTTCCATGTCCTTGGTGTGCACCTTGTAGATGATGGCGCCAGCGCCGAGGAACAGCAGGCCCTTGAACACGGCATGGTTCAGCAGGTGATAGAGCGCGCCCAAAAAGCCCAGCGCGGCCAGCAGCGGGTTTTTGAGGGCCAGGCCCATAAGGCCCACGCCCACGCCCATGAGAATGATGCCCACGTTTTCAACCGTGTGGTAGGCAAGCAGGCGTTTGATGTCGTGTTCCGCCAGGGCGTACATAACGCCCAGCACGGACGAAACAGCGCCGAAGGTCAGCACCACAACACCCCACCAGACCGGCATATCCACGCCGCCCAGCAGGTCAGCGCCCACCTTGATGATGCCGAACACGCCGATTTTGACCATCACGCCCGACATCATGGCCGAGGCGTGCGAGGGCGCGGCCGGGTGCGCTCTGGGCAGCCAGCCGTGCAGGGGCAACATGCCCGCCTTTGCGCCAAAGCCGAAAAATGCCAGCAAAAAGGCGATTGAGGCCATGGCAGGCGAGATCTGCGCCTGACGGAAGGCCGCAAAATCAAGGCTGTTGTTTGGCGTGTGGCAGTACATGATGAAGAACGATGCCATGATCAGCACTGACCCGGCATGCGCGATGAAAAAGTAGAGCAAGCCAGCGCTGACGGCTTCGCTTTCCTGATCGGCAATGACCAGAAAATAGGAAGACAGCGACATGACTTCAAAAAAGATGATGAAGTAAAAGGCGTTGTCCATGACCATCAGCGCCACCATGGAGGCGATGAAGGTGTTCATGAAAAAGCCCATGGCGGACGCGCCCTTGCCTTCATATTCCCGCACATAGGCAATGGAATAGATGGAAGCGGCAACAGCCAGCAGGGAGATGACGCCCGTCATGAAGGCTCCCAGCATATCCAGCCGCACGGCCAGATGCGCAAAGGGGAACGGCCCCGCGTAAACATGGTTGAGGGCATCTGCACGTTGCAGCAAAAAGGGCAAAACAGCGTACAGCCCAAGTGCGCCGCCAAGCGCGCCAAAGAGACCGTTGATGGTGATGGCGGCCCGCTCGTTGCGGCCCAGCAGCAGGGAAAGCACGCCACCCGCCATATAGGCCAGCACAGCCCAGAGCAGGATTTCAAGTGGATCACGCATGCTGCACCCCCGACATGGTTATTGCCGCCGGGGCGGCATCATCGCCGTGTGTTTCCTGCTGAAGCGCGGCAACGCGTTTGCTGTTTTGCAGTTCTGCCAGCGTTCTTTCATCCACAAGGCGCAGGGCCATGGTGGGGCAGGCCTCCACGCAGGCCGGGCGCGAGCGGAAGTAGCAGAGGTCGCATTTTACGGCGATAGTGCGGCGGCCCACATTCCAGGCGAGGAAAGGCGGCATGGAGTAGTTGCTGCCAGGAGCGTCCGCCAGTTCTTCTTCCGGCACATAATGCTCGTACACTTCCGGGTGTCCGGCGGGCCTGTCTGCGGCGGGGGTGATGGCCCCGAAAGGACAGGCAAGACCGCACAGTTTGCAACCGATGCAGTTGCTTTCGTTGATGTGCACCGAGTGCCCCGTGGCCGTGATGGCATTCACCGGGCAAACTTTGGCGCAGGGCATGTCTTCGCAATGGCGGCAACTCACAGGCGCTGTGCCGTTGCCGTGGCGCATGACCTCAAGCCGAGGCCTGCTGAGCAGCCCCTGCTGCTCATGCGCCAGCGAACATGCCGCCATGCAGGTATTGCAGCCGATGCATTTGACCGGGTCCGCAAAAATGAAATGGTTCATAACCTTCCTCGTTACGCAAGGGATCGTGATAATGACCACTGTTGAGCAGAATACGTGCCATTGTGTACAATCCCAGTATTCATGCGCATTTTGGGGAATATATCTGCCCGTCGCCCGTGGGGCGGGGTATCCATAAAGCCGAGTTCGACAGTTTTGACGAAGGGCTTCGACAGCTTCGACATTTTAGCCGATGGAAGGGGACTGCTTATGCTGTGCGGGCTTGCTGGCAGCCTGATGGTCATCGTGCCCGTGCTTCAGATAGATAAGCCAGTGGAACAGACCCACAAAAACGCCGCCTCCAAGGATGTTGCCCAGCGTCACGGGAATGAGATTCTTGAAGATGAAGTTCTGCCAGTTCAGCACAGAGGCTATATGCGCGGGATCGGCCAGTTTGGCGGCCACTTCGGGGGGCATCATGTTGTTGCAGAGAATACCGATGGGAATCATGAACATATTCGCCACGCTGTGCTCAAAGCCGCAGGCAATGAAAAGACCCACGGGGAACAGGCAGGCGATCATCTTGTCGAACAGCGAGCGCCCGGCGTAACTCATCCACACGCCCAGGCAGACCATCAGGTTGCACATGGCCCCCAGAAAGACCGCTTCAATAAAGGTGTGGGTAAGTTTGTGCTCAGTAGTGTTGATGTAGAAGATCGCGATGCTACCGCCGTTTTCCCACGGATGACCGCTCAGCAGGATCAGGGCCACCAGGATAAGGCTGCCCACAAAATTGCCAGCGTAAACAACGCCCCAGTTGGAGAACATCTGCCCCCAGCTGATCTTGCCGCTGGCGCGGGGAATGAGCGTCATGGTCGTTGAGGTGAACAGATCCGCACCCAGTACGATAACCAGCATAAGGCCCAGGCTGAATACCAGCCCGCCGACAATTTTGCCCGCGCCGGTTACATTGGCTATGGCGCAGTACACAAAACCCAAACCAATGAACACTCCTGCCATGATAGCCAGCAGAAAGGCCTTACGTGCAGGCTTGAGCGCCTTGCCCTCCATGACAGCAGCCGCCTTGTCGCACATCTGATACGGATTCAGCGCATCGAAGGAGGAAGAGTCAGCCATTGTATTCTCCTTTGCATGGGTAAATTGTTGAGCTTGGGAATTTTTACACATATTGCAATGTAAGTGCCAAATAAATCATTTATATTTCATGATGTTATATGTAATTTGAGAGCGGCGGAGTTTCTGTGGATGTGTCGAAGCTCACATTTCTCGTTAGGTGAAGGGAGCCCGCATCCTGTAAAGCCTACGCAGTGCGTATGAAGTGTTGTGGAAGGAACTGCGGATGTGTGGTGATGTTTTTTTGTGAATTTGAGCACATGTTGACCGACAGGGCGGAAAAAGGGAAAAACCTTGCAGGCGTCACCCGTGGCGGAATCGCAATGAGGGCAGAGGAAGACTGTGAGTTGAAGGCTGTGAGCTTGGAGATTGGACGAGAGGGCTGGAGAAGTATTGGCCGTGAGGCTGGAGCGGTGGCTTTTGGCAAAGCAATAAAAAAAGGCGGAACCCTAAGGTTCCGCCTCAAAAAGCACGGTAAAAACCGAACTTACTTCACTTCGACGGTGGCGCCGGCTTCGGTCAGCTGCTTCTTGGCGTCTTCAGCTTCTTCCTTGGACACGCCTTCCTTCAGGGTAGCGGGGGCGCCGTCAACCTTTTCCTTGGCTTCCTTGAGGCCCAGGCTGGTCAGAGCGCGCACAACCTTGATGACGCCGATCTTGTTGGCGCCAGCTTCCTTCAGGATAACGTCGAACTCGGTCTTTTCTTCAGCGGCTTCAGCAGCGGCAGCGGGGGCAGCCATCATCATGGCGGCGGCAGGCGCAGCGGCGGAAACGCCGAACTTTTCTTCGAGTTCCTTGATGAACTCAGAAAGTTCGAGAACGGTCATATTGGAGATAAATTCAACAACTTCTTCTTTGGTAACGGCCATGATAAGTCTCCTGATCTTTGGCTTTAGTGCAAATAATTCGATGGTTGCTTGCTATGCGGCGTTGGATTTCTGATCTTCGATGCCCTTGAGGGCATAAAGCAGACCACGCACCACGTTGGCGAACAGCGAAACAAAGTTGGTGGGCACGGCGTTCATGGTGCCGAGCAACTGACCGAGGAGCTGTTCCCTTCCGGGCAGCTTGGCCAGTGCGTCAATCTGGGCGGCATCCATAGCCTTGCCGTCCAGGCTGGCGCAGCGAAGCTCAAAGAGCTTGCTTTGCTTGGCAAAATCGCTGAGCGCCTTGGCCACCGCCACGGGGTCATCGAACCCAAAGGCTACGCCGCAGTTATCATGGAAATTATCCTTGATAGCATTGTGCGTACCGTCGGTCAGAGCAATACGGGCAAGCGTGTTTTTAACGACGAGATATTCGCCGCCTGCATTACGCAGAGAAACGCGCAGGTTCGTCAGCTCTTCCACCGTCATGCCCTTGAAGTCCGTGATAACCGCAAAAGAAGCTTTGTCGGCGCGGGCCTTAACGGCTTCAATAATTACGGCTTTTCCAGACCTGTTCACGTGATACCTCTCACGTTCGGGGTTGCCAGGTGGAATGCCGAGCCAAAGAAGAAGTGTCTAGACAGGGTATTAAGAGCTTGCGCCCACCTGTCGTCTTCGACTCGAATTCCGTTTCCTTAGACAGATTGTGGGCGCACTGACATACAGTACGCCCACAGCCTTGAGAGCTTAGCCCTCAAGAAATTTTTTAACCTGAGTCATGTCAACCTTGAAGCCGGGGCCCATGGTGGTGGACACTGCCATAGAGAGCATGTAGCTGCCCTTGGCGGCGGAAGGCTTAAGGCGGTTCACGGCGTCAAGCAGGGCCTTGAGGTTGCCCAGAATCTTTTCGGGGCCAAAGGAGACCTTGCCAAGGGGAGCGTGCAGCACGCCAGCCTTGTCAACCTTGAAGTCCACGCGACCGGCCTTAAGTTCGGTAACGGCCTTGGTCACATCAAACGTGACGGAGCCAGTCTTGGCGTTGGGCATAAGGCCGCGGGGGCCAAGCACGCGACCGATCTGGCCCACAAGAGCCATGACATCGGGGGTAGCAACGGCGGCGTCAAATTCGAGCCAGCCTTCCTTGACCTTGGCGACCAGGTCTTCGGCACCCACAACGTCTGCACCGGCTTCGCGGGCTTCAGCCTGCTTTTCGCCCTTACAGAACACGGCCACGCGAACGGTCTTGCCAAGCCCGTGGGGCAGGGTCACAGCGCCGCGAACCATCTGGTCGGAATATTTGGGGTCAACACCGAGGCGCACGGCCACGTCAACAGTTTCGTCAAATTTGGCAAAGGAAGCGCCAAGCGATTTGCTGACGGCGTCTTCAATGCTGAAGCGTTCCTGAAGGTTGCTACCTTCAAGCGCCTTGCGGAAATTCTTGCCATGTCTGGGCATGAGATAATCCTTTCGTTTTGCATCTCCTGCCGAACTTTGTCTTGCGCAAAGGCGGCAGTACAATTGATTTCAACGATGGCTGCATAGCGTTTAAAAGCAGTCGCAGCCGTAAGACCCGTGTGCCGTATATGCAACGAGCGCCCAAGGGCGCTCACGGCTTAAAAAGGGCCTTACTTAACGTCAATGCCCATGCTGCGAGCGGTACCAGCAATGGACTTCACCGCAGATTCAATGCTGGCAGCATTCAGATCGGGCAGCTTCAGCTTGGCGATCTCTTCAATCTGCGCCATGCTCAGGCTACCAACCTTGTTACGGTTGGGTTCGCCGGAACCCTTTTCGATCTTGGCGGCTTTCATGATCAGCACCGAGGCCGGAGGGGTCTTGGTGATGAAGGTGAAAGAGCGGTCGGCGTACACGGTGATGACCACAGGAATGATCGTGCCCTTCTGTTCCATGGTGCGGGCATTGAATTCCTTGCAGAAACCCATGATGTTCAGACCGTGCTGACCCAGGGCAGGACCAACCGGAGGCGAGGGGTTGGCCGCGCCAGCGGGGATCTGCAGTTTGATTTTGGCAACTTCTTTCTTGGCCATTTGAGTTATCCTTCATCGCTGCTCGCGCAGTTCAGGGCAAAGCCTGTCGCGCGGGGGCAAGTCATTAACCTTTGGATACCTGCACGAAATCCAGTTCCACCGGGGTCTGACGACCAAAAATGGAAACGGAAACACGCAGTTTCCCCTTGTCGTAGTTGACGTCTTCCACAACGCCGTTGAAGCCGCCAAACGGCCCTTCAATAACGCGTACTTCATCGCCTCGGTCAAAGTTGAACTTGGGCCTTGGCGTTTCCTGGCGAGACTCCATCAGGGCGAGAATGCGCTGTGCTTCACTCTCACGCATTGGGGTAGGACGGTTTTTACCGCCCACAAAGCCGGTGACCTTGGGGATGGACTGTACCAGATGCCAGGAAAGATCCGTCATGGTCATACGCACCATGACATACCCGGGATAGAACTTGCGCGTAGAGGTGCGCTGCTGTCCACCCTTGGTAGGTTCAATAACCTTTTCAGTGGGAACAACAACTTCCTCAATAAGCCCTTCATCCTGCCCGGTGCGGCGCAACTCGTTAATGGTCTTCTGCACACGCTGCTCGAAACCCGAGTAGGTGTGCACGATGTACCAGCGAGCCTTTTTGCAGAGCTCGGAAGTTTCGTCGATAACAGGGTCTTTCATATCTGCCTTCAGGACAATAGGGTCTTGATCAGGGAA
>JASGGT010000026.1:0-24936 GCA_047602655.1 Desulfovibrio sp. | reverse complement strand
GTTTTTGAGCGCAGCGTACTCAAGTACGTGAGCATCAAAAACAGGATTTTAACGCTGTAAGGCCAAAAAAGTCGGGTTTGCGTAAATGCGCTCGACAGGCTCTCCCGCCGCCAAAACCCTCTTACTTCTCCCAATGCGCTCGCAAATTTTCCCTAAATCTTCGTCACGCCATCCTTATCAGCGCGATTCCCCGGCACAGGAGTCTTCTCTGGCGCTTCCTTGGGCGTGGGCGCAATCGGCGCAGGCTTTTCAGGAGCCGCCGGAGCCTTCTGAAGCGCATATTCCCTGGCAGTGCTTTCCATCACGGCCTGCCCAACCACCAGCCACTTCTCGCCCACCTTGCGCAGGGCAAGCCAACTGGTCATGCGGGCGGGCGTTGTCACCTGCGCAACCGCCGCGTCGGCCCCAAGCTCGGTAACCTTGGCGGCCTTCAGGCTCTCAGGCACCCACGGGCAATCCGGGGTATCAGCCTTGCCGCACTGAGCCACCAGCTCGCCCGTGCTCACGCCCCGCATATACTGCTTTTGCAGGCGCGCCTGCATGTCCACCACGCTGCCCAAAAGGTCTTCCATACCGCCCAGCCCGAGCAAGCGCCCCATGGAATCCAGAGCGTTGAGCGCCTGATCTTCGCGTGTCATATTTTTTATCTGGTTGGCTGCAAAAGGCTTCATGTCAATTTGCGCCAGAAAGGCCGCGCCGTCATTTTTGTTCAGGGCGTCGGCCACGTCGTCCAGCGCCTTCTGCGGGCCGGAAGTAACGCAGGCCGCAACAAATCCGCCCAGCAACAGCACCAGCGGCAACAGCAAACCACGGCGAAACAACTTCATAACTACCTCTCTTGCGCACAAAAAAGTTTGGGGTTGAATGCGTTGCGCCTATCCTACGCCGTGCGGGCGCAAATGCAAAGTGCATCCCGGCGGCCCAGGCCCCATTGCAGGGCTTTTTTTCCTCGCGCCCTTCTGCTACACATGGGCCACACGCCGCGAACGGAACAAGCCATGAAACGCGGCGGCAGGAGGCTTATAATGAAAGTCATCATCATGTGCGGCGGCAAGGGTACGCGTCTGCGCGAAGAAACCTCGGTCAAACCCAAGCCCATGGTCGAGATCGGCGGACGGCCCGTGCTCTGGCACATCATGTCCATCTATGCGCGCTTTGGCTTCAAGGATTTTATCCTGCCCCTTGGTTACAAGGGTGAGGTCATCAAGCAGTATTTCCACGACTACAACATCCGCAATACGGATTTTACGGTTGACCTCAAGAGCGGCAACATCACCACCTACCCCAATCCCATTGAGGACTGGCGAGTGACCCTGTGCGACACCGGGCAGGAAACGCAAAAGGGTGGCCGCCTCAAGCGCGTTGCCAAGCACATTGACACCGACCGCTTCATGGTTACTTACGGCGACGGCGTTGCCGATATCGACCTGAACAAGCTCATCGAATTCCACAAGCAGTCGGGCAGCATCGGCACCTTTACGGGTGTGCGCATGCCCTCGCGCTTTGGCACGGTGCGCACCGATGCCGACGGCAAGATTCTTTCGTGGGAAGAAAAGCCCGTGCTGGACGAATTTATCAACTGCGGATTTTTCGTCTTCAAGCGCGAATTTCTTGACTACCTCACCGAGGACGAAGCCTGCGATCTGGAAAAAGAACCCATGCAGCGTCTGGCGGCGGAGGGGCAGCTTTCCATGTATCCGCACCCCGGCCAGTGGCAGTGCATGGACACGCTGCGCGACTCCATCAAGCTCAACGAGATGTGGGACGCTGGCAAGGCCTTCTGGATCTAAACGGCACATCCAACACGTACGTACAGCTTCGGCTGCGGCCTGCCCGTAGCCGAAGCCTGCTTCACAGGCTGCACATCCCCTTTCCGCGTCAGCCAACGCGCGAAAACCCAACGAGGAACCAACATGTTTGCCAACGCATATAAAGGACGCCGGGTCTTTGTAACCGGACACACGGGATTCAAAGGCTCATGGCTTGCGGCATGGCTGACCCAGATGGGCGCAGTGGTCGGCGGTTTTTCCGACTGCGTGCCCACCACCCCCTCGCACTACGCCGCCATGGATCTTTGCGCGCATCTCGAGGCTGACGTGCGCGGCGACATCCGTGACCGCGAAAGCATGGTCAAGGCCATGCGCCAGTTCCGCCCCGATGTAGTCTTTCACCTTGCGGCGCAGGCGCTGGTGCGCAAGTCGTATGACGACCCGGCCCTGACCTTTGAAGCCAACATGATGGGCACCCTCAACGTGCTTGAGGCTGTGCGCGCCTGCCCCGATGTGCAGGCCGTCATCATGATCACTTCCGACAAGTGCTACCGCAACGACGAATGGGTGTGGGGCTACCGCGAAACCGACCACCTCGGCGGGCACGATCCCTACTCCGCCTCCAAGGGCTGCGCAGAGATCATCGCCCATTCCTATTTTGAAAGCTTTTTCAAGGATGGCCCCGCCTGCGCCACCGTGCGCGCCGGCAACGTGATCGGCGGCGGCGACTGGGCGCAGGACCGCATTGTGCCCGACTGCGCCCGAGCATGGGCCGCCGGGCAGCCTGTGCAAATTCGCAGCCCGTGGGCCACGCGCCCCTGGCAGTTGGTGCTTGAGCCTCTTTCCGGTTACCTGTGGCTTGGCGCGCGCCTGCTGCTGGGCCTCAACGAGCCTTTCAACCTGCGCGGGCAGGCCTACAACTTCGGCCCTGCGGCAGACGTCAACAATACCGTGGCCGAAGTGGTGGACGCCCTTGCCCTGCACTGGCCCGGATTTGCCAGCGAGATGGACAAGAACGGTCAGGCGGGCATGAAGGAATGCACCCTGCTCAAGCTCTGCTGCGACAAAGCGCTGGCGCATCTGGGCTGGAAGGCCACCCTCACCTTTGAGGAAACCATCCGCTATACCGCCGAATGGTACCATTGCTTCTATAAGGGCCAGGACGCTAAACAGCCCCAGAACATGCTCGACTTCACCCTTGGGCAGATCGCGGCCTACGTCAACGCGGCCGAACAGCGCAATCAGGTGTGGGTAAAGTAATGAATACGGAAGAAATGACTGCGCAGGATGTTGGCATTGCAGGCGCACTGCTGCACCCCCTGAAGGTCATTCCGACAGAAGGCGGGCCGGTGCTGCACATGCTGCGCCCCGGTTCGCCCCTGTTGCCAGACTTCAGCAAGGGCTTTGGCGAAATCTATTTTTCAGAAGTGCTGCCCGGCCACGTCAAGGCCTGGAAGCGCCACAC
The DNA here is from genome assembly GCA_047602655.1 of Desulfovibrio sp. Classification (GTDB taxonomy): domain Bacteria; phylum Desulfobacterota; class Desulfovibrionia; order Desulfovibrionales; family Desulfovibrionaceae; genus Desulfovibrio. The sequence goes on along the minus strand of JASGGT010000026.1, from coordinate 21,702 downwards.
CCGCCAGACCCAACACTTTGCCGTGCCTTCCGGCCTGCTGAAAATCGTGATGTATGACGACAGGCCAGACTCCGAAACGCGGGGCGTTTTGTGCGAACTGGCCCTTGGCAGACCGGAACACTACGGCCTGCTGCGCATCCCCGTGAACGTGTGGTACGGCTTTACGGCCATGGGCGATGCCCCGGCGCTCATCTGCAACTGCGCCGACATCCCCCACGATCCCACCGAAGGGCAGCGACTGCCCGCCGATGACCCTTCCATCCCCTACACATGGAGTGAAGGAGGCGTATAACATGCGCTGCGGCGATCTTTTGCGCGAGGCATGGGTTCCCCGCCCTGCCCTCGCGCCAAAGCTTACTTTCCGCCAACAGGCAAGGGCGTGGTGGCAGGCCTGCCGCCCGCCTTTTTTCATTACGGCGGCCATCCCGGTCACGCTGGCTCTGGCGCTGACCTTCCGTCTGCAAGGAAGCATCCGGCCTGGACAGTGGGCAACCTACTCCCTGTTGCTGGCTGGCTGTTTTATGGGCCTGACCATAGCCAATCTGGCCAACGACCTCTTTGACCATATTCTTGGCGTGGACGGCGGCGACAACATCGGCGGCTCGCGGGTCATCCAGTCCGGCCTTATAAGCCCGCGCCAGCTGTCCATTGTCCTGCTTCTGCTCACTCCGGCAACGCTTGCCGTGGGCGGGCTGCTGGTTTTGGGTCTGCCCCCGGCCCTGCGGCCCGTGCTTTGGGCATTGAGCGTGTTTGCGGTGGGTTCCGCAGTTTTTTACGTGGCGCCGCCCATCCGCTACGGGCACCGCGCCTTGGGCGAAGTTTTTGTATGCCTGAACATGGGCTTTATCATGGTGAGCGCCAGCGCCACCTTGCTGCTGGGCCACTTTGAGCCGTGCAGCCTCGCGCTGGCATTGCCCGTGGGTCTGATGGTGGCGGGGGTGCTGTACTACCAGAGCCTGCCGGAAATCGAAACCGATCTGGCGGCGGGCAAGCTTACCCTTGCCAATACGTTGGGCAAGGCCGGGGCATTCCTGCTGTTCCGCCTGTGGTGGCCGCTGGTGTGGCTGCTGCTGTGCAATCTGTGGGCAGCGGGGCTTGCGGGCTGGCCGGTGGTGCTATGCCTGGCGGGCCTGCCCTTCTATCTGGCCGCCTGCTGCCGCATCCGCGCCGCCGGGGATGGCGACTGGCTGCCGCTGGACGCTCACGGACATCTGGTGCGCAAGTGCTACCTCATCAGCGGTGCCGCACTCATACTTGGAGTGTTGCTGTAGGGCCTGTCCCTAACTAATTCTTTGAACTGTCTGCGTCAAAAGGCCATTTTTACTCCAGTCATGTACCGTAAAAGTACACTCCTTTCGTAAAAAATGGCCTTTTTCCTTGCCCTTGGCGCAAAATCATTTAGTTAGAAACAGCCCCTGGCCACCGTGCTTACGAACGGATAAAAATTGGGGCATTCCTGTGTGGACTCATGCCGCGCCCAGGGATGCCTCTCCGCAACAGTGCGGGCAGCACGCTCCTGTCAGCGGCGCAACGGCTCCGCCTTTTTCAGCAGACTGAAGCTGCGCATTTCAGAGATGCCCAGGCCCAGCAGGGTCAGCGCCGTACCGAGCGCAGCCATCCAGGTGATGCGCTCGTGCAGCACCAGCACAGCGGTAATGACCGTGACCACGGGAACAAGGTAGATGTACACGCAGCTTTTGACAGCTCCAAGTCGCTGGATGGCGAACGTCCAGGCCACAAAACACAGGGCGGACGCCCCCAGCCCCAGAAACAGCAGGTTGAGGCTGTTGACCGGATTTTCCAGCCGCTCCAGCCCCAGATGAAATTCCAGAAACGGCAGGCAAGGCAGCATGAACAGCAGGCCGTAAAAAAAACAGCGCCTTGTGACCAGCAGACTATTATAGCCAAAGGCCATGAGCTTGCGCGTTAAAATGGAATACCCGGCCCAGGAAAGCCCCGCCAGCACAGCAAGTATGTCCCCCAGAGGATTGAGGCGCAGTTGCGTGCTGCCGCTAAAGCTGATGAGGCCGATGCCCAGCATGGCAGCCACAAAACCCAGAAAAAAATTCAGCCCCGGCCGCTCGGCCCGCAGCAGCCAGAAGGCCAGCAAACCCGCAAAAAAAGGCGATATGGCAACAATCACGCCCACATTCGAGGCAAACGTGTACGTAAGAGCTATATTTTCAAGCAGAAAATACAGCGTCACGCCGCACAGGCCGGCGCAGGCAAACAGCGCCTCCTGCCGCCAGCCTGTACTGCGCAGCAATCGCGGGCAGGCAAGCCATAAGGCCGCATAGCCCAGCAAAAATCGGAAAAAAAGAATTTCCACGGGCGTAAAAGCGCGCAACAGAACCTTTGTGGAAATAAAGGTAATGCCCCACACAATTATGCAGAACAGCGCAGCCATATGACCTGCGACAGATTTACTGAGCATTGGGATCACCAGTTCAGAGCTTGTCCCGAAACAGGCAGGCAGCGCGAAACGGGGGGGCAGAATCCAAGACAAGGATACCGCGCCGCAGCAAGAGGCCGCTACGCAGAGGATGGCGGAGCCGCCCGACAATCAGGCGGCCCCGGCATAAATCAGTTGCGAACGGGGTCGTTCATACCCAGTTCAATGAGCCTTTCGAGCAACTGCCCAAAGTCAAGGCCCACGGTACGGGCCTCGCGCGGCACAAGACTGGTGGCTGTCATGCCCGGCAAGGTGTTAACTTCAAGTATGGTCAGGCTGTCGTCCGGGCCAAGGATAAAGTCGGCCCGGCTGTAACCGCTCAGGCCAAGTGCCTTGTGCGCTGCAAGGGCAAGCTCCTGAACGCGGGCGGTCAGCGCATCACTGATGGGCGCGGGGCATATCTCGCGCGCGCCGTCCTTGGCGTACTTGCTTTCATAGTCAAAAAAATCGCCAGCCACAGGTTCAATGAGAATGGGGGGCAAGGCTTGCTCGCCCAGGATGCCGCAGGTCACTTCGCGCCCTGCGAGCACGGGTTCCATGATGACCTCATCACCGGCGGCAAAAATGGTTGCCAGCACGGCGTCAAGCTCGGCCCGGTTGCTGGCGCGCCCCATGCGCAGCGAAGACCCGCCCGTATTGCTTTTAACAAAGAGCGGATACGGCAAGCGAGGCTGCCAGCCTGCCTCGGGGGCGCAAGGCAAAAATTCCCAGTCTGCCGTGGGCAGGCCCGCCTGCCGAAATATCTGCTTGGCAGCACTTTTGTTGAGCGCCAGAAAAGAACCCGCAGGGCCGGAACCTTGATAGGGGCAGCCCACCCGCTCAAGCATGGCCTGCACAAGCCCGTCCTCGCCAGGAGCGCCATGCAGGTTTATGAGGGCAAAATCGTGCGCGGCGGTTTTGAGCAGACAGTCAAAACCCGAAAGCAGGTCAAAAAACGTTACCGAATGGCCGCGTTGCGCAAGCGCCTCCTGCATGGCGCGCGCCCCGTTGAGCGAAACTTCGCGCTCAGTGGACCACCCGCCCGCAATCAAAAGAATTTTCATGTAAGGCCCATCCCAGCTGCGCCTCAAGGGCGCTTTCAATATTTTTTCCCTGTCGGTAGGCAACGCCAATGCCCTCGCGCGCGGCCTCGGTACGGCCATAGCGTTCAAGCAGGTCTTCATAGCGTTCTTCAAGCGTTACGCAGGCATCGTGCCTGATGCGCTTGTCGGCATAGATCACAAAAAATGGCAGTGAACATATTTCCGGCCCTTGGGGCAAGGCCCACGGCCACCACACATGCATCATCACACCCTGGGCAATGGCATAATTGCCAGTTTCAGCCACAGTCCAGGCCGCGCCCACCTGGGCATGGCTCCCGCCGTGTTTGACGCAGTAGGTCTTGGCAATGTCGTGCAAAAGGCCGCCAGCGCGAACCTCTGGAACGTGCACGGCAAAACCCCTGTCCGCCGCCCGCTGTGCCAGTGCCGCTGCCACGTGCGCCACCAGCAGCGAATGCCGCCGGATGTTCGGCAGCATGCCGTATTTGTCCCACAGGGCCAGGCACGCGGCTTCACTTGGTACGGGCCGCAAAGCGCCCGCACGGCAAAGCGACGGCAAGGGAGGCAGATCGGCCAATGGCCGGTTGCTTTCTTTCAGAGGGGGCTGCGCGCCGGAATTGGTGTTCATCCTCAAAGTATGCCACCGCAATAAAGGGATGGCAAGATTGCCCTGCATGGCGCAGGTCAGTGTCACCGGCCCCAGGCCTCACGGGCCTGGGGCGCGTCACCAGCGGACAAAACAAAACCATCCCGCCGGCCAGAGGACAGCGGGATGGCAAAGAGATAGGTTGAAAAAATGCTAATTCGCAGGTTTGACCAGCTTGGCGGCCTTGCCCGGCGCGGGTTTGCCTGTGGCCGCGGGGCGGCCTTGACCGTCGCTTCGGGGGAAGGCGCGCCGTTGATCATGTCTGACAGGGCCAGAATGGTGTTGGCGTAGATGGCGGCATGGTTATAGGCCATGAGTATCTGGTGCTGTTTAGTGCGCGGCAGGCCGGGCTTCCAGCCGTGCTTGGCCAGATAGTTGGAAAGGCTCGCCACGGCATCGGGAATGGTGAACAGGTCAACCTTGCCGTCGCCGTCGCCGTCCGCGCCGTAGGTGGCGATGTTGGAAGGCATGAACTGGCAAAGCCCCACAGCTCCGTAGATCGAGCTGGGCAAATGGCGCGGATCGATATTGTCGCGCAGCATGTGCTCCACCAGCGCCTTCACTTCCTTGTAGGCCCAGTCGGCCCGCTTGGGCATGATTTCGGCAAACCAGTCGAGGTGTTCCTGATAGCCGGGCATGCGCGGCAGCCAGTCAGGGATATCAGAGGGCTGGCGCGTCACCGACATGCTGGCAAGCGTGTAAAAAGCGTTTTCCGGAACATCGGCCAGCACCTTGCCAAGGCGGGTTTCCACGAACAGCAGGGATACCGCAACAGATGAAGGCACGCCAAAACGGGCCTCGGCCTGATCAAAGGCGCGCTTGTTCTGCGCCACAAACTGGCGGCACAACTGCACATTGGCATCGGTCAGCACGCCCTTGTAATACAGGGCCGCTGGTGCGGTGGAAGGCGGCTTGGGGAAAAATTTGCGGTTATACAGCTCGCGCATTTTTCTGCCCATTGGCGACTGCGTGGGCGTGGCGCTGAGCGTAGCCAGCAGGGCGTCCACCCGAGGGCCGGATAGCCCGTCGGCTGCAAGCCTGTCGGCCAGGGGCCGCCATGCGGGAGCTATGGCGGAGGAGCCTGCGGCTGGTTGCGGCTGGCTTTGCTGATATGAAGGCGCGTACGTTGGCGCAGGCGTGGGCGCGTACGTTGGCGCAGGCGCGGCATAGCCAGGAGCCTGACTCTGCGGCTCGCCATAGCTTGGGGCCGCCGTAGCGCCGCCGCCCGCATACCCGCCGGAATAACTGGGGGCTGCATAGCCCTGCCCCGTATTTGGCGAAGCGGCAGGTGGTGTCCCTGCCGTACTGTAAGAAGGCTGGCTTGCAGCAGGCGAGGACGGCAAATCATACGATGTAATACCGTCCCCACCTCGTGAGGCTGCTGTCTGTGCGCCACTACAGGCGCACAGCAGCAGACAGCCCGCAAGACTACAGACCGACCAGGCTCTTCGACAAAACGAATGAACGGCAAATGCCGGTTGCAGCATCATCTTTCTACACTTCCTGCAACACCCACGCCACGCGGCCAAGCATGCGCTTGGCAAGCAGACCCGCAGCCAACTGGGTTTCGGGGAAGCTTGCAGCCTCGGAGCGCAGCACGTAACCATCCTGGGTGCTGTTCAAAAACACCCTGCGCAGCACTACGCCCTCGTTGGGGGCAAAAATGGCATAGATGCGGCCAGACACCACATCAGTATCCATTGTATCCACACCCACATGCGCCCCTTCCGTGATGAGGGGGGCCATGTTGGCGCCGCGCACCCGCAGCACCTGAAGGCCATCGCGGGTAAGCGACAGCGGCAGCGATATCTTGCCCGCCAGAGCCAGGGCAGGACGGGGGGCATCATCATTGTAGACGCACTTGGCGTCGTACACGGAATGGATGCCGCCGCGAGCCATGGCATCGCCATAGTGGGCAGCTGTCTCGGCAAGAGAGGCCGGTGCGTCTTCAGGCACATAGCCCTGCTCGGTGCGCAAGTACATGGGGCCTACACCCTGCTTGAGCCAGTCAGGGTTCAGCCCAAACTTTTCGAAAAGCTTCATGAACCAGTCACCGGGCACGGAATTGCGCCGTTTCGCATCGGAAATACTGGACTGGCGGATGTCCAGAACCTCAGCCAGCTCAACCTGTGTACGGCTGTTGGTGGCCAACTTGATGCGTTCATATATCTCTGCAAAACCGGGCATAACTCTTTGACTCCTGGCGTGGAAAACCACGCATCAATGTTGCTGATTGAGCAGTGGCGTTTCGTTGGAAAGCACCATCTTGCTGTTCTCTTTTAGCGATTTCCGCATGGCGTCAAGCCAGCGTTGGTACGCATAGAACTGAGGGGCCTTGTTATAGGCCTGGGCGTAAACTGACGCAGCCTTGGCATCGCCCTGTCCTCGTTCTATCTGCGCGGCGCGCGCCGCCTCTGCCAGAATAACCGCGCGCTGGCGGTCGGCATCGGAACGGATACGCGTCGACTCCTCTTCACCTTCCGAACGGTACTGCTTTGCCTGCCGTTCACGTTCGGCCCGCATGCGTCCAAAAATCGCACGCTGGTTTTCAGGTGGCAGGTCTGTACGCTTGATGCGCACATCCAGCACCTCGACTCCGTAGCCATGCATGAGGTCGGAAACCTTGTTGGTCACTTCCTTCATGATGGCCGCTCTGTGGGAGGATACAACCTCTGTAAGGGTATACGCACCCACAAGTGCCCGCAGTTGTGAATAGACAACGTCGTCCAGCCGCGCCTGCGCACCGGGAATGGAGCGCATGGTGCGGTAAAACTGCAGGGGATCAATAATCTTCCAGCGCGCATAGTTGTCAAGAACAATGGCCTTTTTATCTACGGTAAAGGCCTCTCTTGAGCGCGCTTCATAGTCCAGAACGCGGGCGTCGAAATAGACCACGTTCTGAATAAAAGGAATTTTAAAATGCAGACCAGGCCCGTACACGCGTGAAAGCGGTTCGCCCAGCTGCAAGACCAGAGCCTTCTGGGTCTGGTGAACAGTAAAGAATCCCTGGGTAACAACGATAAGCAGTACCAGAGCAACAAGAATCAGCACCAGAGGATTTTTACTCATTATTTCTTCTCCAGCGTCTTGGGCGAAGCAGGAGCGCCGAGACCGGGCAAGGTGAGATAGGGCAGTGCGCGGCCAGCAGCCGGACTGTCCATAAGCACCTTTTCGTTCGCGTTGGAAAGGATGTCTTCTATTGTTTCATAATAAAGGCGCTGTTCCGTGACCTTGGGGGCCTTGTCGTGCTCGATGCGCAAGGCGTCAAAACGGGAGGCGTCACCCTCGGCATTGCGCATGCGCGTTGCACTGTAGGCAGCGGCCTCGTTGCCCATGGCGGCTGCCTGGCCCCTGGCCTTGGGCAGCAGCTCGTTGCGGTAGGCCTCGGCCTCGTTGATGATGCGGCTCTTGTCCTCACGGGCGCTTGCCACGTCCTTGAACGCGTCAATAACTTCGTGCGGGGGGTGCACATCCTGCAACTGCACGGCCAGCACCTGTATGCCCGCGCCGTAACGGTCAAGCACGGTTTGCAGCAGCTGGGTGGCTTCGCTCTGAATTTTCAGCTTGCCGTCGGTGATGGCAGAGTCGATCTGGCTGTTGCCTATAACCTCGCGCATGGCCGCCTCAGCGGCATTGCGCACCAGCGCTGCGGGCGCGGTAACGTTAAAAAGGTAGTCCACGGGGTCGCTGATCTTGTACTGCACACTGAACTGCACGTTGACGATGTTTTCATCGCCCGTGAGCATGGAGGCTTCCTCGGGAATGGTGCGCAACTGCCCCTGCTGGAAGGTGGCCGATTGCCCAACGGAGCGGAAGCCCACCTCGCTGCGCAAAACCTGCGTTACCTGCGGCTTGTATACTGATTCAATAGGAACAGGCCACGCGTAGTGCGGGCCGGGCCCTTCGGTGCGGTCATACTTGCCAAAGCGCAGCACAACGCCCTGCTCATCGGGATTAACAATATAAATACCCGAAAGAAGCCACAGAACCACAATGGCAAAACCCACCAGACCAGCCGCCCTCCCGTTGGGAAAGCGCATACGGGCTATTTTGGAAAAAGGGTTTTCGCCACCGGGGCCACGGCCGTTGTTAAAAGGAGTGCGCCTGGCACGAGGGGTTTCTTCTTCCTGCCCCATATCGTCAGAATCCAGATCCTGAGGAGGTCGGGGCGGAGGGTTAGAACCCTGCTTCTGTCTTTTTTCCTGAAGTTTGTCCCAGTCCCAATTCATAACGCAAACATGTCCTTTAAAGAATGCGTGATGCTATTGCCGAACAAAAAGTATCGGACAGTAACTCACTAATATTATGGAGAAATGAGGAAGTTAAACATGGCACTACAGTGACGAGAACAATAAGGCTTTTCACCCATTCTAATCGGGCATCTTGTACAATGTAGGCACATTCCGAAACAAAGTCAATACAACATGGTAATTTACTATGTTTTAAAAGTAATACACTAAAAATTACAGATAATTGCAACTTACAACAAAGGGAAGAACTGTTCCCAATTAGAGATGTTCAGATATGGCTGGAAATAACGGACCAGAAACTCACTTCTGCATCTCCTTTTCAGAACTACGCGCGACACGTCAGCCTTTCAGCAGAAAGACCGCTGAAAGGACAAGATCAAAAAAGGTGATAGACTATACACAAAAAAACGCTCGCCCGCTACTGTTGCGAGGCAATACAACTTTTCAAAATAAAAACAGCCTAGTAGGCCAGGGAAACCGCCGCAGATTTATCCGCGTTCACGCTGGGGCTGCGCAGGGTGGTCCCCGCCAGCGGCACAACCCGCACGGAATTGACCACGTCCGCCCGAACATCAAAACCCGGGGTATAGGCAAACTGACCGCTCTCCCCCATGCTTTCGCCGCGCCAAAGGGTAACGGCAAAGAACAGAGCGCAACCAAAGAGCGCCGCGCTCAATGCCATATAGGGAACAGACCTCACGCGATAGTGACCGTTCATGACGACTCCCTGCGGCAGCTTTTGCCGCCGCCAAGTTTTCGTCAGAACGATGCAAAAAACACGCCGAAAGCCTTACTGACGCAGCCGGGTGCACTCCTCCACAATACGCGTCAGCTCCGCATCGTCCGGCAGTTCCTTGAGGCCAGCCCGCGCATGCCCTATGGCGCGCACATATTCGCCCGCATCCATCATGGCCCGGGCCATCATGCCAAAGATGGCTTTCTCGTCCCTGTAGTGTTTGAGGGCCTCGGCAAAACATGCATCTGCCTCTGACGGCTTACCCTCTGCCAGAAACTTTTTGCCGTCGCTGAAACCATGGTCAAGATTCAGTTTACGCTGCAAGGCTGCCTGATACTCCTCTTCCTTTTCCTGCCCTTTCAGGGTGCGGTAAAGCTGCGAGAGAAGCTGGAGCAGGTCCCTTTCCGCACCGGGAGTGTAGGCAAAGGCCGGTGCGCCAGCTGCTTTCAGGTCCGGATCAACAGCCAGATCCGCCACTGCGGCCCTAAAATCGCCCCGCAGATCAAGCGGCACGCTCTGGCCGCCGAGCTCCTTGAGGGCCGAAATGGTTAGAAAGAGCGCCCGTTCCGTATCGCGGCGCGCGCAACAGGCCTTGGCGCGGCCCAGGTCTTCTCTGACTTTACGTGCGTTCATCACAGCCCCTTATCAATTATTATTGCCTGCGCGTGTTTTTCAAGCACCTGCCGCATGGCGTCCGCCGTAGGCTCATCCAGTTTGTAAGACATGACATAATCCCGAAAACGGGCGTTCAGCCCTGCGGCCACCTGCGCAAGATCGCGCTGAAATTCCTTGTATTCCTTACGCTCGGTCAGCCGCACCCGGCCCTGCCCGTCCACATCGTCTACAGCATAGCGCTGTAGTGGAGCAAGAGAGCGCAGTCCCGAAAGATAGAGAATTTTGTTCATGAACAGCTTGCCCATACACAGGTTATCCCTGACGACCAGCTCGCGGTGCAGCCTGCGCTTGTCTATGCCGCGGGCGGCATAAGTTTCGCGCGCGTCATCATCTTCCCTGATGTTCTCAAAATACTCGGGCCCGAGGTAATAGTACTGCGGCAGGCCCGCCGCCTGCATGCGCAGGCCGTAATCGCCATCCTCGCCGCCGTAGAGACCGTATTCCTCATTCCAGAAACCCAGCTTTTCAGACACAGCCTGCGGCACGAGCACGGCCTGACCGGGCAGGTTGCCCACGCACAGCCCAAGCTCGCCGTGCGGGGTTTGCAGGCTGCCGGGAGTCTTACGCAGCATTTCGCGGTTAAACGCGCCGCCAAGGTTGGAGAGCGGCTGCCCGTGGCTCCACAGGGCCAGCAGGTCGCGCAGCCAGTGCTTGCGCACAATGGCGGTATCGTTATCCAGCTTCATGTACAGCGGCGCGGGCACAAGCTGCCAGCCCACATTGGCCGCGCAGGCCACGCCCATATTGCGCGGCAGCAAAAAAAGATGGTCGATCAAGCCCTCTGCCCGCAAGGCCAGCAGTTTTTTTACAAGCTCCGGCTCACTGCCGTTGTCCACCACCGTTATATGAAACGGCACCTCGCGCGAGGTTGCGGCCAGGGCGCGAATGGCGCGCTCCGTGGCAGCGGGCCTGTTAAAAACCGGGATGGTCACGTTGCAGAGCGGCCCCTGCGGGCTCGCCCCGGTGCTGGGCTCGTACATGTATGCTCCGCTGGCGCTTCTGCGCCCCGCAGTCAGGTGTGACAAACAGCAATTACTGTATGATGGTAGATAACAGGCCCCCGTGCGTCAAGACGAGTAATTGACGCTCCTGCCGTGCATTGGTAGGCTTGCCGCCGCAAACCCGCCGTCTATTCTGCGGCAGGGATAAAGGAGAACCATGGCGCGCGTACTTTACGGCATTCACGGCACTGGCCACGGGCACGCCATGCGCGGCCTTACCATAGCCCGCCGCCTTTCACGGCACGAATTCCTTTTTGTGGCGGACGACGACGCCCCGAAAATCCTTGAGCCGGAATTCCCCGTGCGCCGACTGCCCAACCTGGGCACGGTGTTCAAGGACTACAAGGTGGACATGGCCGCCACCATCAGCCGGGCGATGCCCCTGCTGTGGCACAGGCAGCGCTATATTGACCAGGTATCGCGCCTCATTGATGAATTCCAGCCCGATGTCTGCATGACCGATCTGGAATATTTTGTGCCGCGCGCCGCCGAAAAGGCCGGTCTGCCCTGCCTGACCCTCGACCATCAGCACATCATCACCTGCTGCCAGCACAACCTGCCGCCCAACATGTGGTGGGACACCTTTGTGCAGGGCCTCACCCCGCGTTATCTCTTCCGTCCCACGGCGGAAAACCTCATCATATCTTTTTACGCGCCGCCAGTTTTGCCCCAGTACAAGGCGCGCGTGGCCCCGCCCATTCTGCGCGACAGCGTGCTTGCGCTCAATCCGCGCGATGACGGCCATGTGCTCGTGTACCAGAGCAACTCCACCCACCGAAAGCTGGTGGACTTTTTGCGCGCCGCCACGCGCAAGACCTGCTATGTCTTCGGCTACGACCGCACCGAAGGGCAGGAGGACAACGTGGTCTTCATGCGCAAGAGCGAAGAAGGCTTTCTGCGTCTGCTGGAGGGCTGCTCCTATGTTGTCCAGGGCGGCGGGCATACCCTCATGGGCGAGGCCCTGCACCTGGGCAAGCCCATCCTCACCCTGCCTCTCAAGGCCATGGTGGAACAGCGCTTCAACGCGCTCTACATCGAGCGACTGGGCTACGGCATGCAGGCCGACATGCACACGCTGGAGCCGGAACTGCTCCAACGCTTTGAAGCCAATCTGCCAGCCTACAAGGCAGCCATAGCCGCCGGGAACTTCTGCGGCAACGAAGCAGTCTTCGGCCTTGTGGATCACTTTATCCGCAACGGCTCCCTGCCTGTGCACGGCAACCCGGCAGTGCAGGAATAACCGGCATCCCGTATCTTCCGCTTCAGCCCGGCCAGACCGCCATTGTACCGGAGGTCTGGCCTTTTTATTGCCGCGCGCGGGGGCTTGCTCCGCACCTTTTTCCATCCACCTGTACTTGCAGCACAATATTTCTGGCGCACTGTTGTAACTGCACTTTCACGTCTGAAGCAATGGCGTAATTGGCCGTTGCGCTTGTCATTTATTTTGAAAAAGTCTAGATTTCAGCAATATTTTCCTACAAATCCATAAACGAGGCTTTTACATGGACGGCATCCGCTATATTCACGCCGCCGATCTGCATCTGGACACGCCGTTTCAGGGGCTTTCCCGCACGGCGGCACAGGGCGGGCATCTGGCGCGCCTGCTGCAAGAGGCCACATTCAAGGCCATGGAACGCCTCTTCCGACTTTGCGAATCCGACAAGCCGGATTTTCTCATACTGGCTGGCGACGTGTATAATGAAGAAAACCACAGCGTTAAAGCTCAGCTCAAGGTCTGCGACGGCTGCCGCCGCCTGCGTGATGCCGGAGTGCGCGTTTTTCTGGCGCACGGCAACCACGATCCCCTTTCCTCACGGCTGGCGGCTGTGCAGTGGCCGGACAACGTGACTGTTTTCGGGCCGGACGCCGAAAGCCACACGGTTGAAAAAGACGGCAAGGTCGTAGCCGTTGTGCACGGCATCAGCCACGCCAAGATCAAGGAAGGCCGCAACCTGGCCCGCCTGTTCCGGCGCGACCAGCACCACGACTGCTTTCAGCTTGGCGTTCTGCACTGCACGGTCGAAGGCCAGAGCAAGGCCGACCGCTACGCCCCCTGCTCGCTGGACGACCTCAAAAATACAGGGCTTGACGCCTGGGCGCTGGGCCATGTGCACGAGCGGGCCACCCTGTGCGCCGCCCCTTTTATCGCATACAGCGGCAACGCTCAGGGTCTGCACGTCAATGAACCGGGGCCGCGCGGCTGCCTGCGGGTGACGGCAAGCCCGCAACCGGGCGGCGGCTACGCCTGCAACGAGGATTTTGTGCGTCTGGGCCCCGTGCAGTGGGCCAGGGTGCAGGTTGAGCTTGACGATGTGGCCCACCTCAACGAGGTGGAAAACAGAATGACCCGTGCCTTGGAAGAGGCCGCCGAAGCCACAGACCCTGGCTGCGAGGCCCTGATGGCCCGCGTGATTCTGCGCGGACGCACCCCGCTTGACGCCGCCCTGCGCGATGCCCCCAATCAGGAAGACCTTGCCGAACGGCTGGCGCACCTGCAAACAGGCACCCCCAGCGTATGGATCAAGGACATGGTGGCCGAAACAAGCCCCGCCATTGACCGTGCTCAATACCTGCAACGTGAAGACCTGCTTGGCGAAACCCTGCGGCTGGCCGAGCGCATGGCGCAAAGCAGCGACACCCTGCACGATGTGGCAACCCCGGCGCTGAAACAGGTCTATGACCACGGGCAGCTTCGCCATATTCTCACCCAACCCGACGATGCGCGTATGCGAGCCCTTCTGGAAGAGGCCGAACGCCTGTGCACGGATCTTCTGGAGGCACGCTGATGTATATCCAGTCCTTCCACATGGACGGCTTCGGTATTTTTTCTGATGTGAGCGTTGAAAATCTCTCGCCGGGGCTTTCCATATTTCTGGGTGAAAACGAAGCGGGCAAGTCCACCTGCCTGGAATTTCTGCGCACCATGCTCATCGGCTATCCTGACCCGCGCAACAAGGAATACAAGCGAATTCCCGGCCCTTTGCGCGGTGGACAGCCCGGCGGCAGCATGGAACTGCGCTCGGACGACCGCGGCATTCTGCGCCTTACCCGGAGGCCCGGCAGCAACGGCGGCGTGCTCACCCTCACCGACCCGGAGGGCAAACCGCTGGAACCGGACATGCTGCGCCAGATGCTCTCTGGCGTGAGCCGCGATGTGTACCGCAACGTGTTCGGCTTCAGCCTCACCGAGCTTGAAGACCTCAACAGCCTCACTGACGAAGGCGTGCGCAACGCCCTGTACGGCGCAAGCTTTGGGCCGGGGCTGCGTTCGCCCGGCGAAGCGCTCAAGCTGCTGGACAAACAGGCCGACGAAATTTTCAAGAGCGGCGGCAGCAAGCCCGCCCTTAACGCTGCCTTGCGCCAGCTTGCCGAACTGCGGCAACGCAAGGTCGAACTGGAGCAGGAATGCGCCGGGTACGACAGCATGGCAATGGACCTTGCCGCAAAGCGCGATGATCTGGCAAACCTGCGCCACCGCAAACTCAAGCTTGAAGAAGAACGCCGCATCCTTGAACGCCGCCTTGGCGTGTGGTTGCAGTGGAACGAATGGCGCATGGCGGGCGCGCGCCTTGAACGGCTTGACCCCATCAGCGCCACCTTTCCCGAAAACGGCAGGGAACGCCTTGCCCGTGTGCAGGAGGCCCGCGAGGGCTGCGAGCGCCAATGGGCCGCACAGATGGAAAAACTCACCCGCCTGCGCCAGCGGCGCGACGAGCTTGAGATCAATTATCCCCTGCTGGAGGCCCTGCCTGCCCTGCGCCGCATGGCCGAACGCAAAAGCGGCTTTCGGCAGGCCTTGAGCGCCCTGCCCGCGCAGGAAGAAGCCCTGGTGCGCGCGCAGGAAGACCTCAGCCGCGAGCTTTCGCGCCTTGGGCCGGACTGGTCGTGCGAACGCATCCGCGCCACCGACCGTTCCCTCTTTGCCCGCGAGGACATTGAACGCCAGGGGCGGGAAATGCGCGCCGCCGCGTCGGCCCATCAGGCCGCAGTGGACAGCCTCACCCAGAGCAACCGCGAAGTGGAAAGCGCAGAACGCGAGGTGGCCTCCAACACTGCCGCCCTCGATCTGCTGCCCGCCCCGCCCGCAGCGCTGGATGACGATGCCCGCGACAACCTGCGTCAGGCCCTTGCCCGGCAGGAAGAAGCCCGCCGCCAGCGGCCCCTGCGCCAACGCGCAGTGAACGAGGCAAAAACAACATTTTCCCGAGCTTTCAATCCGCTTCGGCTGGTGGTCAACGGCGCAAGTGACGGCACTCAGGCAGAAACCCTGCTTGATTCTCTCCTTTCGCGGCAGGAGGAGGCCCTCGCCCTCGCCGCCGATGTGCAGGAAAAAATGCGTCAGGCTGACGATGCCGCGCAGGACGTGCGCCAGGCGGAGGAACAGGTCGCTGCGGTCAAGGGCCGCGTGGAAGCCCTGCGCGAAGAGCAGCGCCACATAAACGGCCCCACCCGCGAAGATCTTGACGGACAAACCCTTGCCCTGCGCAAACTGCGCGCCCTTTCCGCCACATTGAGCACGGAACGTGAGCGGCTGGAAGAACTCAGCGCCCGCATCGGCAACGAACCGCCCGTCACAAGGGTAAAAAACCTGCCGCTGCTGGTTCTGGGCCTTGCTTTCTTTCTTGGCGGCGCGGGCATGCTGCTGGCATACTGGCGCATGGGCATCACAAGCATTGCCCTCACCGCCGACATTGAATTGCCCGTGAGCCTGTGGTCCGGCTATCTGCTGCTGCTCTGCGGCGTTGGCTTCATGGCTGGCGGCGTTCCGCACACCGGGGCGGAGGCAAAACGCCGCCAGATGGAATATCTGCAACTTCAGGGCAGGCGCGATTCGTGCGCGGCCCATGTGGCGGAACTGGACGAACAGGCCAGCCAGCTTTGCGCGGCGGCAGGCGTTCAGAGCATGGATCTGGTGACGCTTGAGGCCAGGGAAGTGCTGCTTGAGCATGAACGCGAGCAATGTTTTGAAGAAGAACGCGCCCGCAAGGACATGGACGAACTGAAACACGCCATGGATCTTGCCCGCACGGAAGTGAGCAAACGGCAGGCCGTGCGCTCCGAAGTAGAAGGCATTGTGCAGCAGACCCGCCGCCGCTGGCACGAATTCATGCTGGCCCTGCATGTGGCCAATGTGCCTTCCCCCGAGGGCGCGGCTGCCTTTTTTGCCCGGGCGGAATCGGCACGGCTTGCCTTTGGCGGTGTGGCCGCCGCCGATGCTGAGCTGCAAACCCTGGATGACGATCTGCGTCAAACAGAAGCCCGCATGCGCATGGTGCCCGCCGTGGCTGAACGCCTGCCCGCCAACGCAGATTCAGATTCACTGGCGGAAGCTGTGCGGCAGGTGCTTGAATCCTGCCGCGAGGCTGATGCCGCCCGCGAACTGCGCATCAAGGCCGAGGCCGCGCTGCAAAATTCGCAGAGCGAGCTCAACCGCGCCCGCACCCGCCAGGCGGAAGCCAGCGCGGAACTGCGTCAGGCGCAGGAACGGCTCAACGAAGCGCGCTCGCAGTGGACAGCCTGCCTGCAGGATCTTGGCCTCGGCACAGACCTTGACCCGGAAACCGTGCGGGAAGCCCTGAAATACATGGAAAACTGCCTCGCCGCCGAGGCCTCTGTTCTGCGCGCCCAATCGCAGCTCAACCAGAGCCGCACAGAACTTGCGGCCCTGCGTGACCCGTTGCAAACCCTGCTGACGGAGCTTGGCATGCCGCCGCAGCAGGATGCGGACAACCACCCCGACTGGCTGCTCAGCCTTGATGCCGCGCTGGAAGCGGCGGAAGCCATGTCGCAGGCCCAGAGCCGCCGCCGCAACCTCGACAATGAAGTGACGGAAATGGAGGACGAGGCCCGCGCCGCGGAAGCCGCCCTCGAGAGCGCCCGGAGCGCAGAACGCTCACTGCTTGCCATAGCTGGCGCGCACGATGCGGAAGAGTTTTTGCGTCAGGCAGCCCTGCACGAAGAACTGCGCGCGCTTACCCTGCGCCGTCAGGATCTGGAAGACGCCCTGCGGCTGGCCGCGGATAAAACCCCCCTGAAAGAATTTCTCGATTCCTTCGAACATGAGGATCAGGAAAGTCAGGAACGCCGCAGCGCGACCATCAGCGAAGAACTGACGGGTATTCAGGAGCAGGAGGAAAATCTGGTCAAGCGCGTGGCGGAGCTGCGCAGCAAGGTGGACGCCCTTTCGCGCACAGATGAGCTTTCGCAGCTTTTGCAGCAGGAGGCGGCCCTTGTGGAAGACATGGAGCGCATGGCCTTTGCCTGGAGCCGCGTGGCCCTTGCCCGCAGCATCCTTGAAACAGCCAAGCGCACCTTTGAACTGGAACGCCAGCCAGAGGTCATACGGCTTGCCTCAAGTATTTTCACACGCATCACAGGCCAGCGCTGGCGCGGCATCAACGCCTCGCTGGAAGACGCGAGCCTTGCCATCCTGCCTATGCAAGGCGAACCCATCGCGCCGGAAAATCTGAGCCGTGGCGCGCGCGAGCAAGCCTATCTGGCCCTGCGGCTGGCCTACATAAAGAATCATGCCCTGCATGCCGCGCCCCTGCCTGTTATCATGGACGAAGTGCTGGTCAACTTTGACCCGCAAAGGGCCGAGCGCACCGCGCGCGCCTTTGTGGAGCTGACCGGCGGCAGCCAGGGCAAGGCCCATCAGCTGCTCTACTTTACCTGCCAGCCGCACATGGCGGAACTGCTGCGCAAGGCAGAGCCCCAGGCCGCTCTGTTCCATGTGCAAGACGGCAGCATCAAGGCAGCATAAGAGCTAACAAATCCTCCTTCTGCACAGCGGGCGGGTGTCCCAGGGGCTGTTTCTCAATAATTCTTTTGGCCGATCACTGCGTCACCCAGCATTTTTTACTCCAGTCATGGACAGAAAGCGCTGCTGTCTTTGCGGCAGCCGTTGGCCGAAGGCCTTACGGATGGCGACAGCGGTTGCATGGAACGGACTGTGTCGTTACACATGCTGTCTTCAGGCGTAGCTTCCTGCGTCGCAACGCCTGAAGCAACGGCTAAAGCGAGTCCACTCCTGTCGTAAAAAACACTGTTTTCCTTGTCCTCGACGCAAAATCTTTTATTGAGAAACAGCCCCTAGAACATTTGACACTTGAAATACTCTAGAAAACACCCGCCCTCTCCTGTTACCACATCCTCCCCGACATGGTGTTGCATCTTCCCGGCCCCGCCCTGACCTTCCCGGCTCGCGCTGCGCATACGCACAGGCCTTTGCGACTCCGGCCAACTTCCCTTTTAATGCAGCATGATAGCACTGATACAATAATTTGTACAAAATTCAGTAATAAAATAAGTATGATACATTTTGAATTTGAAAAGTAATTTCATTTTTATTGACACGCCGCCATGCCTGTGCCAGTGTACCGCCATGCACAATCAGCAAAGCGGAGATAAAAATATGGATCAGCAGCCGGTGTTTACCGATCATACGGGTTTAAGCCACCGTTTCAGCCACGACAACCTCCACATATCCGTTTCTTCCCGCTTCGATCAACCTCAGGCCACGGCACTTATTGAACTTCTTCAATGCAATCAGGCCAATTGCAAACGCATTTTCATTGACGTGCGGCACGTAGCCGACCCTCACCCTTCCGCCGTTGACGCGCTCAAAACCTCGCTCCTGCTGGGCGGCCTCAGCACAGAGCGCATTGTGTTCAAAGGCAAGAGCGGTTTTGACATGGCCGTTACAGGCAATCGCGTTCTTATCGAGCAAAAGAAAAAACACGTCTGCAAGGGCAACTGCGCCAACTGCAAGTGCGGCCACCACAAGAATCACCACGCGGAAAACTGATCGCCACCTCGCTTGCGGCAGAGGGCGGCGTATTGGGTAAGGGGCATCATTCTGACGGTCAGGCCAATGGCCTGTTCAGGGGTGTCTTCTGAAAAACAACGCGCGCGTTGCAAGAGCCTGTGGCGTCTGCGGCCGCTGCGCAAACCCTTTACGAGGAGAAAGGAATGAGTTCACAAGAAAGGAATGGTCTGAATCGCTTTAAGAAAGTATGCATGGTCACACTGCTTGCAGCGGGCATGCTGATGGGCGTGGCCGGGGGGGCCAAGGCCATTGATTTCAAGGCCAAGGGCGAATGGCTGGTTGGTTTTGGCGTGGGCGAAGGCGTCCTCACCAAGAACACCAGAGATACTGACGGAGCCAAGTCCAAAACCAACACCGATGACCAGTTTGGCGCTTCGCAGCGCATCCGCCTCCAGTTGGACGCAGTGGCTTCCGAGGCCCTGTCCGGCACAGTATTTTTTGAAATCGGCGATCAGCAGTGGGGTAAATCGGACGATGGCGCAGCTCTTGGCGCTGACGGCAACCATCAGGTCAAGGTTAAAAACGCCTACATTGATTGGCTGATTCCGCAGACGGACGCCCGCGTGCGCATGGGCCTCCAGGCAGCCGCCCTGCCCAACGTTGCTGGCGGCTCCGCCATTATGGACTGCGACGTTGCAGCCCTGACCGCCAACTACAAGTTCAACGAAAACGTGGGCCTCACCTTTATGTGGGCGCGCCCGGTCAACGACAACTTTAATGGCGCGTTTGTGGACGGCAATGGCCGCTCCAGCACGGAAAAGACCAACTACCTCGACAACCTCGATCTGTTCATGCTTTCCATGCCCCTGAGCTTTGACGGCATTGAAGTCACCCCCTGGGCCATGTATGGCATGCGCGGCAAAAACTCCCTGCGCGGTCTGGATGAAGAAACCTACGGCTCGCCCTGGGAAACCAGCGACGGCAAACTTGGCCTCACCATTCCCGGCACTACCCCTGGCTTCAACTACGCCGACGGCCTGAACCCCCTCAATTCTTCCAGCACCAACAAGCAATACGGCTCAACGTTCTGGGCGGGTCTGCCGGTGGCCATCACCATGTTCGACCCCTTGAACATCGAATTCGACATCAACTATGGCTACTCTGAAGCCATGGGCCGTTACGATGTGCTCAAGCGCGGCGTGGAAAGCGTGCGCGCCAGCACCGAGCGTCAGGGCTGGCTGGCAAAAGCCCTGGTTGAATACAAGCTGGACTGGGGCGTGCCCGGTATCTTTGGCTGGTACGCCAGCGGTGATGACGGCAACGTGAAAAACGGCTCCGAACGCATGCCTTCCATTGCTGGCGCGGGCAACTTCACCTCCTTCATCGGCGACGGCAACCTTTCGTGGAGCCCGGTTGCCAATGGCTGCGACTGGAGCATGAGCTATGCGGGCACCTGGGGCATCGGCGCGCAGCTGAAAGATATGAGCTTTATTGAAAACGTCTCCCACACCTTCCGTCTGGCCTACTGGGGCGGCACCAACGCCACCTCCATGGTCAAGTACATGAAGGATGCCTCCTCCTGGCAGGCTGGCTACGGCGGCGACGGCCCCTACCTGACCACCAACGACGGCCTGCTGGAATTCAACCTCGTCAACACGTGGCAGGCTTACGAAAACCTGAGCGTGAATCTGGAACTTGGCTACGTTGCCAACATGATTGACAAGGACACCTGGAAAAAGGCCGGTTACAACAACGGTGCGGGCAACGGCAGCTTTGACAAGCAGGACGCCTGGAAAGCCCAGGTTGTCTTCCAGTACAGCTTCTAAGCCTCTCTGCCTTTTGTAAGCGCCGTTCCCTTCCCGGCGCGCAGGCTTCGCCGCTTCCCATTGCAGGGAAGCGGCGTTTCTTTTGCGACGGCAAAGGTGCAGCACTGCGTAGTACGGGGCAAATCCGCCCCGCCGGTGAATGGTGCAGGGCACTCAGCTACTTGTGAGCCTCATCCCAGGCGGCCAGCCCGCCCTCCACGTACTGCACGTCAAAACCTTTTTGCCCCAAAGCCGCCTGGACAGACTTGCTTACAGAGCCGCCCCGCACGCAATAGATGGCTACGGGTTTGTCCTTGGGCAATTGCGCCGCCCACGCGTCCACCAGCTCCGGGTCATGCCAGGCGGCACCGGGGATTGTGCGTGGGTCAGCCTCATAATCAGCGCGCCTGCGCACATCGCAAACAGTCGCGGTATTGGTGGCCAGCATACCCTGAAGTTCCTGCGGCGTAATGGTTGCGTTCATACTTTCTCCCAGACGTGAGTGACGTTAAGGCTACATTCTGTGCGGGCAGGACGGCATTGCCTTGCCTGCCGTCAGGCCATTGAAGAACAACCCCGCACTCACAACGTATCAGAGCATCTGCCAGACCAGCCCGGCAAGCCCGCTCAACCCCACCAGCGCATGCATGGAGAGCTTGAAGCGCACCAGGGCCACAAGTGACGCCAGCGCAACGGCAACGGCAAAAACATCAAATCCCGCTGCGGGAAAAAAGGTATTCCAGGCAAAAAACACGCCTATCTTCAGCACTACGCCCACCACTGCACCGGATATGCCCGTAAGCGCTGCATTGAGCTTTTTGTTGGCCGTAATAGCCTCAATGTAGGGCGCACCGGCAAATATGAACATGAAACTCGGCAAAAACGTGGTGAAGGTGGTGAGCAGCCCGCCCAGAATGCCCGCCGTCATGGGCGTCAGGCCGCCGGGCTGGTTCCAGGCAGTGATGAAGCCCACAAACTGCGTTACCATGATCAGCGGGCCAGGGGTTGTTTCCGCCAGGCCGAGGCCCAGCAGCATTTCCTTTTCCGTCAGCCAGCCAAGGTTCACTGCATGCTCTATAATATAGGCAAGCACGGCATATGCGCCGCCAAAGGTCACAAAGGGAGCTTTGCTGAAAAAAACGGATATCTGGGAGAGTATGTCGCCCATACCCCGCCATGCGAAGACGGGCAGGATCACAGCCATCCAGATCACGGCGAAGATTCCCACCACCTTGAAAAGATGGGACAAAGGCGGCAGGTTGGTGAAGGATTCCGGCGCGTCAGTCAGGCATTCGTTTGTTCCCGGCTTTTTCTGGCAAAAGATATCTG
>JASGGT010000025.1:0-25903 GCA_047602655.1 Desulfovibrio sp. | reverse complement strand
TCCGGGAGCGGTATCCCAATCTCGAGATCAAGCTTGTGCGGTCAGAAGATGAAGCCATGAAGATGGTCTCAAACCGCCGCAGCTCCATGACCATGCGTTCTCTGATGGTGGCAGCCTATACCATACGCGCCAACGGGCTGTTCAACCTGAAAATTGCCGGGCAGTTGCCCATGTACATGAATCACCTGCGCATTGGCGTACGCAAGAATGATGTCACCCTGCGCAATATTCTGGACAAGGGCGTGTTGTCCATAACGCCGCAGGAACGGGGAAGGGTGGTCAATCAGCACATTTCCATCAATGTGCAGTCACCCATCAACCCCATGTGGTTTCTTTTTGCGGCGGGGCTGGCCGCCATTGTGGCCGTGCTCTGGGGCTACTGGACATATCGCTTGCGGCGGTTCAACGTCGAGTTGCTGCATATTTCCAATACCGACAAACTCACAGGGCTTGCCAACAGACAGAAGCTTTCAGACGACATGGCCGAGGCCATGCTGCGCTCGCACCAGCATGGGCTTCCGCTTTCCGTGTTGTTGCTGGATGTGGACAACTTCAAGCATGTGAATGATACCTTCGGGCATCTTGCCGGCGACAGCGTATTGCAGGATATGAGCCGCCTGGCTGTGGATATGCTTCGCCCGCAGGATACTGCCGGGCGTTGGGGCGGCGGGATTTCTTGTGCTTTTGCAGGAAACCGGGGCTGATGCGGCCAGGGAAATTGCAGAAAAACTCTGCAGGCGCATTGAGGAATACCGTTTTGCTGACGGCCTGCACTGTACCGTCAGTATCGGCGTCGCGCAAATGCGCCCGGCGATACCCAGGACAGTCTGATCCACAGGGCGGATACCGCTCTCTACCATGCAAAAAGGATGGGGAAAAACCGGGTGTCTATGGGCTGAATGTATCCCGTGCCCGCAGGTCAGAGTGTGTAATTTTTATGCTATTTTAAATATCTATTTATAGATTTGCTTGGGGCGCGGATTTGGAGTACTTGGTATTCAATAGCCTCAAAATTCTCACATTTCAGCAAGAGTCATCGCAATCCATTTTTCCCTTGAGCGCTGCTGACTCCCCTTGCAGCCGTTTGCTTCCTTGTTCCGAGTATTTTGCGCCAGACGCATTCTGTTGTTGCGGGGTTCATATGTCAGATGCCCAGCCATGCCTTCGTCCAGTAGCGAAATGCAGCAAATCATCCTGGCTGCGCACTCACAAGCAGTTATGGGGCATTGCCATCATCAACCTGCTTGTTCTGGGTATCATTTTTTTTGCCCTGACAGGCAGCAGGCAAAGGGAATATGCAAAGGCCGCCAGTACCCTTGAAAGCGTTTCCCGTTTCATGGACGATATGCTTTCCCGGCGTTTTGAAAAGATCAACCTTGCCCTGCTCAGCGCTGTTGATGAGGTGCAAGGGCATACCGTGAACGGCGATGTTTCATGGGAACACCTTGACGCGTTCGGCAAAATTTTTGATGACAGGATGCCGGAAACGCTGGGTTTTTTGCTGATAAATACACAGGGACGGGTTGTTTACGCCTCGCCTCGCGCCCTGTCCGGCGAGATGTTCATCACAAGCGCCGAATATTTTATCCAGCTGCGCGCCAATCCTCCATCCGGGCTGGTTGTTTCCCCGCCTTTCTACAGCCAGCTGTGGACTCGCCCCATTATCATACTTTCCCTGTGCTATGCATTGCCCGATGGTTCTTTTGGCGGCATCGTGGCCTGCGCTGTTTCCATAGACATGTTTTCAAACATCATGTCGTCGGCAGAGCTTGTGGGGCCAGGCGCCGTGGCTACAATGTGGGACAAGAAACTTGGTCTGGTCATGCAGTATCCGCGAGGGCAATTCTGGCTCGATGTCAATCCCTCGCCTCCCTTGCGAAAGCTTATTGAGCAGGATGCCGCTCCCAGCCTGTATCAGCACTCCCGCGCGGATTTTGGCGATAAACAGAATCGCCTTTTTCCGCAAAATCCGTCAGTGGCCCCTGTATCTTTCCATTGGCGTTTATGAACAGGACGTGCTTGCCAAGTGGCGGCACGACGTCATTTCTCTGGTTTTTTTGTGGGCGGTGTGCGTCCTTATTTCTGTCTGGAGCGGCATTGTCTATACGCGTCAGGTCAACGCACTGGAATTGGGCGAAAAGCGCTATAAAGGACTTTTTGACAATATGCAGGCGGGGCTTGCCTTGTGTGAGCCGGTCTTTTCGCCAGACGGCAAAATTGTTGATTTCAGGTTTGTTGAAATCAATCAGGCCTATTGCGATATCTTCAAGGTAAAGCGGGAAGAGGTCGTCGGCAAAACGTTGCTGGAAAGAATTACCCCTAAAACAAACGACAGCGCGCATTGGGTAAATCCGATCATCGTTACCGCAGAAACTGGCGATCCAAGCCACTTTGAATTTTATCTGGCTGGCAACAACCTGTGGGCTGATATTGTTGCCTACCGGTCTGAAAATGGAATAATCGCCATATTGTGCATTGATATAAGTGAAAGAAAATTCGCTCAAGAGCGTGAAGCGCGAATTTCGCAGATGTATGCTGCGCTCAATATGTGCAATCAGGCCATTGTGCGTTGCTCGGTAAAAGACGACCTTTTTGCGGAGGTCTGCCGTGCCGCTGTTGAAGCCGGCGGCATGAAGGGAGCCTGGATAGGGCTTGTGGAAAAACAGACAGGCCATGTGCGCCCTGTTGCCTCCTTTGGCCTGAGCGAGGCCGACCTGCAGCGGCTGGATGTTTCCATATGGGCGTCTGACCCCAAGGGCTCCGGGCCCACAGGCTGCGCCATCAGAAATAATGAGGCAGTATGGTCGGACGACACCACCGCTGACCCAGCCTCTTGCCCTGGTGGCGGCTTGTGCGCAAAACGGGTTTTCGTTCCATAGGAGCGCTCCCCTTGCGGCAGCGCGGCGAAGTTGTTGGAAATTTGACGCTCTATGCGGAAGAGGCCGGGGCCTTTGATGCGGATGTGCGTGAACTGCTGGGCGAGATGACCCTGAACGTAAGTTTTGCGCTGGATAATTTTACCTGGGAAGAGGAACGTCGCCGCAACGAAGCCCGCATCAATGAACTGGCATACTACGATCAGCTGACCGGCCTTGCCAACCGCCCCTTGCTTACTGACCGCATCCGGCAGGCTGTTGCGGTGGGCATGCGCACGGACAAGTTCAGCGCGCTGCTCTTTATTGATCTTGACCGATTCAAGACGATCAACGACACGCTTGGCCATGCACATGGAGACAATCTGCTCAAGCAGGTTGGGCAGCGCCTGCTTGCCATTGTTCCGGCAGATGACACGGTGGCGCGTTTTGGCGGCGACGAGTTCGTTTTGCTGCTGCACGGTTTGCCGGGCAGCGGAGATGAAGCGGCGGAAGCCGTGGCGCTTATCTGCCGCAAAATTCTTAATGCCGTACGCGAGCCAATCATTGTGGAGGGCATAACCTGCAATTGCACGGCCAGTATTGGCGTTGCCATGTTCGGCAAGCAGAGCATCACCCCAGACGAGCTGCTCAAGCAGGCGGATCTTGCCATGTATCAGGCCAAAGGATGCCGGGCGAAACACCATGCGCTTTTTTGACCCTGCCGTGCAAAAGACGGTTATGGAACGCATAGAGCTTGAGCGGGATATGGAGGAAGCCATCCGGCTTGAGCAGTTTGTGCTGTACTATCAGCCCCAGATCGATATTAATGATGCCGTTATTGGCGCAGAGGCGCTGATTCGCTGGCAGCACCCCACGCGCGGCCTGGTGCCGCCTGCGGAATTTATTCCCATGGCGGAAGAAAACGGCATGATTGCCCGCATCGGCGCCTGGGTTTTGCACCAGGCGTGCAGCCAGCTTGGCCGCTGGGCTGAGATACCCGAGTTTTCAAATCTGACAGTCGCCATAAACGTAAGCGCCCGCCAGTTCCGTGACAGCAATTTTGTACGGGATGTTACCACATCGGTGCGGCAAGCGGGCATTGACCCTGGCCTGCTGAAGCTGGAACTGACCGAAAGTCAGCTGGCTGTGAACATGCAGGAAATCATAGCGTCCATGGTCGAGCTGAGCAATCTGGGCATCCGGTTTTCGCTGGATGACTTCGGCACCGGCTATTCGTCCATGGCCTATCTCAAGCTGCTCCCGCTGGATCAGCTCAAGATTGACCGTTCGTTCATCCGTGACCTGCTCACAGACCCCAACGATGCCGCCATCGCCAGCATCATCATTGCGCTTTCGCAAAGCCTTGGTTTGACAACCGTGGCCGAGGGCGTGGAAAACCGCGAACAGAAAAGGGCACTGCTGAATATGGGCTGCACTCTGTTTCAGGGGTTCCTGTTCAGCGTACCGCTGGCGGTAAAGGACTTTGAGCGATATCTGACCCGCAGAAATGCAGCGGCAGCCGCGGCGGGGCATGGGGATCAGACCGATCAGCCAGAAGGCGCTGCGCAGGCCGAAGAAACCGGGCAGCCAGCGGCAGACGAAAGCAGAAGAGCCGTTTGAGCTGGGGATACCGTCGGGCAGGCAAAATTCAGGTCTGCTGACCGTCTTCCATGCCTGAAAAGGACTTCACGCAAATGCCAAGGGCGGGGTAAACCCCGCCCTTGAACGTCATGTCCGCAAAATATCCGTAAAAACTCGGCTACTCGTTGATGCCGTCCAGTTGCTGCCATTTGCCAAGGTGGCTTTCAATATGCTGGCATATTGCCGCCTGTTCTTCCTTGCCTTGCCCGGCAATGGAGAGGGGGCTTGCAAAGTTGTAGCGTATGGTCAGGCCGGGTTTGACCGGGCCCAGTTCCTTGATTTTTTTGCCCTGTCCCCAGGCATCGGTCTTGAGCGCCAGCGGCACAATGGGCACTCCGGCCTTTTTAGCCAGCTTGACGCCAATGGAATTGAACTGCTGCGGGTTAAACTCGCGCGAGCGGGTGTGCTGCGGAAACACAATGATGGAAATGCCCCTTTTCAGGCGCTCCAGCCCGCCGTTCAGCACGGCTGCGAGGTCTTCTCGCGGATTGGTGCGTCCAACCACAATGGGGTCGCGCGAGCACATCACCGGGCCAAAAAGCGGCATGGTGGTGAGGCTTTTTTTGACCACAAAGGTCACCTGGCGGCGGGGGCGGATCATGGCCGGGAGCATGAATGTTTCCAGCGTGCTCATGTGGTTGGCCACAAACAGGCATGGGCCGTCCACGGCTTCAATGGCGTCCATGCCTTCAATTTCGATGGGGCAGCCCATGCGTTCCACAAGGTCAGCCACCCATGCGCTGGCGTATACCCAGGCGGCATCGTCGCACTGCCCCTTGGACGCTCTGGAGCACAGCCAGCGCACCGGGCCGAGAAACAGGCGGCTGTAAAAGCTGAGCGAGGGTAGCATACGGCTGAAAAAGCCCGCACTGGCAGGCTGACTGCTGTATGTGTCGCCCGTGAGAAACTTGGCTTCAAATGCTCCATCAACAAAGGGGTTCATGCCTATTCGTCCGTTTTTTTGATTTTATGCAGTTTGCGCCACCACTGGCTGAGTCGTGGCTCTTCGCCGTTGTCGCGAGGCTGGTAGAACCGGCGGCCCTCCAGTTCTGTGGGCAGGTATGACTGCTCGATCCACGATTCCGGGTAGTTGTGGGGATACTTGTATTCCTTGCCGTAGCCCCATTCCTTGTGCAACTGGGTAGAAGGATTGCGCAGATGCAGCGGCACCGGGCGCGCTCCGTTGAGTTTGACCTCGCGGGCGGCGTTGAGATAGGCCGCGTAGGAGGTGTTGCTCTTTTTGGCAAGGGCCAGATAGGTGACGGTTTCCGCCAGCGGGATGAACCCTTCCGGCATGCCCACAAATTCCACGGCCTGCTGACAGGCCACGGCCAGCCCCAGAGCGTCCGGGTCGGCCAGCCCCACATCCTCAGAGGCGGAGAGTATCAGGCGGCGGCACACAAAGCGCGGGTCTTCGCCGCCTTCAAGCAGGCAGGCCAGATAATACAGGGCCGCATCCACGTCACTGCCGCGAATGGACTTGATGAGCGCAGAGGCCAGCTCATAATGGTTGTCGCCGTCCTTGTCGTGCCGGATGAGCACCTCGGGCAGCGCCGCCTTGATATGCTCCAGATCGCGCCGATCTTCCGGCAGGGCGCCCACATATTCCACAAGGTTCAGCAGGGTGCGGGCATCGCCGTGCGAAACCCCGGCCAGCAGGTCGGCCACCTCATCGGTCATTTCAAGTTGCAGGTCTTTTGCGCCGCGCCGGGCAAGTTCCATAAGCTCAGGTCGGCCCAGGGGCCGCAGCCGCAGCACATGCAAACGCGAAAGCAACTGACGCGTGACGCTGAACGAGGGGTTTTCCGTGGTTGTGGCCAGCAGGGTCAGTTCGCCCGATTCCACCAGCGGCAAAAAAAAGTCCTGCTGCGCCTTGGAAAAGCGGTGCAGTTCGTCCAGCACAAGAATTTCCACACCTGTGAGCGAGCGTCGCAGATGCTGCAAGCCCGCTTCGGGCGCGCTCAAGCGCAGATAGGGCTTGCCGGATGATTTGGCCAGCAGCAGGGCGAGGGTTGATTTGCCGCAGCCCGGCGGGCCGAAAAACAGCAGGCTGGGCAAACGCCCGGACTTCATAATTGAGCGCAGGCGGTCGCCAAGATGGGTCTGACCCAGAAAAAGCGCCAGATCATCGGGCCGCATGCGCTCAGGCAGCGGCTTGCTTACAGTCACTCTCCGCTCCCTTGGGCAGCATCGGCCTTGCCGCCAAGCTGCGAACCCCACCAGTGCAGGCCTAGGCAGAGCGTAGCTGCTGTTTCACAGCGCAATACGCGCGCGCCAAGGCTCACGGCGGTAAAGTGGGCGGCTTTCAGTGCTGCCAGCTCCCTTTGCGAAAAACCGCCTTCGGGGCCGATCACATAGACGGTCAGGCCGGGCTGGCCCGCCATCTCCGGGGTGAGCATATGCACGCCGTCCTGAAGTTCCCAGGGCAGAATGCGGTGGTCGGCAGCGTGCGAAAGGTGAATGAGCTGATCCACGCCGCCCGAGAGGGCGCGTACTTCGGGCAGCCATGGGTTGCCGCTCTGCTTTGCCCCGGCAATCATCTGCCCAAGGCAGGCTTCTTCCGCGGCGGCAGAAAGTTTGCCCTGGCTGTGGTCGCCCTGCCACAGCCATACGCCGTGCGCGCCAAGCTCCACGGCCTTTTCCATAAAAAAGCCGCGCCTCACGGCCTTGCTGTAGGCCAGCGCCACAATGGCCTGCGAATGCGGAGCAGGGGTAACAGTTTCAGAAACGCGCTGTAGCTGCACGTTCTTTTTGCCCACCCTGCAGACCACAAATATGCCCGAGCGGCCCCGGCCATCAAGCAGCCCCACTTCTGTGCCGGGTTCCGCGCGCAGAACCTGCCCAAGATGCCGGGCTTCCTGCCCTTCAAGAAGAGGCGTGTCGCCCCAGAGTTCAGGGGCCAGATAAAAAAACGGTACGCTCATGCCACCACGTTTTCCTTGCCGCTGCGCGCCTTGCGCACAGCCTTGAACCCGTCCTGCAATGAAACAAGACGTCTGTAATTTTTACGAATTTCCTGACCGGCTGGGGTAAGGGTGTCTTCCGGCGGTTCAACGTATTTGCGTTGCAGATAACTGTCGCGCAGGATTCTTTCCACACAGTCGATGACGGCGTCAACCAGGCCGGGGAAGAAACTGACGATTTCGAATTTCAGCTCGTTGAGCAGGTTCAGAACCTCGCGGAACATCTGCTGATAGGTGATGCGCGTGCCCTTGAAGGTGCGCTGGCACAGGTCTTCCAGTATGCGCACACGCCGGGCCTGCTGAATGTAGCTGAACCGGGTGCAGACTTCCTGATACAGTTCGCGCAGGTTTTCAAAGGCCTCGTCATTGTCCGGCGAAAAGAGGTAGTTGGTCAACACCTTGCTTACATTGGAGAAAAATTCGTCGCTATAGCTGATCATGCGCCTCTGATGCTTGGTCAGCCAGCTATAGAGGAACTTGAGCCGTTTTTCGTGCGTGCCCGTGTTTTCCACCACCTCGGTGCGCTTGTAGATGATGCGCCCCGTGTATTCGCCGCGCACAATGTCGTTGAGGCGCAGGAACATGTTGGAGGTGTCCTTGATAATATTAAGCCCGGTGAGCGCTTCGCCCGTGATGGGGTGCAGCACCTCCTGCGCCACAACAGAGAGCGCGCGGTCCTGCCGCACGTTGCTGGAGTCAAAGGTGTGCTGGCGGTATTTGATGCGCAGAATGACCACCCGGCGCGGCTTGTCCAGAAAGAACCCATCGCGGTCGATGGCGCTCAGCGCTTCGTCCTGATCGGCGTCCACAGCCACAAGGGCCACTTTTTCCAGCAGGGGGTAGCGCGTGTTTTCGCCATTGGCCATGTAGGTCGTGATGGTTCTGTCCGTCTGTCCCAGCACGCGCAGCAAAAAACGCTCGCCCATCTTGTGCAGCTTGCGGGCAAAAAGCGCGCTCGAGGTGCGCCGCTCTGAAACAATGGGGAAGCCGTAAAGCTCCATAAGGTACTGGTACACAAACATGCGGTTGCGTTCGTAAATATCGCTGTCGCCATACACGAACTTGCCGATGCGGATGCCAAAACGCTTCAGCTCGCTGTCGATATCCGACGGAAAGGAGGCGAATATTCCGGCCAGATGAAACTGCTTGTCTGCGCCCCAGGCCAGCACGTGCGCCCTGTCCATGCTGAGCAGGTAGGGCATGAGGGCAGGGTAGGTTTCAAGCACTACAGTGTCGGACGAGCGGAACTGCTGGCGAAAAATATCCTGATGCACGCGCGGCAGCCGCGAGGCCAGGGTTTGCAGGTTCTGCACCATGACCTGATTTTCCAGCGGGCAGCATGCGCCATCGCCTTCGGTAATTACGGGGTGCAGGCGGTCGAACTGAAAAATTTCTGAAAAATAGTCGAGCTGGCGGGCAAAGGCCACCATGGCAAAGCCGGGCAGCTCTTTGTATTCAAACATGTCGTTGTCAAAAGAGGGCAAAAGCTCGCGCGCTTCCACAAGGGGATAGTTCTTGTTTTCCTGATAGGGTTTGACAAGACACAGGCGGATATGCACGGCGTCGAGCATTTTTTTGAGCTGCGGCAAGTCGCCTACGGCAAGCGAAGAGGACAACTGGGTAGCGTCCTGCCAGGGCAGACCGTCCTTGCTGAATACCTCTTGCCATTTAATCATCCGCACATCCCTTATGGAAATTTGTTATTTACTACCTGCTTTTCAGAATATTTTCCAGTGGGAATGATGCAGGTTCCCCGAAAAACGGCATCAACCGGGCCTGCCAAGGCTGATGTAAAGGGCGCAGACGCTGCCATCCAAGGCCCCGGCAGCGGAACAAGAAGCAGGAACAGCGCAAAAGAAGTTGCGGCGGCGCAGGCCCTTTGCTACAAGAAATGCGTTACCCGAGAGCCGTCACGCCTGTGGGCGGCATCACCATCAACCCCATGTGCCCATGACCGCCAACTCTGTTGAAAAGCATATTCTGAGCATCGTTTGCAGCGTTTTTGACGCTTATTCCGTAGTCCTTTTTCTGCCTGACGAAGAAGGCGAAGCGCACCACCTTGCGGCTGCCTTCAGCCTGGGTGAAAGGATATCGTCCAACGCATCGGTGCTGCCCGGCAAGGGCCTTGTCGGCTGGATTGTTCGTAACCGGCAACCTCTGCTTGTGCCGAATTTTGACCAGCGCCAGAGCAACCTTGGCTACTACACCGGCGGGGAAGAGGCCAACATCAAGGCCTTTATGGGTTGCCCCGTGCCCACCGGCGGCGCGCTCTGCGTTGACAGCAAGCGGCAGTACTCTTTTTCTGACAAAGACCACAAGATCCTGCAAATGTTTGCGGAGCTTATTTCGCGCCAGCAGGGTTCCACCGGGCGGCAGGAGCTTGCCGGAGATATCCCGCGGTATTTCGCGGAATTGTCCGTCATTCAGGATCTGCGCTTCCGCTACAAGCGCTGGCCCCAGTTTTTGCAAAACTATCTGCGCATCATGGTCGAGGCTACGGGCTTTGACTACTGCGCCTTTGCCTCGGTGGACGAACCGGGCGAAACATATTGCGTTGAGAGCGAATCGGCCCGCCTGCTGCTGACTGGCGAAGAACCGCTTATCCTGCCCATGGGCAGCGGCATTACAGGCTGGGTTTTTCGCAACGATCAGCCAGTGATCGCTGAAGGCGTCGAGGGCGCGCCCGCCACGGTGCTCTTTGGCAAACTGCCGGATATGCCCGATTTTCAGGCTGCCATATGCATGCCGGTTATGGTCAACAAAAGCACACGCGGCGTGCTCTGCCTCGCGCATACCAATCCTCGCCAGATAGACGAATCCCTGCGCAGTTTTGTGCGTCAGTCTGTGGATCATCTGGCCCTGTTTCTGGAAAATCTGTATCTCAAAATGCGGCTCAGAACCATGCTGCCCAGAGCGCGGGTGCACAACGACGGCCCCCAGGCCTATGACCCCGACACCGCGCCCATTCCGCCAACAAAAGAATACTAAACATGATTCTACGGCGTTTCTTCAGATTCTTGTCCAAAGACATTGCCATGGATCTTGGCACTGCCAACACCCTGCTTTACACCAGGGCGGACGGCATCGTGATCAATGAACCATCGGTGGTGGCCATAGACACGCACAAGAATTCTGTTCTCGCCGTGGGCGCTTCAGCCAAGGAATATCTGGGCCGCACGCCCCAGCGCATCAAGGCCGTGCGCCCCATGAAGGACGGCGTCATCGCCGACTTCGACATCACCCGCGAAATGATCTCCTACTTTGTGCGCAAGGCCATCACCGGGCTGCGGCTGGTCAAGCCTTCCATGGTCATCTGCATTCCAACGGGCATCACCCAGGTGGAAAAACGCGCGGTCATCGACTCGGCCATTCTGGCAGGTGCTGCCGATGTGGCTATGGTCGAGGAGCCAATGGCGGCGGCAATCGGCGCAGACCTGCCCATTCACGAGCCTCTGGGCAATCTGGTGCTGGATATTGGCGGCGGCACAAGCGAGGTGGCTGTTATCACCATGGCGGGCATTGCCAATGCGCAGTCAGTGCGCGTGGCTGGCGATGCCATGAACATGGCCGTGCAACGCTATATGCGCGATGTTTTTCGCATGGAAGTTGGCGACAATACAGCGGAAAACGTGAAGAAAATTCTTGGTTCCGCCATACCCATGCCCAATGCGCCGGTGCTCGAAGTTTCGGGCAAGGATCTGGTGCGCGGCGCGCCCCGCGTGGTCAAGGTTACAGAAGGCCATGTGCGCGAGGCCCTGCGCGAGCCTGTGCTGGCAATCCTTGGGGCAGTGATGCGCGCGCTGGAAAAAACGCCGCCTGAACTGGCTGCGGATATTTACCGCAACGGCATGCTCATGGCGGGCGGCGGTTCTCTGCTCAAGGGGCTGGATCAGTTTATCGCCAGAGAAACGCGCCTCAAGGTTTTTGTGGACAAAGACCCCCTGACCACCGTACTGCGCGGCACCGCCCGTGCCATGCTTGACCGCCAGTTGTACCATTCGGTCTTTATTAACTAGCAGCGTCCGCGCCGTTTGCCGAGAGGCCGCGACAATCCATCTTCTGAAAACTGTCTGCTGCGGGGTGACCACCCTGCGGCATTTTGCGTTGCAGAACCCGCACGCGTAAAGGAAGCCCCATGTTTGCATCACAGGATATTTTGCAAGGATGTCTGGAAATTGTGCGTCAGAGCGGCGACATCGTGCGCGAGCACTGGGCAAAGCCCAGCAACGTGCGGCACAAGGGCCGCATTGATCTGGTCACGCAGACCGATCTGGCGGTAGAAGCCTTTTTGAAGGAAAAACTGGCAAACCTTGTGCCGGGCGCGGCCTTTATGGCGGAAGAAAGCAGCGAGAGCGAGAAGGAGCCGGACGGCCTGTGCTGGATCATTGACCCTGTGGACGGCACAACCAACTTTGTGCACCGCATCCCGCAGGTGGCGACCTCGGTAGCGCTGTGGAACAAGGATCATGTGGAGCTTGGCGTAGTCAACATCCCCATGATGAACGAATGCTTCAGCGCGCAGCGCGGGCAGGGCGGGTACCTCAACGGCGCGCCCATAAGCGTGAGCAGGGCTGAAACCCTGGGCGATGCGCTGGTGGCCACGGGCTTTCCCTATGACTTTACGGGACGGCTCGGCAGAATACTGGAACGCCTCTCACTTGTGCTGCCCAAAAGCCAGGGCCTGCGCCGTATAGGTGCGGCGGCGGTGGACATGGCCTATGTGGCCTGCGGCAGGCTGGATATGTTTTATGAAGAAGGCCTGAAGCCCTGGGATTTTGCCGCTGGTCTGCTGCTTGTGGCAGAAGCTGGCGGCAAGGTTACCAATCTGCGCGGCGAACCACTGCATTTTGGCGATGTGCTCATGGCCTCCAACGGGCTGGTGCATCAGGAGGCTGTTGATCTGCTTGGCCCCACAGCCGTATAAGCAAGCAGGGCGGCCCGTCGGGGGGGGAGCGCATGCGGCACGGGCTGAAAGGCTGGTTTGCATGGCGCGCCTTGTTGCACGGGTATTGTACGGCGGGGGGCTTTACAGCGAGGAGCGCGTCAGCGCGGGCGCACAAGGCCAGCCTGCACCGCCTGCCGCAAAAAGGGCGAAAGCAGGTCGCCAAAGTGCACGCCAAGGCCGCGCAGTTCGTCATAATCGACCAGCATGTGCTGATCCGGGTCGCGCACGGCGGCATCAGCCAGCGAAGCGGGCATGCGGCCCTCGTACAGCGCCACAAAGGCGTTGAAATTGTCCGGCCCGGGCGGGGAAACGCCGAGCGGCAGTATGCGCCCGTCGTGATTCCAGTCGCTGAGAAACAGCTCCTGCGCCTTACGCTCGTTTGATTGCCCGGCGGGCAGCCGCCCGAAGGACGAAAAACCCCAGCCAAGGCCAGGCCTATGCGTCAGCAGGGCGCGCCCACGGCGGTCGCGTACCAGCAGGCCCACTGCCCTGTGCCGCAGGTTCTGCCGCAGTATGTCCTCGCCGCGCATGATGCACAGCGGCACATTGTTGTGATCCACAACTTCCTGCAAGTCAGGAGTGTTGCCTAATGAAGGATAAAGGCTGATTTCCATGAATGCTTCCACAGTGCGGGACGAACGCCTTCAGATGCTTGGGCCGCAGCATGCCGCCGCCATGTACGAGATTGAGCGCCAGTGCTTTCCTCTGCCCTGGTCAGAAGAGCAGTGCGCTGCCGCCTTTGGGCAAAAGGCTTTTTCGGCGCTGGGGGTGTTTCGGCATGAGGCGCTGATTGGCTATATATCAGTCTATCACACGCTGGATGAACTGGAAATACTCAATCTTGCAGTTTTGCCGGATGAACGGCGCAGAGGCTATGGGCGGCGTATATTGGGCGTGGTCTTGCGCCTTGCACGTAAAATGGCTATAAACAAAATCTTGCTTGAAGTCAGAGTGGGCAACAGGCCCGCTATTTGTCTGTATGAGAGTTGCGGCTTCAAGCGGGAGGGCGTGCGCAAAAAGTATTATACCGATACTGGCGAAGACGCACTCATTTATCTTTGTTCCATCTGAGCCCTGAGGACGCCATGCAAAAAATATTTGCCGCCAACTGGAAGATGTATAAAACCCGCGCTCAGGCTGCCCAAAGCGCAAGCGATCTGGCCAAGGGCCTCGGGCATATGCCTGCGGGGCAGGATGTGGTTGTTTTTGCCCCCTTTACGTCCATAAGCGGCGTGGCGGACGCCTTCGAGGGCGTGGCGGCGCTTTCGGCGGGCGGGCAGAACTGCTATCCCGCTGAGGAAGGGGCCTTTACGGGCGAAACTTCGCCCGCCATGCTGCTTGACGCTGGCGCAAGCTGGGTGCTGACCGGGCATTCCGAACGGCGGCACATCATGGGCGAGGACGATGCCCTCGTGGCCCGCAAAACAATTTTTGCCCTTGAGCATGGCCTCAAGGTGCTGTTCTGCATTGGCGAAACCCTTGACGAGCGCGAAGCCGGCAAGCTGAACGCCGTGCTTGAGCGCCAGCTTGCCGCGGTTTTCTCGGCCATGCCCGAGAGCCTGCGCGGCGCTGCCCTTGTGGGCAAGATTGCCATTGGCTACGAGCCTGTGTGGGCCATTGGCACGGGCAAGGTTGCCGGGCCGGAAGAAGTGCTCGACGCACACGCGGTCACGCGGGCCTTGCTGAAAAAACTTGTGGGTGAAACAGCAGACAAGCTGCCCATTCTGTATGGCGGCAGCGTTAAGCCAAACAATGCCGCAGGGCTTATGGCCCTTGACAATGTGGATGGCCTTCTGGTAGGTGGAGCGTCTTTAGAAGCGCAAAGCTTCTTACAAATTATCGGGGCCTAACCCCACTTCGGGCGCGCCATCGGGCAGTGGCCGGACGGCGAGGAGGAATTCGTGCAGACTCTCATTCTTACGCTGCATATCATTGTGTGCGTGTTGCTGGTTATTCTTGTGCTGCTTCAGGCGGGCAAGGAAGGCATGGGCGTGATTTTTGGCGGTGGCAACAGCTCTGTGTTCGGCAGCGGCGGCGCAGGCGGCATTCTTGCCAAACTGACTGCCCTGATGGCCGTGATTTTTGTTATCACGTCGCTCAGCTACACCCTCGTGACCAGCTCGCGTCCTTCCAGTCAGTCTACGATTCTTGACGTGAAGATTGAAGAGCCTGCTGCTCCCAGGCCCGCCGCCCCGGCTGTTAAGCCCGGTGCGGAAGCGACCCCGGCTCCTGTGGTTCCTGCTGCTCCTGCCGAGCAGAAGGCCCCGGCGCCTGCGGCCCAATAAGCGCAGCACCTGTTTTACTGTTAAAGCCGCGGCCTGTGCTGCGGCTTTTTTTATTCGCATAACCCATGAGTGGAGCCGTTATGTCTGACGCAGACGCCTTTGGGGCAAATCCGTTCCGCGCGCTCAACGCAAAAAAATTCCCCGAAAAGCAAAAAAACGGCAGCAGTGAGCGCAAACCTGCGCATCACGGGCAGGGCAAGGGCAAGCGCGTTATCGCCGCCGGTGCCGCGCAGGATGTTGAAGTTTCGGATGAAGATTGCGATCTCTTCCTGAACGCCGTGAGCAGCGTAACCCCTGCCAAAAAGAGCCGCAACGCTGGCGCGCAAGGGTTTTCGCTTGAAGAACGCGGCGCTCTGACCAGCATGGCCGATGCCATGGCGGGAGAGAGCGGCAAGGGCAAAAAAAATGCGCCCAAGGGCGCAGCGCAGGAAGCCGGCAAACACAGGGCCGCAGATTGCGGCGCGGCCCAGACGCCGCGTGGTCAGGCATCTCCGGCCCCGGCAACTTCAGGCAGCGCTGCCGCAGCGCCCGCTCCGCACGATGAAGACGGCGAAGCCGCGGCCTTTCTTGCCGCCATGGGCACGGTAAGCCCCCTCACTGGCGGCGGGCGCGATGTTGTTCCGGCTCCTGCCCCGGCAACGCCTCCGCCGCATGGCGAGCTGAGCCTTCAGGATTTCATGGACGGCAAGCTTGAGTTTGCACTGACGTTCTCTGACGAATACCTTGAGGGGCATGTGGTCGGCCTTGACCAGATGATCCTGAACAAGCTCCGCGCTGGCGGCCTCAGCCCTGAGGCCCACCTTGACTTGCACGGCCTTACTGCAATGCAGGCATTTGAAGCCCTGCGCGGCTTTTTTAAGGGAAGCTGGTACAAGGGCCTGCGCACGGTGCTGGTGGTGCCGGGCCGAGGACGCAATTCGCCTGACGGCATGGGCGTTCTGCGCGAAAAGCTGCAAAGCTGGCTGACGCAGGATCCCTTCAAGCGGGTGGTACTGGCCTTCTGCACAGCTCAGCCACACGACGGCGGCCCGGGCAGCGTCTACGTGCTGCTGCGCAAATACCGCAAAAAAGGCCGGATTTACTGGGAAAGAATGCCTGCGGATTCTGACCTGTACTAGGGCAGATCACGGGTAGTTTTATTTCTGTTTCAAGCCATATGGCGTCACATGGACGCAGATTTGACGCAAAAATGGCCGGGAATATCCCGGCCATTATGCTTTTTATGGGTTTGGCGGCTGCCAATACTGTCTGCATCAGCCTGCCTTTCGCGAATTGGCGGACAGTCTGTCCAGCAGACGGTCGTAATAGGGATCGTCCTGCTCAATCTGCATGGGCCGCTGAAAGCGCATTTTGGCCCGCGTGATCATAAAGCGCACCCTTTGCATCTGGCGCACGCGTTCCTGCTCGTCCTCGCAGTGCTCCAGCAGATCAACAAGCCTGTTCAGCTCCTTGCGCTCCTCAAGCTCCGGCGGCAGGCAGCCCGCATTGCGCAGTATCTTGTAGGCCATGCGCATGTCTTCCGGCACATGGCTCAGGTCTTCAATCTCAAGGGGTTTGCCAGCGCCGGGCAGATTGTCAAAGGCCCCCTGCGACAGGGCTTCCTCAATGCGGCGTTCCGCCACAAGCTGGATGACAGACCAGGGATTGGCGTCACTCATGGGCATCCTCGTCCGGCGGCAGGGCGTCTGTTTGCGGGGCAGATTCCGGGCTGTCGCTCCACAGTTTTTTCCATTCCATGAGCAGCCGCAGGGCGTCCAGCGGGCTGAGCTCGTCAGGATTCAGCTCGCGCAGCAGCAGAACAAGCGGGTGTTCCGAGCGCGGCGGCGCGGCGGCAATCTCCGGCAGCTCCGGCTCTTTTTTCGTTGGCTCCGGCAGGTTCAGGCCCGGCAGGGATACCGCAGAAACCACGGTTTTTCTGGCGCTGTCGCGCCCGCGCTCAAGTCCCTGCAATATGGCTCTGGCCCGCTGCACCACAGGGCCGGGCACACCCGCAAGGCGGGCCACCTCCACGCCGTAGCTGCGGTCCGAAGGGCCGGGAA
Organism: Desulfovibrio sp.; assembly: GCA_047602655.1. Classification (GTDB taxonomy): domain Bacteria; phylum Desulfobacterota; class Desulfovibrionia; order Desulfovibrionales; family Desulfovibrionaceae; genus Desulfovibrio. The sequence goes on along the minus strand of JASGGT010000025.1, from coordinate 9,175 downwards.
CAAGCTTGTGCAGAAAGAGAATGTCGTTGTTGTATTCGCGGATGGCGATGTTCATGGTGAACACGCCCGCAATGCGACCTTCCAGCGCGGTCAGTTCGTGGTAGTGGGTGGCAAAGAGGGTGCGCAGGTCGCCGCCAGCCCGCCTTGCGAGGTCTTCCACCACGGCCCAGGCCAGGGCAACGCCGTCATAGGTGCTGGTACCACGGCCAATTTCGTCCAGAATCACAAGGCTGCGGCGGGTGGCCTGACGCAGAATGCGGGCCGTTTCCATCATTTCCACCATAAATGTGCTCTGGCCCTGCGCAAGGTTGTCTGATGCGCCCACGCGCGAAAACAGGCGGTCCACCAGCCCAAGGCGGGCGGCGCTGGCAGGAACCATGGAACCCATCTGGGCCAGAAGGCTGATGATGGCAACTTGCCGCAGCACGGTGGATTTACCGGCCATGTTGGGGCCTGTGAGCAGGCACAGGCGGCGTCCGGCATCAAGGCGAAAGTCGTTGGGCACAAAATTGGCGCGGCCAAGCATGGCTTCAACCACAGGGTGCCGCCCCTCGCGGATGTCCAGATTGGCCTCCGCGTCAAGCTCCGGCCTGCACCAGTTGTTGGTGCGGCCCACTTGTGCGAGGCTCTGCCAGTAATCGAGCTGGGCAACCATATCCGCCGCGTGAATGATGCGTTCGCGCTGGGCGGCCATGTGGGTGCGCAGATCCTGAAACAGGGAGTATTCCAGCGTCTTGCGCTTGTCTGCGGCAGACAGAAGCTCTTCTTCAAGCTCTTTCAGCTCAACCGTGGTGAAGCGCTCTGCATTGGCAAGGCTCTGGCGGCGGATGAAATGGAAGGGCGCAGGCCCGCTGTGAGCCGCGCGCGTAAGCTCGTAATAATAGCCGAACACACGGTTAAAGCCCAGCTTAAGCTTGCTGATGCCTGTTTTTTCCTGTTCCTCGGCCAGCATGTTCTGGAGCTTCTGTTCGCCGTGCTCCGCCAGATCAAGCAGACGGTCAAGTTCCGCATTATAGCTGGTTTTGAACAGGCCGCCCTCGGTAATGACCGCAGGGGGGTTGTCTACCAGGGCGCTTTGCAGCAGGGCCGCGCAGTCCTGCATGTTGTCCCATGACTTGACCACATCGGCAACGCTCTTGGGCATCTGACCCGCAGGGGCGGAAGTTGTGTCAGAACTTGCCGTTGAAGTCGTGCCAGCCCCTTGCAGGGCCGCGTACACATCCGGCAGGGCCGCAAGGCTGTTGCGCAGGGCAATAAAATCGCGCGGCGCGCCCTGATTCAGGCTGATGCGCGTGGAGAGACGCTCCAGGTCATAGACATTTTTGAGGGCCTCGCGCAGTGCGGCGCGGCGGGTATCGTCCGCATGAAAAAAGGCCACGGCGTCCTGAACGCGGGTGATGGGGCCAAGCTCTCGCCAGGGGTGGCGCAGCATGTCTTCAAGCAGCCTGCCGCCCATGGGAGTCATTGTGTCGTCCAGAACATGGCGCAGGGTACCCTTGCCCTTGCGGCCATTGAGGCGGCAGAAAATTTCAAGGTTCCGCTCGGTCACATCGTCAATGAGCAGACGGCGACCAAGATCAAGAGGCGAAAAAGGCATGAGGTGGTCGGGGTTGCGCATCTGCGTCTGGCTCAGATAGACCAGCAGCGCGCCGCAGGCCCTCATGAGCTCCGGCTTGCCTTCCAGCCCAAGAGCGCCAGCTTCGCGTACCCCCTGTGCGGCCACAACGCGCTCTGTGGCGCGTTTGAGGTCAAACTGGGCTGCTGGCATGCGTACAAGCCTTATGCCTTCCAGAATGCAACGTTGGGGCGGCTCGACCCCTTCCGGCACCAGCAGTTCGCGCGGGGCGAGTTTTTGCGCCCACTGCCACAGCTCGGCCTCGCGTTTGAACTCGACGCCAGACCACTGACCCGTGGAAATATCCGCCCAGGCAAGGCCGCCAGCCCCACCGGAGGCAGAGGGGCACAAGGCCCCCAAAAAGTTGTGGCTCTTGCTGGCGAGGTTGGCGTCTTCCAGCACGGTGCCTGGCGTGATGACGCGCGTAACGGCCCTTTTGACCAGCCCCTTGGCGGCCTTTGGGTCTTCTGTCTGGTCGCAGATGGCAACGTGGTAGCCCTTGTCGATGAGCTGGGCCACGTAGCCCTCAACCGCATGCCAGGGCACGCCGCACATGGGGATGGGGTTTTCTGCATCCCTGCTGCGGCTGGTGAGGGCAATCTGAAGCTCGCGGGCCGCGACCTTGGCGTCTTCAAGAAACAGTTCATAAAAGTCGCCCATACGATAAAACAGCAGGGCATCAGGGTGTTCGGCCTTGATGCCCAGATACTGCTCAAACATGGGCGTCAGTTTTGCTGGGGCTTCAGACATAGAGGTTCTTGGGGTGGTGGTGAAGGCCGCGCGTACACGCGGCCATAAAAAATTGTGGCGCTGCCCAGACTTTCAGCCGAACAGCGCCACAAAGCGGATTGCAAAAAGGCCAGGGGCTGTCTCTAAATAAATGATTTTGCGCAAAGGCAAGAAAAAAGAGCCTTTTGACGCAGACAGTTGGACAAAAGAATTATTTGGCGACAGACCCTAGTTCTGTTTGTCCGGGTCGGGAACCAGTGATTCTTCGGCGGCAGCAGCAGGTGCGGCAACGGGGGCCGCAGGCGCGGGCTGGGAATCGGCCTTGCCGTTCTTGTTCAAGAACTGCGCACGGGCTGTGTCTGCGCCAAGCTTTTTCTTGGTCTTTTCCAGTTCGCGCTCAAGGCTGCTGATCTGCCATTTTTGCTTCATCAGGCGGGCGGTCAGATTGACCTTGTCCCATACCAGAAAGCCCAGAGTCATCAAGGCGCCACAGGCGAAGGCCGCGATGACCAGAAAATAGAAGGGCAGGGCGATGGAAGACATGGCGGGGATAAAGAACAGGTTGAGCGTGAGCACCATGCTCTGGGAGAGCGCGCCCTGGTTCTGAAAAAAGAACACAAGGGCGAGGAAAAAGAGAATGGCGAGCAAAAATACTTTGATATACCGCATAGACATACTCCTCAGGCTAAATAAAGCTATCTCAAAAAAACTTCACGGGCTTTTTGAGAATGCCGCATCGCCCAAGAGGGCACAGCATCGCGCTCTCCAGCCGGTCTTTGTCGCCCCCTGCGAAAAAGACAATCCCCGCCACAAGGTCATGCAGCCCTTACGAGCTGCAACCTTCCTGCCCGGGCGTGGAAGCGGCGCGGTCTTGCTTGCCATTGGCCGCGCCATTCGTGAAATACGGTTTCAGTGCCGCATAGGTGCGGCTCAAGTGTTCGGGCATGGTGCGCACTTCGTCAAACACTGCCATGAATGAAGAGTCGCCCGTCCAGCGCGGCACCAGGTGAAAGTGCAGGTGTTCGCGAATGCCCGCGCCCGCAGCCTGCCCCTGGTTCAGGCCGATATTGATGCCTTCACAGTTAAAGTGCTGCTTTAAGATTACCGTGCACTGCTGTAAAAGATCCATGATCTCATGGGTTTCTTCCGGCTTGAGGTCAGCCAGCAGCATAACGTGCCGGTATGGGCACACCATGATATGCCCGTTGTTATACGGGAATTTGTTCATGATGACAAAGGCCATGCGGCCTCTGTGCAGTACCAGGCGCTGCTCGTCATCCGCCGTATGATCGGGGAGGCAGAACACGCAGGAGTCTGGCTTGGGGCCAAGAATGTACTCAATGCGCCATGGAGCCCATAGTTGTTTCATAGTTGGTTTGTATACACCTCTTATAAACGCTGGGCAAGTGAAGAATTCCTACTGGTTTGTTCTTCATTCCCATTGCCGGATTTTGCGCCGATACTGCACACGAGGCTGCGTGCCAGATCCATCTGTTGCTCTGGCGTTGCGGCGGTGCCGTCAAGCTTGGCAGCGAGCACGGCATCCAGAATGCGCCCAAAGGCGGGGCCAGGTTCCAGCCCCATGATGCGCAGGTCTTCGCCGCTTACATCTGTTTTTTCTTTACGCCACTGGGTAATGTAGCGCGAAAGGCTTTTTTGCAAGGGGGCATCGCTTGTGTCTGCCATAAGATAAAGCAGGCATTCCAGCGAAAGGGGCCGCAACAGGGCGCACAGGGCGCTGATGCTCTCCTTGCCGGCCTCATGATCCTTTTGCCAGGGTTCCAGCTTGCCGCGCACCACACGCATGTGCTCGCGCTGGCGCAGAATGTCGGCCCGCCGGGGTTCGGGCAGGCCCATGCGCTGATAGTGATTTGCCGTATCGGCATAGCTCATGTTGTGGTTGAGGGCCAGAAAAAAGGCCAGCCAGGGCTGTGCTGCTTCTTCAAAATACAAGAGCCTGTACCACGTGAGCGTTTCCTGAAGCCGTAGCAGCAGGTTTTTGCGCGTGGGATTGAGCGACAGCAGGGGCGAGACCGCCTCCAGCACGCCAAGCTGGTCGAGCCGCAGGATGCAGGCCGAAGGGTCTTCCTCATCGCAGATATGCTGGAACTCGTGGAACAGGCGAAAGCCCGAGAGCTTGTCCATAAGCTTGAGCTTGAGGGCGTTCTTGATGAGTTTTTCCGTGCCTGCGCCGATGTGGAAATTGTAGCGCTGCTCAAAGCGCACAGCCCTGAGGCAGCGGGTGGGGTCTTCCACAAAACTCAGGGTATGCAGCACCCTGATGACGCGCTCCTTGATGTCGCGCTGGCCGCCGAAAAAATCCACCAACTGGCCGAACGGCTCGCAATCAAGCCGTACAGCCAGGGCATTGATGGCAAAATCGCGGCGGAACAGATCCATCTTGATGGACGAAAGCTCGACCGTGGGCAGTGCCGCTGGGTATTCATAGTATTCGAGGCGCGCCGTGGCCACGTCGATGCGGGCTTCGGCCCCTGCGGCATCGGTGTAAATGACCACAGAGGTGAGGAACTTCTGGTGTTCGCGCACCCGCCCGTTGAGTTCTTTTGCCAGCGCCCGCGCAAGGGCTATGCCGTTGCCCTCCACCACCAGATCAATATCCTGGTTGGGCCGCTGGAGCAGAAGATCGCGCACAAAGCCGCCCACGGCGTAGACCGGCAGGCCGAGTTCCCTGCCCAGCCTGCCAGCAAGGTGCAGCATGTTGCGGCTGGCAAGGGGCAGTCTGTCCTGTATGAGCTTGCCAAGGTTGCGCTCCTTGCCGCCGGTGGTGCGCGGCTCCGGCATATGGCCCGGTTCCTGCGCAAAAACGTTGATAAGGTCGGTGCGCGTGACCACGCCGATAACCTTGTCGTCCTCCACAATGGGCACAAGGCGCTGGCGGCCTCCCACAATGGTTGTGGTCAGATCCTTGAGCGTTGCATCTGGCGGCAGGCTGGTGATTCTGCGGGTCATGTAGTCTTCAACCGTGGATGCGCCAAGACCGTGGGCGCTGGCCCGCGAGGCCGTGAGGGCATCCAGCAGGCCGATGCATTGGCGGGTATCTGGCAGGAAGACCGGCACGGCCTTGAGCCCGAAGTGGAGCATGAGCTCATCCGCCTCCTGAATGGTGGCGGTGGCTTCAATGCCCACGGCTGGCGAAGACATATATTCGCGTGCGGTTTTATCGGGGTAGGCCTGGGCGTAGAGGTGGCGCAGAATCACATCGCGTACTTCATGCACTGTCATGGAGCGCACGGAGGCCGAAGCCGCGTAGGCATGCCCTCCGCCGCCAAGCGCCGCGCAGATGTCGCCAACGTTGATGGCCTCGTTGCGGCTGCGTGCCACCACCTGAATGCGGTCATCCATGAGTCCGATGGCAAACAGCACCGGGAATCTTTCCATTTCCATAAGGCGGTGGGCCAGATAGGCAAAATCACCCAGATAATGCTCCATGGCCGCTTCTGAGAGCGTTACCTGAACATTGTTGATGTTGTATGTCTGAGTTGATTCCAGCAGGCTGTTCAAGGCCTGAATGTGCAGGCTTGTGAGTTCGTGGGCCGCCAGAGCGTCGATGCGGTTCACATCCATGCCTTGCCCGAGCAGCCATGCCGCGCCATAAAATCGGCCTGCGTGGTTGAGGAATAGGTGAAGGAGCCTGTATCGCCATAAATGCCAAGGCCCAGCAGGGTGGCGTCGTCCGCGCCGAGGCTGAGGCCCCGCTCCGAAATGGCCTGCACAATGAGGCTGGTGACAGAGCCAATGTGCGCCATGTGCGTGTGCGGGCTTGTGATGTCGTCCGTGGAATCCGGGTGGTGATCCCACAGCTCCACGGTCACGTCATACCGGTCGAGCAGTTGGGCCACATGGCTTATGCGGCCGCGTTGGCGGGTATCCACAACCACAAGGCGGGTTATGGAATCCCACGGTATGGCCGGAGTTTCCACAATGCCCAGGGCAGCAGTATCCAGCCCGGCAATGAGTTTTTGCAGGCCACGCTCCTGCGTGCCGGGAAAGAGCAGCACGTGCGGGGTGTAAAGAAAGCGCGCCGCAAGCATGGCTGCAAAGGCGTCAAAATCTGCATTGGCGTGGCAGGTGATGAGCGTTGTGCCGCCTGCATGCTGTTCCGCCTGCACTGGGGCAGCTTTATCGGCTGTGGCTTGGGCGGATGCCGCCTGTGGGGTCGTTTCCGGCGCGAGGATCACTGGCGGCTCCGGGGATGGAATTGATGGTGTATGCCGCGCAGGCGCTCGGCCTGCACATGGGTATAAATTTCTGTGGCGCTTATGTCGGCATGGCCAAGCAGCATCTGCACGGCGCGCAGGTCTGCGCCGCCCTCCAGCAGGTGCGTGGCAAAGGAATGCCTGAACGTATGCGGCGAAATGGCGCGTCGGATGCCAGCCTCAAGCGCATATTTTTTAACCATTTTCCACACGTACTGGCGCGTCAGGGCGCGGCCCGATCGGTTGACGAAAAGCTGGTTGCCTGTGGGCGCAAAAAGAGGCCTGCATGCGCTGATATAGTCTGCCAGCATTTGCTGCATGAGGTCGTGCAGGGGCACCAGCCTTTCTTTGGAGCCCTTGCCAAAAACGCGTACAAGGCCGCGTTGCAGGTCAAGATCAGGCACGCACATGGTGCACAGCTCGGAAACGCGCAAGCCAGCGGCGTACAGAAGCTCAAGCATGCAGCGGTCGCGCCTGCCGCTTTTGTCGCGCAGATCCGGCTGGGCAAGCAGGGTGTCCACTTCGTCCCTGGTCAGCACCTCCGGCAGATGCTGCGGTAATTTGGGATTTTCCAGCAGTTCTGCGGGGTTTTTGCGCAGCCTGCCTTCATCAACGGCAAAGGCGAAAAACGCCCGCAGGGCGGAAAGGCGGCGTGCCAGGGTGCGCCCCGTGTTCTGCCGTGCGCGCAGCCAGGCAAGGTACAGAAAAATCTCCTGCTCATCGGGGTCGGGCAGCGAATCCTCCGCCGCGCCCTGGGCCAGCTCCTGCCGGTACAGAAAAAAACTCTCGATATCCTGCCCGTAGGCTTCGACCGTATTGGGCGAAAGGCCGCGCTGGGCCAGCAAAAAATCCCGCCACAGGGGTAAAAGTGTTGCCAGGGCAGGGGCTTTGGTGCGTGGGTGTGCCATGTGCCCATGCTAGCCGCCTTGACGCAACGGAGCAAGCCTTTTGCAATCAAAACCGCCCGGATGCGTCGCATGCACTGGGCTTTATCCTTTTAGCGAAAAAAGATATGCTGCAAACCTTGCTAAAAATGAGGCCGAAACGTATCTGAAGGAAACCTGATGGCAGATCAAACACAGCTGCGGGCCTACGTGAGCCTTGGCTCCAACTGCGACATAGCGGCAGAAAAACTTGCAGCAGCACTTGAAGCACTTAAAGAACTGCCGGAGATGGGCATTGGCGCGCAATCGTCCATATACCGGACAGAACCGCAGGAATACACGGAGCAACCCTGGTTTCTTAACCAGGTCGTTGAGCTTTTTCCCGGTGACAGCTGGCGGCCTTGCAGCCTTGTGGACGCGTTACTGGACATAGAAGCCAGGCTTGGGCGGGTGCGCAGCCCTGACCCGATACTGCGCTTTGGGCCGCGCGTGATTGATGTTGACCTGCTGCTTTTCGGGCAGGAGCGGAGCACTGATCCCCATTGCCTTGTGCCGCACCCGCGGCTTACGGTGCGCGCTTTTGTCATGCGGCCCCTGCTTGATATCGCGCCGCTGATCGTTGTAGACGGTCTGCCCGTAAGGGATTGGCTGGCGCGTACAGTATGCCGCGTGGAAGGGGACAGAATTTTTCAGTGACTGGTGCCGCCCTCTGTGATATTGTCTTCCACGGCTTTAATATGCCTGAAAGGGCTGCACTCCAGCCTTACGCGACCCGTGCCACGGGATTAAGGAGCATAACAAATGGTAAAGTGGCTCATTCTGATTTTGGCGGGCTACGCCCTGTATCGCCTTTTTGCCAATGATCTGAACAAGAAGCAGAAGGAAAGCAAGCAGGAAAGCGCTGCTGAAATGGAGCGTAAGGTTGCCGCTGGCGAGATGGTCAAAGACCCTGAATGCGGCGCGTATGTGGCCGTTGACGGTTCTATCTCAGTGCGCGACGGCGAAACCGTTCATCGTTTCTGCAGCTACGAATGCCGCGACAAGTTCCTGCAACGCCTTGAAGAAGGCGGCCGGGAACTGCCCCCCCGCGAAGAATAGCCTTTTTCAGCGTATCTGGAACAGGCCGTTTTGTTCCCTTATGCTTCAGATAATTTGCTGGGCATGATGTGATTGTGTGCAGATAGTATAAAACCGCCCGCCGGAGTAATTCCAGCGGGCGGTTTTTTTGCGGCCTATTGCTGCCAGCAGGTTTTGTCGCTTCCCATCACGCCCGCATAGGTATGCCTGGCATGTCGGGCGGCTTCTTCCCTTTCCTTTTCCTTCTCTCTGGCGATAGCCATGAAAAGCCGTATGCGATTGAGCTGATTGGCCTCGCTGCTGCCAGGGTCGTAATCCAGCGCCATTATGTTGGCCTCCGAGCGCTGACGGCGCACGGCCTTGAACGCGCCGCGGCCCACCACATGGTTCGGCAGGCAGCCAAAGGGTTGCAGGCAGAGTATGTTGTTGGTGCCGTGTTCGAGAAACTCCAGCATCTCTGCGGGCAGCAGCCAGCCCTCGCCAGCGCTGTTCCCAAGCGACATGACGCTTTCTCCCAGTCGGGCCAGGTCGTCAATGTGCGCCACAGGCATAACGTGGGCGCTCAGGGGCGAGGTGTTGAGCGCGCCGCGCATGTAGCGGCGCACACCTTCAATGCGGCGCATCACAAGGGCATTGCCCAGGGCAGCCCAGGC
>JASGGT010000024.1:0-26265 GCA_047602655.1 Desulfovibrio sp. | reverse complement strand
GCTCCGTCTGTCGCAGATGCCAAAAGTCCACATGGCAGCCCATGCTCCGGGCCACTTCGTACAGTGACTGATAGGCCGGGAACATGCACACCACATGATCGCCCGGCTCAAGCAGAGAGTTCATACAGGCAAAAATGCCCTCCTGCGCGCCGGTAAACAGCACCACATTTTCTTCAGGCATATTTGCGTACAAGCCCGCAACCGCACGGCGAAGTTCGGGTCTGCCGTTGTTTTCGCCATAACCAAGGCTGGTATTCAAAAAATCCTGCCGGGCCAAGGCCGCATCCGGCTCCAACCCCAGCAGGGCGTCAATACTCATGGCCTCGCAGTCTGACTGCGCCAGAAGATACGGCGTGGAAAATTCGTATTTGCCAAAAAACACTTCAAGCTCAAATGCTGGAACACGCATGGTCTGCACCCGAATCCGGCCATATCCGGCCCTTAAATGCCCTGTGGCAGGCGGCGTTTACAGGGAACGCCTGCCCGCTACTCAAGGCTGGTTGTGTAAAAACAGTAGCGTCTTTTGCCAAGGCGCTTTGCCGTGTACATGGCCAGATCGCCCCGCCGCACCAGATCTTCGCGCGAAAGGCCCTGATCCACCAGCGCCACGCCAATACTGGCCGAAAGCCCCTGATATGCCTCGTGCGCGTCATAGGCTTCAATCATGGCGGTCAACAGATCGCTGGCGCAGGTGCACAGATTCGCTTCCGTACATCCTGCGGGAAAATAGGCGGCAAATTCATCACCCCCCAGGCGGGCGATCACCGCGCCCCGCAGGTGCTTGCGCAACAACTGGGCTGTCAGCACAAGGGCTTTGTCGCCCGTGTAATGGCCATACTTGTCGTTGACATATTTGAAGTTGTCCAGATCCACATAGGCGAGCCCCGCGCCCAGAGGCAAGGCAACAGGTATCTGCTTGAAAAAATAATGACGGTTAAAAAGGCCCGTCAGTTCATCTGTATTGGCCCGCTCTTTCAGCCGCTTTTCAATCTGGCGCTGCCGGGTCACATCCCGGTAGATACAGATCATGCCGATCACATTATTGAAGATATCGAGGATGTCCTCCTCATACATATCAATAAAGCGCTCATGCCCATCCACGGCTGACCGCATTGTGACGTGCTTGCCTTTGCGGGCAAAGCCCAGGCGGGCGATGGCCCTCTTACGAAAGACCTCGCGCCTTTCGCCGATGATGTAATCCGTGTCGGTAATGCCAAATAGCCTTCTGAACCGCTCGTTGAAATTGACAATACGCCTGTCTGCATCAAGAAGCATGACAGCATACGGAATGCTTTGCAAAACAAGATCAAGCTCCGCAGTCATGTTGGCGATGTCGGTCACATCGCGGGCAATACCCACTGTACCCATAACGCTGCCATCGGCATTGAACATGGGGGCTTTGCGGGTCTTGAACTGGCGCATGCCCTGCGGGGCCTTGACCACCTCGTCAAAAACCCCGACATCACGTGAATTCATGACGATCTGATCCGTCTCAAGACATACAAACTCTCCCTGCGCGTATTCCTCAGGCTCAAGATCCCATATGAAGTAATGCCCGCGCCCTTCAACAACTTCGCGGCTCTTGCCCACAAGGCGACAAAAGGCCTCGTTCACCTTTACGTGCGCGCCCTTGGCATCCTTGAACCACACAAGGTCTGTGGTCAGGTCAATGACCGTATTCAGATGCAGGGTTGTGAGGTCATGATCCCGGCGCTGGCGCACCGCATCCAGCAGGCGCGCCACGTGAAAGTCGTACAGGCTGGCGCTTGCAGGGCCAAGCCATGCATCGTCAAGCAACGGCAGATATTCCGCCTCCGGCTGAACATCGCCCGCAAGGATAAAAAGCGTATCAGATCTGGCAGCGCTGCGCATGGCGGGCAGATGCTCAAGCCGGGGAGCGTCCAGAAACACGATATCGGCCACAGCGCAGTGGGCCTGAACGTCAGAATCAGGATTTTTGTGGCAACTGAGTATGTGGGCAAAGCCGGGACGCGGCGCGGCAGCGCGCAACGAAGCCTCCAGCAAAGGATCCGAACTGAGCAGCAGGACGTGCAGTGTGTGATTGTACATGGCATTCCTCGCTGGATCATCAGGTGGGGGAATGCCCATATCCTTTCCTAAATACAGGCAAAGGGCAATGGGATTGCGCAGAAAACTTATGGTTTGACTACACTTTCATTACTCTGCCCTGCCACTGCCTGACGCCGTGTTGTGCGCCAGTGGTTGAAGCGGCGGCTCAGGCGGTCAAGGCACAGGTAGACCACCGGCGTCGTGTAGAGCGTCAACAGCTGACTGACCAGCAGGCCGCCCACGATGGTGACGCCCAGGGGCTGACGGATTTCCGCGCCATCGCCGTGCCCAAGGGCCAGCGGCACAGCGCCGAGAATGGCCGCCGCCGTGGTCATCATGATGGGCCGGAAGCGCAACATGCAGGCCTCAAAAATGGCTTTATCCGGCGGCAGATTACGCGTACGCGAGGCCTCCAGGGCAAAGTCGATCATCATGATGGCGTTCTTTTTGACAATGCCGCAGAGCAGCAATACGCCGATAAGCGCAATGACGCTGAACTCCATGCCGCAGGCCATCAAGGCCAGCAATGCCCCGCCGCCCGCAGAAGGCAGGGTTGAAAGAATGGTCAGCGGGTGGATGAGGCTTTCGTAAAGCATACCCAGCACAATATACAGCGCAGCCAATGCCGCCAGCACCAGCACAACCTGATTGCCTGCGGTATCGCTGAACATTTTTGCCGTCCCCTGAAAACCGCTCACCACAGAAGACGGCATGGCAAGCTCCGCCTTGATGGCGGCCAGGGCCTCCTGCGCCTGCGAAAGCGACACGCCGGGCGCAAGGTTGAAAGAAATGGTCACTGCGGCAAACTGCCCCTGATGCGCCACAGAAAGGGGCGCAAAAGCGGGAACCACCGTGGCGACGCTGAGCAGCGGCACAAGGCCGTTAGCGCCAGGCAGGCGCACCTTGCCAAGCGCATCGGCCCCGGCCAGCCAGTCCGGCCCGTATTCCAGCACTACATGATACTGGTTTTTATCCTGATAGATGGTTGATGCCTGACTTTGCCCAAAGGCATTGCCAAGGGCGGCGTCCACATCCTTCATGCTCAAGCCGTAGCGGGCCAGAGCGTCGCGGTCCACCTTGACCAGCGTTTCAAGGCCGCGTTCCTCAATATCGCTGTCCACATCCTTAAACAGGGGGTTGGCTGCCACAGCCCTTTGCAGCTTGCGGCCCCATGAACGCAGATCATCCAAGTTGTCGGCCTGCAAGGTATACTGATACTGCGAGCGCGAGCCGCGCCCGCCCATCATAATATCCTGCGCCGGTTGCAAAAAAATCTGCAAGCCTGGTTCCGCAGCCAATTTGGCGCGCAGCCGTCCAATAACGCCCATGGCGTCTATCTTGCGCTCCGGCAGGGGTTTGAGGGCTATGAATACCCCACCGCCGCCACGCCCTCCGTTGATATGCCCCGAAACGTGCTGTACGGCAGGATCTGTCTTGATAACGTCAATAAGTTTACGCAGCTTTTCCTGCATGGCCTGGAACGAAGCGCTCTGATCGGCACGTATGCCGCCCATGATGACGCCAGTATCCTGCTGGGGGAAAAATCCCTTTGGCACAACTACATACATCCATACATTGGCAGCAATGACCAGCAACAGGGAGCAGATGGTCAGGCGCGGGTGCCGCAGCACCACTGGCAGGGTTGCGGCATATCCCCTTTGCATGCCGGAGAGCATGCGCCCCCAGAAGTCGCCCACGCGGGCAAGCCCCCGCCGCCACAAGCCCACAAGCCCGCCCGCGCCCATCCGGGCGGCCTGAGCTGCTGCGGCTTCCTCATGGGCCTGGGAGCGCAGCAGGCGGGCGCTCATCATGGGCGTTGTGGTCAGCGAAACCACCATGGAAACCAGCACGGCAGTGGTGAGAACCACAGAAAATTCGCGGAATAGCCGCCCCACCAGCCCCCCCATGAACAGGATGGGAGTAAACACCGCCACCAGCGAAATGGAGATGGAAACAACTGTAAAGCCCACTTCGCGCGCGCCGCGCAGGGCGGCGCGCAGGGGGTCTCACCCATTTCGAGTCGCCGCACGATATTTTCAAGCACCACGATGGCGTCGTCCACCACAAAGCCCGTGGAAACCGTCAGGGCCATGAGGGATAGATTATCAAGGCTGTAACCGCACAGATACATGAAGCCAAACGTCGCCAGCAGGGATACGGGAGCCGCCACAGCCGGAATGGCAGTGGCCCTGCCGTTGCGCAAAAACAGAAATGTCACCAGCACGACCAGCGCCATGGAAAGTGCCAGGCTTTTTTCCACTTCACGCAGCGAGGCGCGGATGGTCAGCGAGCGGTCAAGTCTCAGTCCAAGATCAGCGCTTTCCGGCAGCCATGAGCGCAGCTGCGGCAGCATTTCCTTTACCTGATCAACGGTCTCAATAATGTTGGCTCCGGGTGAGCGGAACACAATCAGCAGCACTGCCGGTTTGCCGTCAGATACAGCCATGGCGCGCACGTCTTCCGGCCCGTCCTTGACCTCGGCAACATCGGAAAGCCGTACTGTTTTATCCCCTCTGCGGGCGACAATAAGCGACTTGTAGTCTTCTGACTTGCGTAATTGGTCGCTGGCTCCGATCAGCCAGAATTGATCGCCGCTGTCTACCTGTCCCTTGGGCATGAAGGCATTGGCCGCCGCCAGAGCGGTGCGCACATCGCTCATGGTCAGGCCCGCGCGGTTGAGCGCATCAGGGATCACATCCACCCGCACGGCTGGCAGCGCGCCGCCGCCCACAATAACCTCGCCCACGCCCGGCAGTTGCGAAATCTTCTGCGCAAGTACGGTGGAGGCCGCATCGTACAACTGGGTGCGGGTCAGCACGTCGGAAGAAATTGCCAGAATCATGATGGGCGCGCCCGCCGGATTCACCTTACGGTAGCTGGGATTGGAGGGCATGGTGGGCAGATTGGAGCGGGCGGCGTTGATAGACGACTGCACGTCTCTGGCCGCGCCATCAATATTCCGGTCAAGGTCGAACTGCAGCACGATCTCCGTATTGGACAATGTGCTGGTGGAGGTCATTTCCGTGACCCCGGCAATGCGCCCAAGCGAACGTTCAAGCGGCGTGGCCACCGTGGCTGCCATGGTTTCCGGCCCTGCGCCGGGCAGCTTGGCGCGTACCACCACCACAGGAAAATCCACCTGCGGCAAGGGTGCCACGGGCAACAGACCAAAAGCCACTATGCCCGCAAGGGCAATGGCAAAAGTCAGCAAGGCCGTGGCAACAGGCCGACGGATGAACGGAGCGGAAAGATTGGCTGGCAGAGCCTCAGGGCCAAAACGGTGCCTGCGGCCCTGTTCCAGCAGGGCTTTGAGCCTGCTCGCACGGCTAGGGCGCGCCTGCCCCTCCGGCTTTGCCGGGATGGCGGCATTGCCGACCTCTTCAGCAGAACGGCCTTGCAGAGGCGGGTTTTCCGCGTCTTGCCGATCTGTACTCATGGGCGGGCCTCTTGCGGGGGATTGCTCTGGGCTGTGGCTGCGCCCTGCCCTGCGCTGTTGTCTGCTTTATGTCCCTTGAAGCGCCTACTCACGCGATCAAACCACAGGTAGATAACAGGCGTTGTGAACAGGGTGAGCGCCTGGCTGAAAATAAGCCCGCCCACCATGGTCACGCCCAGAGGACGCCGCAGTTCCGCGCCCATGCCCCAGCCGACCATAAGGGGCAATGCACCCAGCAGAGCCGCCATTGTGGTCATGAGGATGGGCCGCAGACGCAGCAGGCAGGCCTGCCGAATGGCGGCGAGGGGTTCCTTGCCCTCGTTGCGTTCCGCATCCAGCGCAAAGTCGATCATCATGATGGCGTTTTTCTTGACGATGCCGATAAGCAGAATGATGCCGATGATACCCACCACGCCAAGATCCATATCTGCCAGTATCAGGGCCAGCAGCGCCCCCACGCCCGCAGACGGCAGGGTGGAAAGAATGGTGACGGGGTGGACGTAACTTTCGTACAGAACGCCCAGCACGATATACATGGTGATGATAGCTGCCAGAATAAGCCAGACCTGATTGTCCGTAGAGGTGGTAAAGGCCTTGGCCGCGCCCTGCAACTGGGTACGCAGGGCCGTGGGCAGCTCAGTTCCTTTTCGGTTTCCTCCACAGCCTTGACCGCCGCGCCCAGCGACGAACCGCGCGCCACGTTGAAAGAAATGGTCGCCACCGGGAACTGCCCCTGCCGCGCAATGGAAAGCCGCACCGGCCTTTCCTCAAGCGTTGCCAGGCTGGTAAGCGGCACGGGTTTGCCGTCGCCGCCGGAAACATAGATATTCTCCAGCGACTGCGGCCCCGTGCGGAAACGGGGGGCGGTTTCAAGCACGACCTTGTACTGGTTGGTCTGCGTAAAAATGGTTGAAATCAGCCTCTGCCCAAGGGCATCGTACAGGGCGTTGTCAATGGTTGACATGCTTATGCCAAGGCGGCCTGCGGCGTCACGGTTGATGTTCAGCCATGCCATGCGGCCCGGGTTCTGGTAGTCGCTGGTGACCATTTCGAGTTCTGGACGCTGGGCAAGGGCATTTACAATGCGCGGCACCCATTGATCGAGCTGATCCCTGTCCAGCGCTTCTATCGAAAACTGGTACTGGGTGCGCGAGATGCGGTCTTCTATGGTCAGATCCTGCACGGGCTGCAAATACAGGGTCATGCCGGGCAATGCTGTGGATTTTTCCATGATGCGGCGCGCTATGGCAGGCGCCCGGGCATCGCGGTCGTCCAGCGGCTTCAGTTCCACCGAAAGGCGCGAGGTGCCCATGCTCTGGTTGACGCCGTCCACCCCCACAAAAAACACCACGCTCTCCACCGCAGGGTCTTGCAGTATGAGGTCGGCCAGCTGGCGTTGCCGCCCTGCCATGGCCTCAAAGGACGTATCCTGCGGCGCTTCGGCCACCCCCTGGATGACGCCCGTATCCTGCACAGGGAAAAATCCTTTGGGCACGCCAATATATAGCAGAACAGTGAGCACCAGGGTTCCCACCGCCACCGCCAGGGTCAGGTTCTGGTGTTGCAGTACCCAGTCGAGTTTCTCTTCATACCAGGCCAGCAGCAGAGTAAAAAAGCCGCCGTCTCCCTGCTGCGCGTGGTTCCCGTTATGCTGCTCGGGTCGCAGCATAATGGCGCAGAGCATGGGCGTGAGCGTGAGTGAAATAACCGCGGAAATAAGAATGGTCACGGCCAGCGTTACCGCGAATTCGCGGAAGAGCCGCCCCACCACATCCCCCATGAACAACAGGGGTATAAGCACCGCCACCAGGGAAATGGTCAGCGAAATAATGGTAAAGCCTATTTGCCCTGCCCCGGTCAGGGCGGCCTGCACGGGTTTTTGCCCCTGCTCCAGATAGCGCGAGATATTTTCGATCACCACAATGGCGTCATCCACCACAAATCCGGTGGCGATAACAAGGGCCATGAGCGTGAGATTGTTCAGCGAGTAGCCCGCAAGGTGCATCACGCCAAGGGTGCCCACCAGCGAAAGCGGCACAGCCAGAGCGGGAATGATGGTGGCTCTGGCATTGCGCAAAAACAGCCAGATCACCCAGATCACCAGCGCCACAGCCAGCAGCAGCTCAAGCTGCACATCGTGCACCGTGGCGCGGATGGTGGTGGTGCGGTCCGTTACCACGCGCACGTCCACGTTGCCGGGCAAGGTCTGTTTGAGCACCGGCAGGAGCCGCAAAACCCTGTCCGCAACGTCTATGACGTTGGCTCCTGGCTGACGCTGCACCGAGAGCACGATGGCAGGCCGAAAGCCCATGCCCTCGCCTGCCACGTAAGCTGCAAGGCGGGCGTTCTCCGCGCCATCCACAACTTCGGCCACATCGCGCAGACGCAGGGGGCCGCCGTCCCTGTAACCGATAATGGCTTCGGCATAGGCATCGGCAGAGGCAAGCTGATCGTTGGCATCAATGGTGCTGGCCCGTTCCGGGCCGTCAAAGCTACCCTTGGCATTGTTGACGTTGGCCTTGGAAATGGCCGTGCGCACATCCGCCAGCGTAAGGCCCGCATTGGCCAGGGCCTTGGGGTTCACCTGCACCCGCACTGCGGGGCGCTGCCCGCCCGAAAGCGTCACAAGGCCCACGCCGGGCAGTTGCGAGATTTTCTGGGCCATGCGTGTGTCCACCAGGTCTTCCAGCCGGGTGAGGGGCATGGCGTCGCTGGTGACGGCAAGGGTGATAACCGGGGGGTCAGCCGGGTTAACCTTGTTGTAAATGGGCGGCGAAGGCAGATCGCTGGGCAGCAGGTTATTGGCGGCGTTGATAGCCGCCTGCACTTCCTGCTCGGCCACATCCAGCGCCAGCGTAAGGTCGAATTGCAGGGTCACCACCGAGGCCCCGGCCGAGGAAAGGGAACTCATCTGCACAAGCCCAGGCATGAGGCCAAACTGACGCTCAAGGGGAGCCGTGATGACAGAGGCCATAACATCGGGCGATGCGCCGGGATAAAGCGTCTGCACCTGAATGGTGGGGTAATCGATCTGCGGCAGGGCCGCCACGGGCAGATAGCGGTACCCCAGCAGCCCTGAAAGAAACAGGGCCACCATGAGCAGCGAGGTGGCGATGGGCCGTAAAATAAATATACGCGATAGGTTCATATGGCGGATGCTCCCCCTTGCGGAAGGGGTGGAAGACACGGTGGGCATTCCGGCAAAGCCGGGCTGCTACTCCGCAGGCTGTGCCTTGGGCGTTTCTGCGGTGGCCGTTACTTTCACTTCAATACCGTCCCGCAGGCGGTCAAGACCGTCTACCACCACCAGCTCGCCCGGTTCAAGGCCCTTATCAATAACTGTCAGGGCGTCCGTTGCAATGCCGGGGGTTACAGCCCGCACAGTTACGGCATCCTGCCCCTTGCCGTTTTTGGCGGCCACATAGACGTAAGCCCCGCGAGAACCCAGCTGCACCGCCGAGGTGGGGACAGTGATGGCGTTTTTAACAACGCGCACCTGCAAACGGGCATTGACGAACTGGTTGGGGTACAAGGCCCCCTCAGCATTGGGAAAACGCGCCTTGAGCTTAACCGTGCCGGTGGAAAGATCAATCTGGTTGTCCAGCGAGAGCAGCCCGCCCACATCAAGCAAACGCTTCTGCTCCCTGTCCCATGCCTCAACGGGCAGGGGGCGGTGATCCACGTCATCCTCGTGGGCGCGCAGGGCCTGCACTGCCAGAGGAACCTGGCTTTCCGGCAGCGTAAAAACGACATCACAGGGGTTGACCTCGGTAATGCGCACAATGCCGGAGGTGTCCGAAGCTTTGATCATGTTGCCCTCGTCCACATTGCGCAGCCCCAGACGGCCCGAGGTGGGAGCAGTGATGCGGCTGTAGCTCAACTGGAGCGCGGCTGAATCCACGGCGGCCTTGTCGGCCTCTATTGTACCCTCATACTGGCGCACAAGGGCGCGCTGGGTTTCAAACTGCTGGGTAGCAATAAAATTGCCCTGCGCAAGCTTGGCATAGCGCGCCAGATCCTTGCGGGCATTGTCCAGCTGGGCCTGATCCTTGGCGAGAGTTCCACGCGCCTGATCAAGCGTGGCCTGAAAGGGCCGGGGGTCGATCTCCGCCAGCAAGTCGCCAGCCTTGACCCTCTGCCCTTCCTTGAAATGCAGGCGCTGCAACTGGCCGTCCACACGGCTCGTCACGAGCACGTCGCTTGAGGGCAGCACCGTGCCCAGGCCATTGAGAAAATGGGGGACATCCTGCGCGAGGGCGACGGCCACGCGCACGGGCGGCACGTCCATGCCCATGCCACGGCGCGCCTGATTGCCGCTGAAGAACAAACGCCAACACAGCAGCGCCACCACTGCCAGCAATAAAAGCAACACCCATCGACGTTTGCCAGAAAACATACCAGAAGCAGAGGCCATGCCCTGCCGAGACTGAAGACCGGACATTATATGTCAACTCCCTGAGATGTCGGAGGAAATACCACACGAAAGACAGCTTCGCCGTCTGTCGGATCTGAGACCATATCAAGCCGCCAGCCAAGCCTTTCGCAGGCCCTGAGCGCCAGCGAGAGGCCAAGGCCGCTGCCGCTGACAGTTTTTTGGGTACAGCGCACGCCCCTGGCAAAAATATCCACGCCTGGGGGGATATACCCGCGATTGCGAACAAGCAGCTCTCCCTGGCAAAGGGAAACACTGGCGCGCCCATTTTCAGTATACTGGCAAGCATTGTCCAGCAGATTGTTAAACACGATTGCCGCCAGTTCTTTTTGCCCACGGGCCAGTACCATGCTGGCGATATCAGCCTGTAAAGCCACAGGAGGGCGCTGCTCCGGGCCTCGCCCACGCGCTTTTTTGCCAGCTGTGTGCGGCGCGGCGGCCACGCCAGTTTCATGAGGATTTGCGGCAATATCTGAAACAGACGGTTGAAAAGGTGTTTCAGCATGGGCTGAGGCCAAGTCAGAAATAATATCACGGGCAGGATCAGGCAAGCGTTCAGAAGCAGAGGAGCAATACAGCTGGCCGTCCCCTTCCATTTCCCGCACTATCCCCCACAGCAGGGCGCTGCAATCCAGCGTTTGAAATTCTATTTCTTCAGGGCGGCGGGCCAGCAGCAGCAAGGTGCGCACGGTATTGGACATGCGGCCGGTGGTGCGCAGCAGCCGCTGTACAACCGGGGCGAGATTTTCTGCCTGCGGCAGGTTTTGCAGTTGCAGTTCAAGAATTTCAAGCCCGCCCTGCATGACGGTCAATGGAGTGCGCAACTCATGGCTCACATCTCCCGTGAAGTTGCTTTCGCGCAGAACAAACCGTTGCAGGGCTTCTTCGCGCGCAGCAATGGCCCGCGCCAGTACGCCCACCTCGTCATCAAGACCGGTCAGCGGAATGGGGGCCATGCCATCCGGCTTTTCCTGCGCATGGGCCTGCATACGCTCCGGGGGGCGGCTCTCCACCGCAGTGGTGAGCCTGCTGAGCGGCCCGGTGAGGCGGCGGCTCAACACAACCGCCAGCACCACTGCCAACGCAAGACCGCTGACGGCGCAGAGCAGTAAAATACGGTTCAACCGCTGCTTCAGGGCCAAAAAGGCCCCCGTGCCGCCATTGAGTACATAGATGACGTCATCCCTGCGCTCAATGAGGACAAATTCTTCCATGTGGCTGATGAAATGCAGACCGTCCGGCATCTCCTGCCACTGCTGCGGCACCTGCTTGCCCACAAGAAAGCGCCAGTGCATCACCACGGCAAGATCCTCGCCGTAATACAGGTTGCCGCCGCCGTTGTCTTCGGCTTCCCAGGCCCGCTTTTCAGCCTCAATAAAGGCTTCCATCACGGGCCTCGCGTGCCAGCCCACAAGGTAGGTTGCCAGCGAGTCAAAGGAGAGCCGCCCCACGATGCCCAGGGCCGCGCTCATGATCAGGGCCAGAAACACAAAAGCCGCCAGCAGACGGCGGCGGATGCTGGTTCTGCGGCGGGGTGCGGCTGCATAGCTGCCTGCAAGCGGTGGTTCTGGCCGGGGCATCAGTCGTTATCTCCGGGGTCGGTACTCAGACGGTAGCCCACATGCGGCACGGTATGCAGCAGCGGCTCTGCAAAGGGTTTGTCCAGTTCGCGCCGCAGTTCATGAATATGGGTGCGCAGGGCGCTGCCTTCCGGCGGATCATCCCCCCAGAGGGCATGCTCCAGGTCTTCGCGCCGCACAAGCCCCGGCGCAACGCGCATCAGTTCGTCAAGAATGCGAAAGCCCGTGGGACTCAGGCGCAGGCGACGCCCCTGCCTTTCAGCCCAGTGCTCACTGGCGTTGAACGTCAGATCCGCATATGTCCAGACAGCTCCGCCATCGGCGCTATTGCCGGAAGCCATACGCCCACGCCGCAGCAAGGCGCGTATGCGGGCCTCAAGCTCCTTGAGGGCAAAGGGTTTGACGAGGTAATCGTCAGCCCCGGCTTCCAGCCCCTGCACCCTGTCGGCCACGGCATCCCTGGCTGTGAGCATTATGATGGGGGTGTGCTTGTGGTGTTTGTCGCGCAGCTCGCGGCACAAGGTTATGCCGTCAATGCCAGGCAGCATTATGTCCAGCACAATGCAGTCAAAGTGCTGGCCAAGCGCCATGGCAAGGCCTGTTCTGCCGTTGCGCGCGCAGTCAAGCTCATAGCCCAGCGGCTCCAGAAAGGCATAGAGGTTGGCGAGAATATCCTCGTTATCCTCCACAAGCAAAAGGGCAACTGCCATAGTCAGCGCCTGGCGGGGCCAGTTTTTTGCGCTGGCGCTCCAGCTTCAGGCAGATCTTTCGGCGTTATGGAACCCATAACTGATATGGAATCCACTTCCACCTCATTGGGGCGCTTGCGGTTCCAGTCCACATGGCCTTGCAGGCGCACCTTGTCTTTGGGCGTAATCGTCAGTTGTTCAAAGATCTTGTTGTCGATTTCCACAACGACCTGACCGCTGTGGTCTTCAAACAGATAGCGGTGCTTGCGGCGGGGCAGTTTTTCCACCAGGCGCCCCTCAAGCACGCAAGGCGCGTCGTCCTGCGCGCCCAGCACGTCAACAGCCCGTGTGACGGTGGCGGCCACGCCCGGCCCCTCAAAGCCCGCCGCAACAGCAGCTGATTGCAGAGAGATCACAAGACTGAACGCCATGAACAGAAAAAAAAGATACGGGGCGGGGCGCACTGTTTGCATGCTGTTCTCCAGAAAGACCGGGCTGCGCCGCCGGGTGAATGGATTTGCGATGGGAAGTCAGGGCGGGCGGTAAAAGGTATTTTCAAGGCAGTTCCCGATGCCCGCGCACTGTGGCGCAGTCGGCGGGCATCGGGAACTTGCCGCAATTTCGAGGACTAGAGCAGATTAACATTGAAAATGTTTACCTGCTCTGCGCGGATTTTGAAAAAAATCCGCGCCACGAAATGCTTGCAAGGCGAACTGGTTTCGCCCGTTATGACGAAGGAAGTTACGGGCGAAGACAGCAGAGATGCTTCGCCGTTACGCAAGCATTTCAAAATGAAAATACGCTACTGCTGCATTTCAACCTTACGCACAGCCATCACGCTTTCCTTGCCACTCTTGACCACCATGACGCCGGCCAGGTGAACCCTGCTCTGCGCTTCAATGTGCGCGGCGGCGGCCTTTTTGCCGAGGGCCACGGTCATGCGGCCGGTGCCGTCTTCAAAGACGTAGCGGTTCTTTTTGCCCTGCACGGGCTCCACAATGGTGCCGGTAACGGAAACAGGGGTTTTGTTGGCAGCGGCCAGAGCCTTGGCTACCGTATCGACCGGAGCGACTTTTGTCACGCCCTTGGCCTTGCGGGCGGCGTGGGGAGCAGCCGGGGCGTCGGCGGTGTTGGCGGCAAAGGCAGGAGCGGCAAGCATAAGGGACATGAGCATGACGAGCAGATAACGCATATTTCCTCCAGAAAGGTGCTTAAAAAATTTTGCAACGCGCCACATGTCGCGTGCGGACTTACATTGCAAACATGCATGTCAGCAAAACGTTAAGAATCCCCCAGCCTGAAAAAAATATTTCTCTGCTGCGTCTTTCATGCGGGTACTCTTTATTAACAGACGCAGTCCTTGTGATGTTGGTTCAAAACTGCTAAGCTAACGTATATGAAAGAGCTTGATCCGCACACCATCCGCCCCTGCCTTGCATGCGGCGGTACCAATGTACATCTGGAATCCATGCTTCCCCCTGGCCGCAGGCAGGAGGTATGGCGCGTTGTCTGTTCTTGCGGGCAAACCTCGCAGCAGTGGTCGGTGTCGCAGGGAGCAGCCATCCGCGCATGGAACCGCAACCTCGCCAGCGAACACGACATGGATAAAATCACCACTCCGAGTGCAGCCCTCAAGAGCTGACCGCAGGCTGACCGGTTGCTGTCCGCATGGTTGCCCCTACCCCAAGGCTCAAGCTCTGTTTTGCCGGGCCGCTTGATGGCACAGATATCTGCCGAACATGGCTGATACGGCACACAGCAGTATTAGGACCATGCGCGCCGTGACCGCATCGGGCTGACTGGCTCAGTCCAGCTCCCTCCCCACCCATACGGCTCTGCCGATGATACGCACCAGCCCGCCCAGCTGCTCGCTGGTATCGGCTTCTATGGGTGCAAAATCCGGGTTGATGCTGGTCAGTATGAGCTTGCCCGGCATGGCATCCAGCACCTTGAGATAAACCATATCTTCCACATCCACAGCATATATGCGCCCCGGCACAGGTTCGCGCTGGCTCTGGTCTATCAGCACCACGTCATTGTTCACAATGCGAGGCTGCATGCTGTCGCCAGAGACACGCAGCAGCACCATCTGCGCAGGATTGCCCTTGCGCCGCAAAAAATCCCACCTGAACGCATAGTGCCGCAGCACCTCGCCGCCAGTTTCAAAACTTCCCGTCCCGGCAGAGAGCCGGGCCTCCGCCATGGGAACCATCATAAGCCGCGCTTCAGGCGTCTGCACCATACCGTTGCCGCAATCTCCACGCCCTGCCAGCAACCAGTCCAGCGAACACTCAAGGGCATCGGCAAGCCGAACTGCATGGCTGCCCTTGGGCATCTGCCCGTTTTCATACTGCTGGATGGTTGTCAGGC
This sequence comes from Desulfovibrio sp., assembly GCA_047602655.1. Classification (GTDB taxonomy): domain Bacteria; phylum Desulfobacterota; class Desulfovibrionia; order Desulfovibrionales; family Desulfovibrionaceae; genus Desulfovibrio. Next base: position 11,688 of record JASGGT010000024.1, on the reverse strand, counting down.
TCAGCCCCACCGTGTCTGCCAGTACCTGCTTGTGCAAACCCAAGTTTTCCCTGCGCTGACGCATACGGGCGCCAAAAGCTGATACCAGGGGCGCTTGTGCTTTCTTCATGGTTTTCCCTTGTTTTTTTGCTACCTTGAAATACCTGGGCCATCCGTTGGCCAGCCAGACGCTGACCATTTTTTCATAAAAAAACGAGCCGTTTGTACACATCTATATTTGTTTTTAGGTAATTTCAAGTTTTCCTTGAAGTTCAAAGAAAACTTTTAAACCTATGCTGGCTCTTAGGCTTTTTTTGTGTATATTTTTCAAATTATGCAAATAAATTCATCATATTAAAACTTTTCTTTTAAATAAAACTTTTCCTTGACTATCCCCTAGAATAGTGATTTTTCTATTTTACGGCCAAATAAATTTAATTTCCTATTTCTGGAGCATAGCATGTCCGCATTTCTTGACGACATCCGTAACCTGAGCGCTGTGCTGGATTCCTTACACTCTGGCGAGTGCGCCATCCAGCAGCCCATACTGCGCCTCGTCATCGACCACCTGCGTCTTCTGGCCTGCCAGATGGATCAGGAATTTCCCGCGCAGTTCCGCATCCGCTCGCAAACCCCGCCTTCAGCGCCAGAATCGCCCGCAATCTGCATATCCGCGCGCTCCTGCCAACCAGTGGAGACGCGCTATGACCAATAGGCTCATTGACCCGGCAAAACCCGATGACAATCAACCAGAACTTGCCACACCGGAGGCGAAAACCCCTGCCCCAGAGGGCGATTTACGCATACGCCGCAAAAATAATCCGGCCTGGGGCCATGCCCTGCGTATGGCTGAAACAGAAGAACAGTGGCGCGAGCTTATCAACCACCTGCCCGACAATGCGCGCCAGATATGGAGGGCCCTCAACGACATGAAGCAATTCTGGGGGGTGCTGCGCGTCTTTGGCGGGCAATGCATACGCGTACCGCGCAATGTGCCCAAGGACAGAACCCATCCATTGCGTAAAACCCTTGGTCTTAAATGCCTGCGCAAGCTTATGGCGTGCTTTGGCGGCACAAGCCTGTATGTGCCCCGCTGCACAGCGCTTGTGACCCGCCTCCGGCAGCATGAGATCGTTAAAGGTTTTTCACGCAGCACTGGACGCGGCTCAAGCAGCACGGCTGCGGTGTCCAGCCTGGCGCGCCGTCACGGCGTATCCGACCGCCGCGTATGGCAGATTCTGAAAAAAGAAAGCTCCGTTCCCTCGCAGGCCAAACTGCTGCTGATGCTTGGCGATTCCGCGCAAATTTCTGCCCAAAAACAAGATAATGGGCTGTAAATTTAGTAAAAAGCAGCAGACTGCCTACCCTTAAAAAATTTAAGCCAGCGTTTATGCTGGCTTTTTTTGCCACAAACTCCTCATTTTCTGCGAACATTCTGCAAAAACAACGCATCCTGAGCCTTTGACGCTGCTGAAACCTTTCAGTCTTACGCGCGCCCTACTTTTTGGCATGTTCTCCTCACGCCGCTCATTGCGGCCACACCATGCCAAGGAGCCTCATCATGCCCAACCTGTTTGATACAGCCCATACTTTCACCGCCAGATGGGAAGGCGGCCTCACAGACCATCCCGCTGATCCGGGCGGCCTGACCATGTACGGAGTTTCCCTGCGATGGGTGCAGGATCTTGCCCAGCAGGCCCGGCAGGAATGCCTGCGCCAGCACAGATGCTGCGATGGCTGCTCTGCTGCACGTACCCCCAACTGCACATACAGCGGTCTTGATCTGGATATGGACGGCGATGTGGATGCGGATGACATTCGCGCCTGCACCCGGCAGCAGGCCGCAGCACTCTTCAAAAAACACTTCTGGGATGCCCTTTGCTGCGCTGCCCTCCCCCTGCCCCTGGCAGTGGCCCTGTACGATGGCGCGGTCAATATGGGGCCAGCCAGAGCCGTACGCCAGTTGCAGCAGGGCATGAACGCCGTTGGCGAAGCTCAGCTCGACCACTACCGCCCCATTGCCGAGGACGGCATCTCCGGCCCCCGCACCGCAGAGCTGGCCGAAGCGCTGGAATCTGCCAACCTCCAGTGGTTTGCCGCCCGACAAATCCTGCGCCTGCGCGATGCCTTTTACCGTGATCTGGCTGCCCGCCGTCCGTCCCTCAAGGTGTTTCTTGAAGGCTGGCGCAACAGGGTAAAGGCTCTGGCCCAGTATCTTGGAGAACTTGAACGGGAGGCAAACTGACATGTGGGCGCTGCTTGGAAATCTGCTGGGCGGCATCACCGGAGCTGTGGGCAAAATCCTGCCCGACCGCAACCGCCAGAACGACGCGCAAAGCCGCATCAACGAGGCTGAGGTGGGCGGTGCGCCCCCAAGCATGCTGCGGCTGTGGCGCTCCTTTCTCGGCTGGATGCTTTCCCTTTTATTCTGCTGGGAGGTAGCGGGGAGGCTCATCGTTATTCCCCTGTTTTTTCCGGGCTGGAGCGACCATCTGCCGCCCTCGGCCCTGAACCAGATCATGACCCTGCTGCTGGGCATGCTGGGGCTGGGATTTTAGGCCGGTCCATGCCCGCAGCAATCTGGCAACACGCTGAGCCCATTTACTTTTGAGCAGGCCGACAGACCTGAAGGATACTGTAATGATGGACATTTTCTCTTCCACAGGGGCAAGCCTGCTTGTTCTGCTTGTGCAGGGGCTGTTTGCCTGGGCCTTGTGGAGCCTGCGTCGGGCCTTTGTACGGCAGGAGGACTATCTGCTGCACGTACAGCGCGATACCCGGCGTGAGGCCGCAACTACCCGCAGGCTCAGCGCCATTGAAGAAAACCTGCGACTCGCCCCCGATACCGCAGACTTGGCAGGCCTGCACAATGAGCTGGCGGCCCTGCGCGGTGAAATCCAGGCGCTCAATGTGCGCATTTCTGGTCTGGACAGGTTGCTTGAGCGGCTTGAGCACAGCTTTGAACGGCAGGAAGACCGCCTGCGCCTCGTGCCTCAGGCTGGCGCGGCTTTCGCGTGCCGCACGGGGGCTGATGCTGCGGGAGGCTGCAACTGATGCCCCCCGCAAAACGCAAAAGCAGTTGCCGCAATTCTCCCCTGCTCGACAGCCTTGAGCAGCGGCTAGACCTGCTCACCCGCACCCTCAGCGCTGCTGACATTGCGGAAAAAAGTATCGATATCGTCAAAGAAATTAAGGAACTGCATGCAATCCTGCGCTCCCTGCGCGATGAGGCCTCCCCCGATGCCCCGCCCAGGATGGTGGTTGTGTGGGGCGGCCCCCCAAGCGCTGCGTCCGGCAGGCTGCCCGCCGATTTGCCCAGAACTTCGCCGCGGGCACTGCCCAAGGAGTCAGGCGCATCCGGCAAACCGCCCGCGCAGAAAATCTAGCCGCAATACGGCTCAAACAACCAACTGTTTCTCCTAACAACAAGGATATTTTCCATGTCCCAGCCTGCGCCGCACGTCATCCCATACTACCCCCGCCCATTGCAGTGGCGCTTTCACGAGGAGCGCACCCGCTTCTGCGTGCTGCTCTGCCACAGGCGCTTCGGCAAAACAGTGGCGGCGGTCAATGACCTGGTGCGTCAGGCTCTGCGCGTGGGCAGGCACGACTGGCGGGCAGCCTATGCAGCGCCCTTTCTGGGGCAGGCCAAGGCAGTCGCCTGGGCCTACTGCAAGCAATTTGCCGGGGCCGTGCCCGGCACGCGATTTCTGGAAAGCGAGCTTGTCTGCGTGCTGCCCACCGGGGGCCGCATTCGCCTGTTGGGAACGGAAAATGCGCAAGCCCTGCGCGGCCTGTATCTGGATGATCTGGTGCTGGACGAACCGGCGGATATGCCCCGTGAGGTGTGGACACAAGTGCTGCGCCCCATGCTGGCCGACCGTCAGGGACGCGCGCTTTTTTGCGGCACGCCTCAAGGCACGGACAACCTGCTCTATGACGTGTGGCAGCAGGCAGGCGCTGATGAAGAAGGCATCTGGTCGCGCTTTCGCTTTCCCGCTTCCGAAACTGGCTACCTGCCGCAGCAGGAGCTGGCAGCGGCGCGCCGGGGTATGGACGAGGCAGAGTATCTTCAGGAATTCGAGTGCTCTTTTGCAGCGGCAGTGCGCGGTGCTTACTACGCGCCCCTGCTGGATGCAGCAGAACGCGAGGGGCGTATTCGCCCCTTGCCCCACGCGCCGGAGCTTCCCGTGCATACAGCCTGGGATCTGGGCATGGATGATGCCACGGCCATCTGGTTTTTTCAGGTGGAGCCATCGGGCTGCTGGCGCATTCTCGACTACTACGAGGCTTCCGGCGAGGGACTGGCGCACTATGCGCAGGTGCTGGCCGCCAAGGCCCGCCCTGCCGAAACGGCAGGAGCAACGGCCCCAAATATCCCAGATGGAACCATTGCCGGACGCGGATTTGTTTACGGTACCCACATTGCCCCGCACGACATCCGCGTGCGCGAACTGGGCACAGGCCTGAGCCGCTGGGAAAGCGCCGCCCAACTCGGCATACGCTTTACCCTGGCCCCGGCTCTCTCTTTGGCTGACGGCATAGACGCCCTGCGCCGCCAGTTGCCGCGCTTCTGGTTTGATGCGGCTGCCTGCGCCCATGGAGTAAAGGCCCTGCGGGCATACAGACGGCGCTGGAAGGCTGGCTCCGGGCAAGGATCGCAGGCCGCGCAGGCTGGCTCCGGCCCCTTGCACGACTGGGCAAGCCATGCGGCAGACGCTCTGCGCTACGCCGTCACGGGTTTTAGACCGCAGCAGGAAACAGCCTCTGACGCACGCCGAGCTCGCACAGACTACGACTTTTTTGGAGGCCGCTGATGCGATTTACCTACGCCCCCATTGTGGATCAACGCGCCCGCGATGCTGCTTTTGAACGCATGGAAGCCGAAGGCCTTACGGCCTGCGCCATGAGTTCTCTGCGCAAGCCCACGCTGGTGCAATGGCGGGCAATCACCGCACCGGAAAAAGGCGTGTTGCTGGGCTGTTACGGCCCACCGCCGGAGTCTGCCTGCGCGTGTGCGCCCAATCCGGCCCCACTGTTGGCCTGCGCCATGTTCAGTCCCCGCAGGGGGCGGGTGTGGGAGTTTGATTTCACCACCTTTCGACAGTGGGCGCGGTTGGCGGTGCCAATGGCCCACGGGGGCTTGAGCTGGGCTTTTGCAAACCTCGACTGTTCAGCCGTCATGGGGCTTTGCCCGACCCCCAACCGCCATGCCTGGAGGCTGGCCGAAGCCTGCGGATTCCGCGTGCTCGGGCGCTTGCCCGGCGCATGTCTGCATGCCCGCAAAAAGACATGGGTGGACGGCGTACTGGTGCTCTGCACACCGCAGGACCTGTCTGCAATCATTCAACATAAGGAGAACGTCATGGGATTTGGAGGAGGCGGCACGCCCGATGTACCCGCAGTTGCGCCCGTTCCCAAGCAGGAAGTGGAAAAACCCGTAACCGAGGCCGCCACTGCGGCGCGCCAGAACCAGAAAGACAAGGCCGCCAAGGCGGCGGGCATCAACGGTTCTGTGTACACCAGCCCGCTCAACCGCGCGGACGCAACGCGCAAAACCCTGCTGGGGCAGTAGCGTGACCGCACACATCCAGAACGGCATTGCACCTGCGGGGCAGTCAGCGCCCCAGAGTTCCGCGCAGAGCTCTGCGCAATACGCTGTGGACGTGCAGGCCCTTTCCCGGCGGCACGATGCCCTGTTGCGCCGCCGCGCACCGTGGGATGCGGCATGGCAAAGCCTGGCGGATCACTTTCTGCCCACGCGCTGCCGCCTGAACCCGCAGGTGGATGCGGCGGAAGAAGGCCCCATGCTCAACCGCGGGCTTGTGGACGCCACGGGCATTCTGGCCATGCGCACGCTGGCGGCGGGCCTTCAGGGCGGGCTCACCAGCCCGGCACGGCCGTGGTTTCGCCTGAGCCTTGACGATGCCGATCTGGCCCGCAGCCGCCCCGGTCAGGCCTGGCTCGACGAGGTCGCCAACCGGATGCGCACCGTGTTTCAGCGGTCAAACTTCTACAATGCCATGCACACCATGTATGGCGAACTGGGAACCTTTGGCACGGCCTTTGTTTTTGAGCTGGCCGACCCACAGCACGGGTTCCGCTTTATCCCTCTGTGCGCGGGGGAATATGCGCTGGACTGCGATGCAACGCGCCGGGTGGATACGGTGTTCCGCCGCAGCGCCATGACCCTGCGCCAGATCGTTCAGGCATTCGGCCCCTCGGCCTTGCCCGAAACCCTACGCGAGGCCGCGCGCCGCAATCCCGAAGAGCGGCGCAACGTCATTCAGGCCGTGTACCCGCGTGAAAACACGCAGCACGGGCTGACAGACGCAAGCCGCATGCCCGTGGCTTCCGTCTACTGGCTGGAAGGGCGCGACGGCAACCGCCATGCGCTCAAGGTTTCGGGCTTTCGCTCCTTTCCGGGCTTTGGCCCGCGCTGGGATGTGGCGGGCAACGATGTGTACGGGCGCTCGCCCGCCATGGACGCCCTGCCCGACTGCCGCATGCTGCAACAGATGGGCGTCACCACGCTCAAGGCCATCCACAAGGCAGTTGATCCGCCCATGAGCGTGGCTGCGGGCCTGCGCTCCGTGGGGCTTGATCTCACCCCCGGCGGCGTCAACTACGTGGACAGCGCGCCGGGTCAAAGCCCTCAGGCGGCAACGCCCCTGTTGCAGATAAACCCCGACCTCGCCACCGCACGCAAGGCCATGGAGTCGGTTCAGGATCAGATACGCAAGGGGCTGTATAATGATCTGTTCAAGCTCATCCTTGACGGCCGCAGCGGCGTGACAGCCAGCGAAATCGCGGCGCGGGAGGAGGAAAAGCTGGTGCTTGTCGGCCCGGTGCTGGAACGCCTGCATGATGAGCTGTTCATCCCCCTCATGGACCGCACATTCGAATGCATGCGCGATCTGGACATGCTGCCCCCCTGCCCGCCCGAGCTGGCCGGCCGCCGCCTGCGCGTGGAGTTTGTATCCCTGCTGGCGCAGGCCCAGAAGCTCGTGGGCATCAATGCGGCAGACCAGTACATGGCCCTGACCCTCAAGGCGTCCAGTGCGTGGCCCGAAGCCCTGGACACCCTCAATGTGGATCATCTGCTTGATAATTATGCGGAAAGTCTGGGCCTGCCAGTGAGCCTCACCCGCTCGCCGGAGGAGCGCCAGCAGTTGCGCGCCGCCAGGGCTGATGCCGCACAGACGCAGGGCATCACAGAAGCCCTCGGCAAGGGAGTGGATATGGTGCGCCAGCTCTCGCAAAGCCCGCTTTCCGGCCCGGACGGAAAACAGGGCAGCGTGCTGGACGGCATCACGCGTCTGCTGCGCAACGCCCTGCCAGGGGGGCTTGCCCGCGCTGAACATGCGTCAGGGCGAGCGGCAGGACAGGTTGGGCAGCCGGATGAACCCAATGGCGCAGAGCTGGAGGAACATCGTTGATGGATGTTTTTGCCCCATACGAACAGGCGGAGCAGCAGAACCAGACCAGACAACAGACGCATCAGCATGCCGCCAACCGCGCCCAGACGTTTGACGCGGCCATGAGGGCAGCAATGGACGGGCTGATGGCCCAGCCTCAGGGCCGCGTATTGCTGCGCTGGATGCTGCATCTGTGCCGCAACTTCAGCGCCGAGGATGTAGGCAATGCGCCCGAATCCTGCCAAAGCTCACGCCTTTTCTACGCCGAGGGCCAGCGCATGATCGGCATGCGCCTTATGCGCCTCATGCAACAGGCAAACCCCGGGCATTTGCCCCGATTGCTGCAAACCAAGGAGAATGACGCTCATGATCTCGACACCTTCTGAGGCTTCCTCCACTCCCGAAAACACCCCTTCATCTGCGCCCGGCTTTTCCGGCGCAGACCAAAGCAACGGAGGAACAGGCGGCACCGCTCCTGCCGCCGCATCACAGCAGGCTGCCGCTGACGCAGAAAATTCCGCCCAGGCAAATGAGCAGGCCGACCCCTTTGCCCAGCGCCTGCGCGAACATGAGGCAGGCCAGCGCCTCCAGTGGCAGGAGCAGGTCAACAAATGGCGCAAGGAAACCACGGAAGACCCGCAGATCGGCGGGGCAAACCTGCCCGCCACCGTTGCGCGCGCCCAGCTTGCCCTTGACCGGTTTGATGAAAGCAAGCGCATCGGCCAACTGCTGGAGCAGACCGGCTACGGCAACAACCCTGACGTGCTGCGCTTTTTCAACCGCCTTGCCGATGCCCTCATGGAGGACGGTCTGGTGCAGGGACAGGCGGGCGGCTCCATGCCGCCGCTTGAAGAGCGCATGTACGCGGGCTGGAGCTCGCACAGCGGAAGCATCTGATTTTCGCCCCTGCACATCCCACAGCACAGCAACAACATTTTTTGAGCAATCTGCAAAAAGACGAGGGTATTATGGCTAATTCCATGGGTTTGGTGGTGTCCCTGGCCGAGATGGAACAGTTCTACCGTGGCGACAAGGCCGGGCAGATCATCGAATTGATGAACAAAACCAATGACATCATGGACGATGTTCTCTGGATGGAATCCAACCAGAGCGACGGCCACCTCACCCGCATCCGCACCGGACTGCCCGAAGTTTACTGGCGCAGGCTGTATCAGGGCACGCCGCCCTCCAAGTCGCAGTGGAGCCAGGTCAAAGAGGGCTGCGGCATCCTTGAAGCCATCATGGAGCTGGATGTGGAAGAACTGCGCCTCTATGGCAGCCGCGACAAGGCCTTTCGCATGAGCGAAGGCGTGGCCTTTGCCGAGGCCATGCGCCAGAAGGTGGCCGCCACGCTCTTTTACGGCAACAGCAATCTGAACCCCGATGAGTTCAACGGCCTTGCCATGCGCTACCCCGCGCTGGACGCCAAAAACGTGCTTGATGCGGGCGGGCGCGATGAGGACGGCTGCACCTCCCTGTGGCTTGTTTCGTGGGGCGCGCAGTCGGTGCACGGCGTCTACCCCAAGGAAAGCAACGGCGGCCTCTCGCACGAAGACCTCAAAACCTACATGGCTCAGGATCCGGACGGCCGCAAGTATCAGGTGGTGGGCGACAAGTACAACTGGCGCTGCGGCCTTGCCGTGCGCGACTGGCGTGGCATCGTGCGCATCGCCAACCTGCCCGTGGCCTCTCTCGGCAAGCGCAAAGGGCAGAGCGGATTTGTGGATCTGCAGAAGCTGACCATCGAGGCCAAAAACCTCATGCCCCAGCACCTGCGCCAGAAGGCCGTGTGGTACGCCAATGCCGATGTGCTCACTGCCCTTGAATTGCAAAACTCCGATGCGGGCAACGTGCAGCTGCAGTACGGCGAATTCTTTGACTCCAAGGCCGTGCCGGTGCTGCATGGCCGCCCTGTGCGCCAGTGCGATGCCGTACTCTCCAGCGAAGGCGTGGTGGCCTAACCACAATCCGTTGCAAAGAGTGGAGGCCCTTAGCGGGGCTTCCACGCGGCAATCGGCCCTTTTTGTCGTTCTTCCACTCTCATGCCAAAGGAGTTTTCATGGCTATTATCGACCGCAACTCCGTTTTTTTTGAAGGCCCCCTTACAGCGAACGCCACGGGCCAGCCTGTGGCTCTTACCGGACTGAAGCTTCCCGGGCGCATGGAACCCATGCCCTTGCGGCTTTCCGTAACCGAGGCCTTTACGCCGGACGAAACGCAAAGCCTCACCATCTGCATGGAGGAGGCGGACCACGCCGATGGCCCATGGACTGCCGTTCCCGGAGCTTTGGTGACGGTGCAGAACCCGGTGGAAGCTCCCGGCCTTGGCCTTGGTGAGCGCCCCTATCTTCGTTTTTTGCCTCAGGGTGTACGCAAAAGCTGGCTGCGTCTGACCTTTGCCGTCACACCTGTTGACGGCAAAACCGTGAGCAAGGGACGCATCTTTGCCGCCCTCACGCGGGAGGAAGACCTGCCTTACGAGCCTGCCATCATGGCCGGCTAAGGCCCCGCCCGCATTCAGCCTCCGGCTCCCTGCGGGGCAGGCCGGAGCTTTTCTCCCCTTCATCACAGGAACCGCCATGACCATCAGCCAGATAAGCGTGTGGAACCGCGCGCTGGGCTTTCTGGGTACGCGCAGCGTCGCCTCGGAGCAGGAAAACACGCCCGAGGCCCTGCAATGCCGCCTGTACTGGGATTCCGCCCGGCGGCAGGTGCTGCGCGATTTTCCCTGGAGCTTTGCCCAGCGCAGAACATGGATGGCCCTTGTGCCGCTGCCCGAAGGCTACGCGCCGGAATTCCGCTTTGCCTACGCCCTGCCCGATGACTGCCTCAAGGTACACGAGGTGCGCCACGAGGGCATTGCGGCCCGACCCTTCTGCCTGGCGCAGAACGCTGCGGGCGATGGATCGCTGCTGCTCACCGATGCTGCGCGCGCCCTTGTCCTGTACACGGAAGACGTGCGCAACAGCCGTCTTTTTGACGACCTCTTCGCCCACATGCTGGCCCGCAAGCTGGCCGCGCTCATAGCCGCCCCACTGCTTAAAGGCAGCAGCCAGAAGGCAGCCGAGCTGGAGCAGCTCTATGCCGCCAGCCTGCCCCCGGCCCGCAGCGCCGCCGCATCCGAACGAAGCGACCGCCCGGTGGAAGACCCCTGGCTTGCCGTGCGCTGATCGCGCCCTGCAATCACACAAAAACAGCAAGGAGCGAGGCATGACCCTGCCCTACAGCCCCAGTCGCGCCGTGTATGAAGGCAATGGCGCAGCAACGGCCTTTCCTTTTGCTTTCAAGGTCTGGAGCACAGACCAGCTTAACATCAGCCTCACATCGCCCAAGGGGGACACCTGCCCTGCTCAGGGCTGGGCAGCCACCATCGGCGAGAGCGGCGGCACTGTCACCTATCTGCACGATGGAGCGCCCCTGCCCGCAGGTTGGCGACTTGCCATAGTACGCAACATGCCCTTCGCTCAGGGCATTGATCTCATATCCGCCTCGCGCTTTGATCCGCAGGTCATTGAAGACGGGCTGGATCAGGCCACTGCGGAACTTCAGCAATTGAACGAAAAACTCGCGCGCGCCGTTATCATGCCCGCCACCAGCGACAAGTCGCCGGAAGAAGTGGTTGCTTCCGTCTATTCCAGCCGTGACGCAGCAGCTCAAGGCGCCACCGCCGCCGCGCATTCTGCCGCTGCCGCCGCGACTAGCGCGGCCACTGCGGCGCAAACGGTAACGGAAGCTGCTGAAGCAAGCGTGAGCGCCGCCACGGCACAAGCTGACAGCGCAGCAGCAAGCGCCCAGACTGCCCTAACTGCCGCCCACGCGGCGCAACAGGCCGTGCCGGACAACATGCTCAGCCGCATGTCAGAAGCGGAAACAAAAAACACCCAGCAGGATACGCGGCTGGACGGGGTTGAAAGCGGCATCACAGCCCTCAGCACAACCATGATCGGCAGCATTGTAACCATGCTTTGCGCTGACAGCTACGTGCCCAACGGTGCAGTCCTGGCTGACGGGGCAGAATATACACAAGATCAGTTCAGGGAGTTTTACGACACGTATCTCGCTGGCGGCAAACTGCTCACCTGCACCTATGCGGCCTTTGCCGCCCAGGTGGCCCTGACGGGGAACTGCGCCAAATTCGCATTGGATGCAGACGCCCAGAAATTCAAGGTGCCGCTGCTGAAAGACGGCGATTCCATCACGCAGGCCGCAAGCGCCGCTGAACTGGGCAAGAGCGTTAAGGCTGGACTGCCGAATATTACTGGCGCGACAGATGGTGCATCAATACAAGCGG